>CALLIL010000025.1 GCA_938009755.1 uncultured Marinomonas sp.
GCTCAAAAAAAAGCGCCTAATATGAAGATATTAGGCGCTTTTTTATTCCTTAAGTCATTTCAACTTACACATTAAAACACTCGGTTAAAGCCGTTCAAGGCTGCGACACGATATGCTTCCGCCATTGTTGGGTAATTGAATGTGGTATTAATAAAATACTTCAAGGTATTCTGCTCACCAGGCTGCTTCATTATCGCCTGACCAATGTGAATGATCTCAGACGCTTGGTCGCCGAAGCAGTGAATCCCCAACAACTCCAAAGATTCGCGGTGGAATAAAATTTTCAACATCCCCACCGCTTCACCTGTAATTTGAGCCCGCGCGGTATTCTTAAAGAACGCTCGACCCACTTCATACGGCACTTTCTCCGCAGTCAACTCCGCCTCTGTTTTACCAACCGAACTGATTTCTGGGATAGTATAAATACCAGTTGGCACTTCACTAATGAACTCACCGCCTTCTAAACCAAACATATTGGCTGCAATAGCACGACCTTGGTCATAGGCAGCACTTGCTAAACTCGGCCAACCTATCACATCACCAGCCGCATAAACACTCTCAACTTGAGTTTGGTAAGCATCATTCACAGCAAGCTGGCCTCGACCATTTGCTTCTAGACCAATTTTCTCTAAACCAAGATTCAAAGTATTACCTGAACGACCATTACAGAATAACAAGGCATCAGCACGTATTCTCTTACCTGACACCATATTCATAATGACACCACGGTCACTGGTTTCAACCGAGCTGTAGGTTTCATTGTGACGAATATGGACGCCATTATCACGTAAGTGATAGCTTAATGCGTCTGTAATTTCATCATCAAGGAAGCTTAATAATTTCTTAGCTGGATTAATCAGCTCAACACGAACACCTAAACCACGAAAGATAGACGCATATTCACAACCGATAACACCAGCACCATAAATAATCAAAGAACGTGGCGTATGACTTAGGCTCAAAATTGTATCAGAGCAATAAACACGAGGATGCGAGAAGTCTATGTTTTCAGGACGGTATGGGCGAGACCCCGTCGCAATAACAATTTTATCAGCGACTAATAACTCAGGGCCTTGCTCATAAGTATTAACTTCGACCGTATTTGCATCCTTAAATTTACCTTTACCAAAGTAAATATCAATTCTATTACGTGCGTAATATTCAGTACGGCCCATCACTTGCTTATCAATAACCTTGTTCGCACGATCCATCACCTTTGGAAAAGAAAACCAACGAGGCTCACCAATATCACGGAACATTTGATTAGTATTAAAAACAATAATCTCTTTTACAGCGTGACGTAAAGCTTTAGACGGAATGGTTCCCAAATGTGTACAACTACCGCCAACCTGTGAACTCGCTTCAACCACAGCCACTCTTTTTCCTGCTTTCGCCGCACTCATCGCAGCACCTTCACCCGCAGGACCTGTTCCTAACACTACAACATCATAACGTCTTGTTGTTGTCATAATACTCTCTTCCAGCTGAATTATTTGGACGCGTCGTAAAACGTATTATCTACTACTTCTTTGACCACTGAGCTTTTTTGGTTTTCTTCATCACACTTGCCTTTATCACCACCGCAAATATCACAAGCGACTTCCATACCTAAAGAGCTCATACCACCACAAGAACCTGAAATAGGTTTACGGCCCATTAAAACACCAACAGCCATAGCGGCAACCAACAAAAGCATCAAGGCAAATGCCAAAACAATCGTCAACATACTGTTTCTCCTAAAAGCGAATAAAATATTATTTCAAGTAAGGTTGAAAAGCATCAGAGTGCTGCTCTTCATACCCAAAATCTGTTTTTATCAATAAATATGCAGCGATATTATGCTGCTGAGCAAACGCCAAGCCTTTTTCAGGGCCTAATACCGTAATCGCGGTTGCTAAACCATCGGCCATCGTTGTGCTTGGATCCACAACAGACACAGACACCAAACGATGTGTAACAGGCCTACCTGTTACTGGATTAATTGTATGAGAATAACGCTGCCCATTTTTTTCGAAATAGTTTCTATAATCCCCCGAGGTTGCGACTGCAACATCATTTAATGCGATGACCATATTTGCCACTTCATGACCGCCAGCTGGACTTTCAATAGCCACTTTCCAAAATGTACCATCAGGCTTCACACCTTTAGAAAGGATCTCACCACCGACTTCGACTAGGTAGCTTTCAACACCACGTTTTTCCAAAGCACGACCGATTTTATCTATGCCATAGCCTTTCGCAATAGAGGACAAATCAACATAAACATTTTTTGCTTTAGACAAATGAGTATCATCAAGCATCAAATACTTATAACCAACGCGGGACTTAGCTTGCTCAATCTCTTCATCGCTTGGCACTCTATCTTCACGCTTACCAGGACCAAACCCCCACAGGTTCACCAAAGGCCCTACAGTGACATCATACTCACCATTCGTCATTTGGCTAATTAACAAGGCTTTTTCAACAACATAAGCCATATCACGACTGATATCCGCCTCGCCACCTGCACTCAATTTATTAAATTCAGATAATTCAGATGTCGGATCATAAGTTGACATCAATTTATTTACTTTTACTAATACAGAGTCTATTTCACTCTTTAAATTACGTGCATCTTCAACATCAGGTGTTGTATAAAATTTTACAGTGTAAGTGGTTCCCATTGTAGGGCCAGAGAAGCTAACCAATTCAGGAGTAAAAGAGGAAACGCGGTACACCACCGCAACAACAATCAACACAAAAACAGAAAACAGTATTTTTTTACGCATAAAGAATCTTTTTTCATCATCAATAAAATAAAGACCCACCAAAAGGTGGGTCTTTATTTAGGCTCTAGCCACCGAAATCATCGAGTAAGATGTTTTCTTTTTCTACGCCCAGATCTTCTAACATTTTAATCACAGAAGCATTCATCATTGGAGGCCCACACATGTAGAACTCACAATCTTCTGGTGCTGGATGATCTTTAAGATAGCTTTCATAAAGCACATTATGAATAAAGCCTGTTTTACCTTCCCAGTTATCTTCTGGTTGCGGATCAGACAATGCCAAATGCCATTCAAAGTTATCATTCTCTTCTTGTAGCTTATCGTACTCATCCATATAGAAGGATTCACGCATACTACGAGCGCCATACCAGAACGTAATCTTACGTTTTGAACCCAAGCGCTTAAGTTGGTCAAAGATATGAGAGCGCATTGGCGCCATACCTGCACCACCACCAACAAAGACCATTTCAGCATCAGTATCTTTGGCAAAGAACTCACCAAAAGGACCATAGACTTTAATCTTGTCGCCTGGTTTCAAGCTAAAGACATAAGAAGACATTTGACCCGGTGGTAAATCATCTTTTCCAGGAGGTGGAGAAGCGATACGAATATTGAATTTAACAATACCCTTCTCTTCTGGGTAGTTTGCCATCGAGTACGCACGAATAACGGTTTCATCTACCTTAGAAGTAAACTTCCAAAGGTTAAACTTATCCCAATCACCGCGATATTCTTCTTCAATATCAAAGTCTTTGTAGTGAACTGTATGAGCCGGAGCTTCTAATTGAACATAACCACCAGCACGGAAATCAACGTTCTCACCTTCAGGCAATTTCAGCGTTAACTCTTTAATGAAGGTTGCTAAATTCGGGTTAGATTCAACCGTACAATCCCAAGCTTTAACACCAAACACTTCTTCAGGCACCTCTACATCCATGTCTTGTTTCACTGAAACCTGACAAGATAAACGGTAACCTTCCTTTTCATCACGACGCGTAAAGTGTGATTGCTCAGTAGACAGCATTGAACCGCCGCCACTTGTTACTTTACATTTACACTGTGCACAAGTACCACCGCCACCACAAGCAGACGATAAAAAGACGCCGCTGTTAGCCAGTGTTTGCAACAGTTTACCGCCCGCAGGAGCAGTAATTTCTTTCTCACCATTGATGCGAATTGTAACGTCACCAGTACTTACCAAACGAGCACGAGCAGCAAGGATGATTGCTACCAATGCCAGCACGATAGCTGTGAACATCACCACACCCAGAATAATCTCTAAGTCGACCATGTTAGTTAAACCTTATTCTTGGTTTGTCCCACTGTGCAGCGAATTACAGCTGCACACCAGAAAATGACATGAAACCCAAACTCATCAATCCAACAGTAATGAACGTGATACCTAAACCACGCAAACCTGCAGGAACATCTGAATATTTAAGTTTCTCCCGAATACCAGCAAGCGCAGCAATCGCAAGCGCCCAACCAACACCAGCACCTACACCGTACACAAGACTTTCACTGAAATTATAGTCACGCTCAACCATGAACAAAGACGCACCCATGATTGCACAGTTAACAGTGATAAGAGGCAGGAACACGCCCAATGCGTTATAAAGCGCTGGGACATATTTATCCAATGTCATTTCCAGTATCTGAACCACAGCAGCGATAACACCAATGTAGCTCAACAAGCCTAGGAAGCTCAGATCAACGCCTGGTAGACCTGCCCACTCAAGTGCACCATCTACTAATAGATTTTGATAAAGCAAATTATTCAGAGGGACAGTAATAGCCAATACGACAACAACCGCAATACCTAGACCAATCGCTGTTTCTACTTTTTTGGACAAAGCCAAGAAAGTACACATACCAAGGAAAAAGGCTAACGCCATGTTCTCAACGAAAACAGCCTTAATAAATAGACTTATGTAATGTTCCATTTAAAGCGCCTCCTGAGCACGTGAGTTGGCAGCAATCTTGTATTCTGGCGCTTCTACTTGATCTGTTTTATAAGCACGTAATGCCCAAATAACCAAACCGATAACGAAAAAAGCACTTGGCGGTAATAACATCAAACCATTTGGCTGATACCAACCGCCATTCTGAATCGTGGTGAAGATTTCAACGCCAAACAATTTACCAGCACCCAATAATTCACGGAAAATAGCCACAATGATCAACATTACGCTATAACCTAAACCATTACCGATACCATCAAGGAAACTCATCACTGGACCGTTTTTCATGGCGAAGGCTTCAGCACGACCCATAACGATACAGTTTGTAATGATCAAACCAACAAACACAGAAAGCTGCTTACTGATTTCAAAAGCGAAGGCTTTTAACACTTGATCAACCACAATTACCAAAGAGGCAATAATGATCATTTGAACAATGATACGAATGCTGTTTGGAATATGGTTACGAATAATAGCAATGAAAAAGCTAGAAAAAGCCGTTACCAAGGTAAGAGCAATCGCCATTACCAAACTAACGCTTAAGCTACTTGTTACAGCCAAAGCCGAACAAATACCCAAAATTTGCAAAGCAATTGGATTGTTCGCAAGAATCGGCCCGAAAAGAACTTCTTTTACATTAGACATTATTGATCTCCTTCGCTACGTAGCACTGACAAGAAAGGGCCGAACCCTTCTTCGCCTAACCAGTATTGAACAAGGTTGGTTACACCACGACTTGTTAATGTGGCACCAGATAACCCGTCTACTTTATGGATCGCTTGAGGATCAGCACTATCTACACCACCTTTAGCAAGTTGAATAACCGCTTCGCCTTGGTCATTGTAAATCTTCTTACCTTCCCATAAAGCTTTCCAGTTTGGATTATCTACTTCACCACCCAACCCTGGCGTCTCACCTTGATCATAGAAACCAAAACCGATCACAGTATCAAAGTCATTCTCTAGCGCAATAAAGCCATACATAGTTGACCATAATCCGTAACCATGAACAGGCAAAATAACACGATCAATACCAGCATCAGATTTCACCAAGTAAACAGTAGCAAATTTAGCACGACGCTTAATACTCGCTGGATCATTTACCAGAACTTCTGACAAAGCAGGATCTTTTGCAGCCGCTTGTTGGTCGTATGTTGCAACATCAATACCCGCTTGATTAATTTCAGCGTCAGTTGCAAATCTACCTGTTTTCAAGCTTACAAGGCGTGTTTCAATGCTTTCAAACACTTCATCTACTGAAGTAGAGGTATCCAGCATATTTGCTGCAGATAAGATGTTTCTCTTACGGTCTAAATCTTTATTTGCGTTCTGAATTGGTTTCAAGCCAACTGCTGCCGCAGCAACAAAAACAGAACATACCAAACATAAAGACAAGGCAACAATAATGGTTTTTTTAATACTATCGTTATTACTAGCCATTGCGTGCAACCCTCCGTTTAATGTTCGCCTGTACGATAAAGTGATCAATGAACGGCGCAAACAAGTTAGCAAACAATATAGCCAACATCATACCTTCTGGGTATGCAGGGTTTACAACACGGATTAACACAACCATTAGACCGATCAAAGCACCATAAAACCACTTGCCGCGGTTTGTCATAGAAGCAGACACAGGGTCCGTTGCCATGTACATCATACCGAAAGCAAAACCACCTAAAACTAGATGCCAATACCAAGGCGTTGCGAACATAGGGTTAGTATCTGAGCCAATTACGTTAAATAAAGAAGACGTAGCAACCATACCTAACATAACACCAGCGACAATACGCCAAGCCGCAATACGCATAATCAATAACGCAGAACCACCAATTAGGATCGCTAACGTAGACGTTTCACCCATTGAACCTTGAATGAAGCCGAAGAAAGCATCTTGCCAAACAACTGTTAAACCAGCGACGCCATCAGCAGCTAATTGACTTAATGCTGTTGCGCCAGAGAAGCCGTCGATTGCAGTCCAAACCGCATCACCCGACATAGAAGCTGGGTAAGCGAAGAACAAGAAAGCACGGCCAGCCAATGCAGGATTCAAGAAGTTTTTACCGGTACCACCAAAGACTTCTTTAGCAAGCACAACACCAAAACTAATACCCAAAGCAACTTGCCATAATGGCACAGTGGCAGGCAACGACAATGCAAACAAGATAGAAGTAACAAAGAAACCTTCATTCACTTCGTGCTTACGAACTGAAGCAAATAAAACTTCCCAAAAACCACCTACAGCAAAAGTAACAAGGTAAACAGGCAAGAAATACATTGCGCCATATACCATATTGTCCCAGATACTGGAGGCATCATAGTTTGTTAAACCGCCGATAATGGCATGACGCCAAGAATCCGCTGCGACAATCCCCATGGAATCCATTGCAGTGTTTGCTTGGTAGCCAATGTTATACATACCAAAAAACATAGCTGGAAAGGTACACATCCAAACCAAAATCATAATACGCTTCATATCAACCGCATCACGAACGTGGGAGCCATTTTTCGTCACAGAGCTTGGACGATAAAAAATAGTATCTACGGCTTCAAAAAGCGCATACCATTTTTCATATTTTCCACCTGAATGAAATTCAGGTTCTATTTTATCGAGTACTTTTCTAAGCCCCATGAATTAACCCTCTTTCTCTATTAGAGTTAGGCAATCACGAAGGATCGGACCATATTCGAACTTACCTGAACAACTGTAAGTACATAAAGCCAAATCTTCATCATCTAATTCTAGCGCACCAAGTTTTTGAGCTTGCTCTGTATCATTAACTACTAATGAACGTAGTAATTGAGTAGGCAGAATATCCATTGGAATCAAGCGTTCAAAATTACCCAGCGGCAACATAGTACGATCACTACCGTTTGTTGTCGTTGACATATCAAACGACTTCTTACCAGTTAACTTGGATAAGAACACATTCATAATGGAATGTTTTTCTACACCAGCACGCAAGTAATGCATCATTTGACGCTCACGACCTTCAAGCAATACAGATACTTGAGAGTGGTAACGACCTAAGAAGGCAAAAGGACCAAATGCGTTACGACCAGAAAGAACCGAACCTGAAATAACACGGTTCTCACCTTCCGCCAATTCGTTAGCAACCAAATCAGCCAAACTCGCGCCAACTTGAGTACGAACCAAGCGAGGATTCTTAACCTGAGGACCTGCAAGAGCGATAACACGCTCAGAGCTTAATTCACCTGTAACAAATAATTTACCAATAGCAACAACGTCTTGGTAATTTACAGACCATACGGTTTTCTTGTCGCTGACTGGGTCAAGAAAATGAATATGCGTTCCAACAAGACCTGCAGGGTGAACACCAGCAAACTCTTCAACCGTCACATCTGAGGTAGTAGGAATTTTTGCTCCCGGTGCTTTACAAACAAACACCTTACCTTCTGTTAAACGCGTCAAGACAGTAAGGCCGTCAGCAAATGCTTCCGCCTGATCTGCAAGAACCACTTCAGGAGAAGCAGCCAATGGATTGGTATCCATTGCCGTCACAAAAATAGAGTTAGGTACTGAGGCGACCTCAGGCACTTTTGAAAATGGACGTGTGCGAAAAGCAGTCCATAATCCAGAATCAACCAGATTAGTCACCACTTTTTCACGTTCTAGAGATTTTAATTCAGTGCCAGAATACGCAGTAAATGTCTCCGACTCATCGCCTTCAACATTAATAACAATCGATTGAAAAACACGCCTTTCACCACGATTGATTGCAGATACAGTTCCTGAAGCGGGCGCGGTATATTTTACACCTTCCGTTTTTTTATCTGTAAAGATAACTTGCCCTTTCTTGACCTTGTCTCCTTCCTTAACCAGCATAGTAGGTTTCATACCATGGTAGTCAGGACCGATAACAGCCACTGCGGTTGCAGTAACCGTACTCTCAATCGCTTGATTAGGAGCACCAGAAATCGGTAGATTTAGGCCTTTTGAGATTTTAAACATATGTTCTGCCCAACAATAAATTGAACACAAAAAGCGTAATGTGCAGTGCTTACACCCCCCTCCGGGAAAACATGTATAAGCGAACAATTAACGTAAAGATAATTGTAAAGCACAAACTCACTTCACCAAAAAACCGAAGTATTATAAAGATCATTACTCGCCTTGACCAGCACACGACACCGTCTTTGATCCCCAACTTTTACTTAAAAATGAAACTTTTTTGTTATTCCCAACATTTTTGAACAAAAAAAGAACAACTCATTTCCACAATACACCTTCACTATAAAAAGCTTAAATAAAAAATAAGCCATTCCAATCAATTAAGTTATAAGCCTACACATATACAAGTCATGCTGAGTTGCGATAATGCTAGGAAAAACGCACAATATCGGTCGACTTAATAAGCGCAGCATAGAGCAAAATAGTCACAGTTAAAAAGAGCCTCGCAACGCTGCTGGATATTTATCATTACGGACAATATAAAGAATGCGATCACTCACGAAGTTGCTTATCATAAAAATAATAGCTCACACTCAAGATAAGTGCTTATTTTTGCTGACAACACGACGATTTAAATCGCCAGCCACACAAAAACATGCCACACCATCAACACTCTCCGCCACAAGAGAACGATAAAAAACACTATGACTGACTCTGTATCCATCACACTTAAACCAGGCTTTAAAAATATCATTTCAGGCCTAGACGGCAGCCGAAAAGCGCTACAATTGCTTGAGATTGCAGCACAACAAAAGAAACCTATTCTTTTTATGGCAAACACGGTGGCTGAGCTCAATGAATTAGAAGATGAAATTCAGTTCCTTAATCAAAACAAAAATACCTTATTACGCTTCAGTGACTGGGAAACTCTTCCTTACGATGCATTCTCACCACATCAAGACATTATTTCTCAACGACTCGAAACACTGGCCAACATCTCAGAAGCAAAAAAGCCAATAATACTAACCACCGTTGCTTCTTGCCTAACCAGACTGTGCCCGAAACAACACATTGACGCTCAGCGTTTTCACTTAAAAGAAGGCCAAGAACTACCTTTAGAACAACTATCAAGAAAGCTCACCAATGCCGGCTACCTAAATGTAGAAAACGTTCATGCCCATGGTGAATATTCTGTTCGTGGCGCATTAATGGATGTTTTTCCAATGGGCGCAGAGAATCCAATCCGTATAGATTGGTTTGATAACGACATAGACACCATTCGCTGGTTTGATCCTGAAACCCAACGCAGTATTAATAAAGTATCTGAAATCAAAATGCTGCCAGCCAAAGAGTTTCCAACCACACCTCAGGGCATTCAACAATTTCGCCAAGCCTTTAGAGAGCGTTTTGAAACGGCGCCATTGACCAGCCCGATTTACCAAGACATTTCCAGCGGTCTCATTCCTGCTGGCATCGAATATTATTTGCCTTTATTTTTCGAACAAACTGCCTGCGTGTTTGATTACCTTCAAAAAGACACCCTCATCGTTCGCTCCGATACCTTTAACGAACAATTAGGCAGCATTCAATTAGACTTCAAGAGTCGCCATGAATCGTTAAATTACAATATTGAACACCCTATTCTTGAACCAAGTGAAATTTGCCTCAGGGAAGACGAGCTATTTGCTCGTCTAAATGACTTCACTAGCGTCATTTTTTCTTCAGAAGGCCAGCATCCAAACTATCAAGCACTCGATAATGTCAAAATTGACTCAAAATCCCCTGAACCATTAAACCTACTGCAACACTTTTTAAGCAACACCAGCGCTCGTGTCTTGATTGTTGCAGAATCCGCTGGCCGCCGAGAAGCACTATTAGAGTTACTAAAAAAACACAAAATCGCGCCAAAGCAAGTAAACGACTGGCAAGCCTTCACTAAATCCACCCAGTCTCTGGCGATTACGGAAGGCAATATTGGCCGTGGTTTTGTGATTAGCGACAAAATGGCTTTGATTGCTGAAAGTGAGATTTTAGGCGAACGCGCCTCTCAGCATCGTAGACGCAACAAGCAAAACAACATCAGCGAAGACGCCATTATTCGCAACCTAACTGAACTTAGAATGAACGCACCAGTAGTGCATATTGATCATGGCGTTGGTCGTTATTTGGGTTTAACCAACTTACAAATCGATGGACAGGAAACCGAATTGCTCACACTCGGGTACGCCAACGACGCCAAGCTTTACGTTCCCGTGTCTTCTCTGCAATTAATATCACGCTACACAGGCGCAGACGAAGACACAGCTCCTCTTCATAAACTGGGCACGGACAAATGGAGCGTAGCAAAACAAAAAGCCGCTGAAAAAGCTCGTGACACCGCCGCTGAATTATTGGAAATTTACGCGAAGCGTGAAGCGCGTGTGGGTTATGCATTCGCCAAACCAGACGATCAGTACGAACTCTTTTCAGCAGGTTTTCCATTTGAAGAAACGCCGGATCAACAAATGGCTATTGATGCAGTCATGAATGACATGTCAGCGAAAAAACCAATGGACCGATTGGTGTGTGGTGACGTAGGCTTTGGTAAAACAGAAGTCGCTATGCGTGCCGCCTTTCTAGCTGTACAAGACGGCAAACAAGTCGCTGTGCTTGTGCCAACGACCCTGCTCGCTCAACAACATTATGAAAACTTTTGTGACCGTTTCGCAGATTGGCCGGTAGAAATTGAGCTTTTATCTCGTTTCCGCTCAGGCAAACAATCGAACGCCGCGATTGATCGCCTTCAAGATGGCAAAGCCGATATTGTTGTAGGCACGCACAAGCTCATTCAAAGCGATATTAAATTCGCCAATCTGGGCTTGGTGATCATAGATGAAGAACATCGCTTTGGGGTGAAACAAAAAGAACAATTTAAGGCGTTACGCGCCGAAGTGGATATTCTCACACTGACCGCAACGCCGATCCCTAGAACATTGAACATGTCTCTTTCAGGCATTCGAGATTTGTCGATTATCGCCACTCCGCCAGCAAAACGCTTATCGGTTAAAACCTTTGTTAAACAAAGAGACGACCACCAAATTAAAGAAGCCGTTTTACGAGAACTGCACCGTGGCGGACAGGTTTACTTCCTACATAATGAAGTACAAACCATTCAAAAAGCCGCTGAAGAGCTCGAAGAACTTATTCCAGAAGCTCGTGTTATCGTCGGTCATGGACAAATGCGCGAAAGAGAATTAGAGCAAGTCATGTCGGACTTCTACCATAAACGCGCCAATGTATTGGTCTGCTCTACGATTATAGAAACCGGCATCGACATTCCGAACGCAAATACTATTATTATTGAGCGCGCAGACAAATTTGGTCTCGCACAATTGCACCAATTACGAGGCCGCGTAGGTCGTTCTCACCAACAAGCTTACGCCTACCTCTTAACGCCAAGCGACCGAAAGGTTACAAGCGACGCAGAAAAACGCCTCGAAGCCATTTCTCTTGCTGATACATTAGGCGCAGGCTTCACCTTGGCCACTCACGATTTAGAGATTCGCGGCACAGGTGAATTATTAGGAGACGGTCAAAGCGGACACATAGAACACGTCGGATTCTCACTCTTTATGGAAATGTTGGATCGTGCTGTAAACTCTTTGAAAAATGGCGAATCTCCTGACGTCGATATCTTTTCTCCAGAACAAACAGACGTTAACCTTAGAGTGCCTGCGCTTATTCCCGAAGACTATTTAGGGGATGTGCACTCTCGTTTAATCTTATACAAACGCATTGCCAGTGCAAAATCGAGTGAAGAACTAAAAGATCTGCAAGTGGAAATGATCGACCGTTTTGGTTTATTGCCTGACGCAACCAAGAACCTTTTCCGCCAGACTGAGTTAAAACTCAAAGCAGAAACATTAGGTATTAATAAAATTGAAGCGAACGCAAAAGAAGGTAAAATATTCTTTAACAGTAAAACACCTGTTGATCCGATGAAATTAATCAAGCTTATTCAGACTAAGCCTGACACATACAAACTCATGGGATCGGATACTTTGAAGTTCTTAGCAACAATGAACACTGCTGATGAGCGCTTCCAACAAACAACCAAAACTTTGGAATTATTACATTGAAAGCCCTGACTCTTATCGCCTTATCATTAAGCTTACTTAACACACGCGCTTTTGCAGACATCGGGCAAATCAATCCAGATACAGCAAGAGCATACGAAGGCTATATTCTGACCTTCTTGTGGCCAGCTGACCAATCAACAGAACACGTTGATTACGACAGTATCTTTTCTACGTTTGATATCAAACGGTTAACCGAAGACGAAACCGCTAACCTTGCATCTGAAGAACCAACGTCAGAAGGCAGCGACATTGAGCAGACGTCAGTACAAATTGAAAACACGCCATTTGATTCTTTTCAGGATAAATTAAGCAGACACGTCACCGTCCTAGCCAATAAAAAATGGACCCTGATTTTCAAAGAGCCAGGAGATGTCATCACCAAAGACTTCTATAGTAACGAAATTAAAGACGGTTACCCAGAATTGACCGCAGACATTAGCATTAAGCTTGGTCGCTATTTAGAGTCTGACATTCATTACCAACACTACATCTTTGACAGCTTTACTCAACCGGAAGCAACAGAAGATGAGACAGAAGAAAGCAACTCGTTTTTTTCACCTTTCGTTCCCACAGAAAACAATGAAAGTGTCGATTTTAAAGCTTATGAGCCAGCCCTTGTTCTAAATCTTGAGTTAAGCAATAAAACCGCCAGTAAAAAAATTAACTACTTAGACCACCCAACCATCGGCACCTTATTGTATTTCAAACCCATTGATCTGGAAGATGCTCTAGAAGCGATTGCCATGCGATCCATCACGCCAGAAACGGGACAAAGTCTGAATTACGACGACCTACAAAGCACCAATGAACTGCAGCCGACTTCAGCAAAAGTAGACACTACAACAGACACAAACTCGACAACACAACCTTTTGCCACACCGATTCTTTTTGAGTAACCCTTAAAAAACCTTCCGTGCGCCATAAACATACGACAATAAAAAAAGGGTGATACGTTTCCATATCACCCTTTTTTTATTGTGTCGCTTTCAATTAGCCGTCACTGAACAGGTACGCATTCAATATAATGCGTACCCCAATCAATTAATAGCCACGAGTCTGAGTCAGTTTACTCACCCATGAAACCGCTTTTTGCTCTAGTGCGGAAAAAACCGACAACCCCAAACGCTCGGCCATGCCTTTCGGTTGTTTGTATGTCACTTGAACCACATCCGCTTCTGCGTATTGGGCAACTAAGTAAGCATCACTTGTCATCACAAGGTCGATTAGTTTGTTCTCTACAGCTTCAGAACCGTACCAAGTATCGCCTGTTGCAATGGCTTCAATGTCCAACTGTGGACGCTGACCAGACACAAAACGCTTAAACAATCCATGAGTGTCTTCCAAATCTTGCTTAAACTTCTCACGACCTTCGTCTGTATTTTTACCCAACATGGTTAAAGTACGCTTGTAACGACCCGCAGTGTGAAGCTCCACATCAACAAGACTTTTGTCCAATAGACGATGCACGTTAGGCACTTGAGCCACAACACCAATAGAACCCAAAATAGCAAAAGGAGCCGCAATGATTTTATCCGCCACACACGCCATCATGTAACCGCCACTGGCTGCGACTTTGTCCACACAAACCGTCAATGGAATATTCGCTTCTCGAACACGTTGTAGCTGAGATGCCGCTAGACCGTAACCATGAACCACACCGCCACCACTTTCTAAACGTACAACCACTTCATCTTGAGGCTTTGCCACGCTCAATATAGCAGTAATTTCTTCACGCATGGATTCCACAGCAGACGCTTTTATATCGCCATCAAAATCCAATACATACAAACGCTTCTTTTCTTCTACTATCTCTTCCGTTTTGTCGTCTTTTAACGATTTCTTTTGCGCTTTTTTCTCTAGCTTTTCCTGTTTCTTTTTTTCTTTCTCTCTGTTTTTTAGCTCTTTTTTATCCAGTAACTGTCCGTCTAAATCCGCTTTCATTTTGTCATAATTTTCGTTCAACTTCGTCACTGACAAACTGCCTGGCTGAGACTTTTTCTTACCACTTGCGGCCATTGCTAATACAAAAACAATCGCCAACACAATGCTAACCAACTTCAGCAAAAAACCAGCGTAATCTGTTAAAAATTCCAATCGATTTTCCTCTATCTAATTCATATAAATTTATACGTTCCTGCAATAGTGGGGCTTTTTACGCAAATAACAACAGCTATTACGTATTTATCCTCATAGGTACTTATTTCATTTATCCTTAAAATTTTAGTACTCAAGCACATGATAAAAAAACGCCAAAAAAAGACCTTCAATAAAGATTGAAAGCCTTTTTTAGATCATTTACTTTTTTTAAAAATGAGCGACTAATGCACCGTTCGCCATAACGATTGTCCAGATTTTTTATCCAAAAGATCCAAACGTTCCTCATGAGCTTTTAATTCTTCATCACTGGCTCTGATGATTTTAATCGCTGGACGATCAGCGGATAATCGACGAATCGCTCCTACCTCTTCCCCTTCTTTAGAGTCAGAATCTGAGCCGGTCGCCAAACCTAAACTGGTTTGCCCGCCTGTCATTAACAAATAAACATCGGCAAGAATTTCGGCGTCTAATAATGCGCCGTGTAGTTCTCGGTGAGAGTTATCAATGCCGTAACGTCGACATAAAATATCAAGATTGTTTTTCTGCCCCGGATGTTTCTTGCGAGCATAAACCAAACTATCAAAGACACCACACACTTCGGCAGTTTTCGGAAAGCCACCTAGAAGAGAGAATTCATGATCCATGAAACCAATATCAAACGGCGCGTTATGAATGATTAATTCCGCCCCTTTAATAAAGTCAAAAAATTCTTGTGCGACATCATGAAAGCGAGGCTTATCTGCTAAAAATTCATTGCTAATACCGTGCACTCGAAACGCTTCTTCTTCCACTTCACGGTCAGGATTGATGTAGACATGAAAGTGATTTTTAGTGAGTTTACGGTCAATCATTTCAACACAACCGATCTCGATAATTCGATGGCCTTGTTTCGGGTCAATACCGGTGGTTTCTGTATCTAGAATCACTTTTCTCATGATTTGGCTCTCAATTTATCAATGCCTTCATTGGCTAAATCATCGGCAATTTCATTGCCTTCGATGCCTGCATGTCCTTTCACCCACTTCCATGTCACTTTATGCTTTTGACACTGTTCATCGAGCGCTTGCCATAAATCTTTATTTTTAACGGGTTGTTTAGAAGCGGTTACCCAACCTTTACGTTTCCAACCCGCTAACCATTCTGTGATGCCTTTTTGTACGTAGGAAGAATCGGTATATAAAGTAACAGAACATTTTTCTTTTAAGGCTTTCAAGCCTTCGATCGCGCCCATCAATTCCATTCGGTTATTGGTCGTATCATGTTCACCGCCACACAGGCGCTTTTCATGTT
Organism: uncultured Marinomonas sp.; assembly: GCA_938009755.1. Lineage (GTDB taxonomy): Bacteria > Pseudomonadota > Gammaproteobacteria > Pseudomonadales > Marinomonadaceae > Marinomonas. The sequence continues at coordinate 16,144 of CALLIL010000025.1, forward strand.
CACCAAACGTGAGCCAAGCTCCCCAACCACCGATACCAGGGTTGCCTTTGCAGGCACCATCTGTGTACATAATTACATCTTTCACTTTATGATCTCTTTTACTGTAGGCTTTGTTAATGGTGGTACGCGAACGCGTGTTCGTGTCCAACGAGGCTTTAAAGGTGTATAGCGTTTTACTTGTTTCGTCGCTGTCATCATATACACACCACTGCACGGTAATTTTAAAGGCCTTAAAACCTTTTCAAGCCAAGCAAAGCGGGCGCGCCAACGAGTATTTTGAAACGGTGGCTCATAATAAATAAAGCGTTTTGAGTCTAATGTTAGGCCTGCTACTTTCAACCAATCTTCCAAGCGTTGATGGGAAATAAACCGTCCACACCAAGGCGCTTTTGTACGCTTTGAAAATAAACGAAGAAAACCCCAAAAACTCCAAGGATTGAATCCAATAACTATTAATTTACCACAAGGCTGTAAAGTTCTTGTTGCTTCTCGCAAGTCATCATGAGGCGTCTCTGAAATATCGAGACTATGGTGAAAAACATGAACATCTATACCATCTGACTCTAGTGGCAACTCATTTGCTCTTGCAACAATAGTGCGATCCGAAGCACCAAGCTCCAGCTTTGGCGCAACCAAAAAACTCTCACGTACTCTATGATTATTGAACGAGATATTTTTCAATGGCGATTGCGTTATCAAATAATAACCAACCGCTGAATCCAGTTCCGACTCAATCGCCAACAATTCACTTTTCAGTAAGCTAGCGCCTAAGTTTGTTTGGTACCACGTTTGAAAAAATTGTCTTGATTGACCGTTCGGCATAACATAACTTCTCTATTGAAAACGGCATAGCGCATTATTATAGCTGTTATAAACAACACGCTCTATGCATACAATTTTATCCCTATTTTTAGTAGGTAAACTATGACTCCATATCCGCTTCCTGCCTTCCAAGACAATTATATCTGGATAATCGAAGATAAAGATAGTTCAGACATTTGGGCCGTCGATCCAGGTTCCGCAAAAGCCGTGTTAGACTATTGTCAGACACATCAAAAAACCTTAGTAGGCATACTGATAACCCATCATCATCATGATCATACGGGTGGTGTAAAAAAACTAAAAGAGAGATGGAAATGCGATGTGTACGGCCCTTCTCATTTAACACAGCTCATTACGCACCCAGTCAAAGAGAATGACACCATTCAAGTTTTCTCTCGCCTTTTCTCAGTGTTAGAAACGCCAGGACACACACTCGATCACCTGTGCTACTTTTCAGAACAGCCCAAACAAGGTGAGCCGCCAATGCTATTTAGTGGCGACACACTATTTAAAGGCGGTTGCGGAAGAATCATGGAAGGCACTCCAGAGCTCATGTTGGCAGCAATGTTAAAGATCGCTGCACTGCCAGACGATACCATTATTTACTGCACTCACGAATACACGTTAGCGAACTATCGATTTGCACTGTCTTTAGAGCCAGACAATGAGGCTTTGATAAAGAGCAATTTATCTGATCAAGACAAAAGAGCAAAAAATCTACCCACACTTCCCTCTGTATTGCATTTAGAGAAAAAAACTAACCCTTTTTTACGTTCTCATGAAACTTCTCTGAAAACTCAAGCAGCACAACAACTTAAAGAAACGCCAGCCGTAAATTCTGTCGATATCTTCAGCCAAGTGCGACGAGCGAAGGACAGTTTTAGTTGACCTTCATCACCACACCCTTAAAATGCACAAACATTATTCAATTTTGTGAGTTTCATGATAAATAAATTTATTTGGGTTTGCTTAGCAAGCCTACTTTTGACGGCCTGCCAGACAGCGTCAAAAGCAGAACGAAATAACGCCTCAGTCGATTTATTAGAGCCTATTGATGCCGAAGAAGCTGACTTGGTTGATGCAGATCCTGAGCGTTTAGGGGTAATCGATACCGTTCCAGCTATTCATCCGACAACCGAGTTAGCAGAGGAAAGTGACGAAGTAGTGGCACAGGATGAGCCTGTTGCTGAGCCTGTTATCGCGACCAGCAAGCCACGAGACCCAGATGATATATGGGACAGAATTCGCGCTGGCTTCACGCTAGATTTAGACATTGAACATCCTCGCTTGTCTTCTCAATTACGCTGGTACAGTACTCACCCTTCCTATTTAGATCGTGTATCAAAACGCGGTGAGCGCTACTTACATTACATTGTCAGTGAGCTAGAAAAAGCAGGCCTTCCAGCTGAAATAGCGCTTTTACCTATCGTAGAAAGTGGTTTTGATCCTTTCGGTTACAGCCATGCGAGAGCATCTGGTCCTTGGCAATTTGTGCCGTCTACAGGTCGCATGTATGGATTGGAACAGACTTGGTGGTACGACGGTCGTCGTGACATTATCGGCTCAACACAAGCGGCTATTTCGTATCTTACTCGCCTACATAAGATGTTTGATGGTAACTGGGCACACGCACTTGCCTCATACAATTCAGGTGAAGGCACTGTAATGCGTGCTATTCGAAAAAACAGAAAAGCCGGTAAACCAACAGACTTTTGGTCTCTTGATTTGCCTCGTGAAACTCGCGCCTATGTACCAAAGCTGATTGCATTAGCAAAAATCATTAAGAACCCTGAAGCGTACAATTACTCAACCTACTTCATTCCAAACAAACCGTATTTTGATGTTGTTAACATTGGTGGACAACTTGACTTAGCACAAGCTGCTGACATGGCTGGCATCAGCATTGATGAAGTTTATTTATTGAACCCAGGTTTTAACCAGTGGGCGACATCGCCAGACGGCCCTCATCGCCTGTTAATGCCAGTAAGTAAGTCGAAGCAATTCCGTACTAAATTGGCCCAAATTCCTAGTAAAGACCGTGTTACTTGGGTTCGTTACACAGTAGAAGCAGGTGACAGCTTATTATTGGTTGCCAAAGAACATAATACGACCGTGAGCGTACTACAAGACGTCAACAAGATTTCCTCTTCCTTGATACGTGTTGGACAAGAATTAATGATTCCAGTGGCGGGCAATGACATTGAAAGCTACACATTAAGCTCTCATCAGCGTTTGCTTGCGAAACAATCTCGCACACCATCTCAAAACCGTATCAAGGTAAATTATACGGTGAAGCGAGGCGACAGTTTATGGTTGATTGCTAACAAATATAAAACCACCAGCAAAACCTTGGCTCGCTGGAACAGCATGGGGTTATCTGATCCGCTGATCCCTGGAAAAAAATTGGTTGTTTGGTTACAACCTAAAAAGTCAGAAAGCACCTCTCGTAGTGTGATGAAAAAAGTGGTCTACACGATTCGCTCTGGTGAATCCTTGGCCATCGTCGCCAATAAATTCAAAGTATCGGTGAGCGACATTCAAGGCTGGAACCCAAAAGTCAGCAGTCAAAAATACGTTCAACCTGGAGACAGAGTAACCCTACTAGTCAATGTTGTTGGCGGCTAATTCAGCATCATGATTTAGGTGTTTTCCTTACAATCGGGCAAACGCCTCTAATAAAAAAGGGTTGATGAATTCTATTCATCAACCCTTTTTTTATATCAAAATACGCTTACTCGTAACGACAAAGATACGCTGTGGTTTCAGCCACTTTTACTTGGAAACTTAAGTTAGCTTCAACAATAAAAGTCTCACCTTTGACGAACGTTTTCCATTCACTTTCATTTGGCAACAATACAGTCAACGCACCAGACACAATCGACATATACTCTCTTTGACTGGTACCAAACTCGTATTCGCCGACAGCCATTACTCCAACCGTTAGATTTCCTTCAGAATTACCTAACCCAATGGATTTTACTTGATCATTAAAATAGCTGTTTACGGTTAACTCTGTGCTCATAAAACCTACCTATCGTTATTAAATATTAATTGCCTTTATTTCCAACCATTTCTTCAATTAGCCACTCTTTAAAAGCCATCATGGCAGACGTCACAGAACGGCGTTTTTCATACACCAAATAGAAAGAGCGATTGGTAATCAAACGTTGATCAAACAACACTTTCAAGCTGCCACTTTCAATTTCTGGCGCAACAAATTCCGGGTCTGATAACGCAATTCCTAAGCCTTGTGCGGCCGCACCTGCGGTCAGGGAGCCACTGGAAAACATCAAACCACGACGAAATAGCATCGGGTCTAAATCATTCTGCTGCAACCAATCTTGCCATTCGTCTTTGCGTTTGGTCACATGCAGTAATGGATACGAATGCATATCTGCTGGCGTATTAATAAGATGATCAGCTTTGATTAGTCTTGGATTGCAAACTGGCGCCAAACGCACAGGACGTAAATAATGTGTTTCGACACCTTCCCATTCACCATTACCAAAGTACACAGCCATATCTATGTCATTGGCAGCAAAATCAACAAGCCCCATGGAAGAACTTAATTCAATTTGAATGTCGGGATAGCGTTCTTGGAAGCCTTCCATTCTTGGCATCAACCAACGCGTCAGAAACGCTGGTGCGACAGCAAGTCTTAAAGAGCCTGATTTTTGATTACTCTTCAACTGCGATGTGGCACTTTCTAATTGCTCAAAAATGCTTCGAATTGGCTTTAAATACGCCTCACCGGACTCGGTTAAAATGACCTTACGTTTGGTACGGCGAAACAGCTCTATGCCAAGAAAGCTTTCTAAACCTTTTATCTGATGACTAATCGCCGAAGGCGTCACCGAAAGCTCTTTGGCTGCTTTATTGAAACTGCCATGTCGGGCGGCAGATTCAAAGCATTTTAATGAGTTCAATGGGGGCAAACGATTAATAAGCTCAACTCCGATACATTAGAAAGATTAATCAATCACCTGAATGTAACTCACCTTTAAATGAATAGCATCAAAAATCACGCTTCACTTACCAATCAAAACAAAGTGTGATTACCGTGTTTAATCTTCACCATCATCCGTATTCGCTTGTCTCTCAAAACGCTTCGGTGGCAATTTAAAAGCCTCAAAACCGTCTTGCTGATTATCATGGAAGCGCGCTTTTGATGTCGACTTCTTAGACGCCTTGCGCGGTGCGGCTTTTTGAGTTTTTACCGGCGCTTTTTTATGGGCTGCACGTTTTGGTTTCGCAGGTTGCAAACCTTTGAATTTCGGCTCTAACCCTTCAACCACTTCCGTTGGCAAGACTTTCTGCAAGAAGGTTTCTATTGCTTTAAAGTTTAGCCAATCTTTTGGCCCAACAAGAGAATAAGCATCACCCTTAAAACCAGCACGTCCAGTTCTTCCTGTTCGGTGAACAAACTCTTCGGCTTGTTTAGGAAGGTCAAAATTAATTACATGAGAGACACTGGCAATGTCTAAACCACGAGACGCCACATCCGTACTCACCAAGACATTAAACTGCCCTTTCGCAAAACTTTCCATGGCTTTGTTACGCGCGCTTTGAGACAAGTTTCCGTTCAAGGCTTGAGTGGTCAATCCCCAACTCGAAATGATATCAGCTAGGCGCACTGTATCGTTTTTTGTCGCCGTAAAGACAATCGCTTGCTTGATCGTTTGACTGGTTAACACATGTTTCAACAACGCTTCTTTGTGATCTAAATGATCACATAATAAAACATGCTGAGAGATATCAGTGTGTTCATCAAAACCTTGCCCTACCGCCACACGCGATGGCTCTTTTAGCAATTCATTGGCAATGTCACTCACATCAGTGTTATCCAATGTGGCAGAGAAAAACAATGTTTGGCGCTGACGGTGATTCGCAGCATCGTTAATGGCTCGCATCGCATCCGCAAAACCAAGATCTAGCATGCGATCTGCTTCATCCAGAATGAGCAATTCAAGCCCTTCTAAAAACACATTACGTTGTTTCAAGTGATCAACTAAACGCCCTGGCGTGGCGATAATAAAATGCGGATCTTTTTGCAGCTGCTTATGTTGATCATTGAAGTTTTCACCACCCTGAATCAGGATCGAAGTGAAACGGCTGCCAGCTAAAAGAAGACGCAATTGCCCATAAACCTGTTTGGCAAGCTCTCGTGTCGGCACTAAAACAACGACTCTAGGATCACGCTTAGATAACGCTTTCTTCTTATAAACACGATGCAAGGCAGGCAAAAGGTACGCTAGGGTTTTTCCTGAACCTGTTTTTGACGACGCTAATAAATCGCGCCCAGCCATCGCTTCTGGAATAGCACGAGACTGAATTTCCGTTGCTTGATCAAACCCCAAATGACCAATGGAATTTAAAATGCGATTATCAAAACCAAATTCTTCGAATAACAAAAAAACACCCCTTAAAAACGACTAAAATCACGCAAACTCATCACTCACGCTTAATACGAGCATTATAACCCAGACGCACTAAAATTCGTTATTCATCTTGCATTAAAAGATAAGATTTTCACGCACTGATCATTCCTATACCAAAAAGCCTTGGCGGATTAGCCAGCCTCACTTCGTCTTTAATATTATTCAACTTAAAAATAACATCTTGAATTCATTTCACTGTTAGAATAGCACCATTATCTTCACTCATACTCAAGAATAAAGCGGCAGCCCTTTTCTATTCCTATTGCCCGTTTTGTTTAAAGTACACATATTAGAGACAAACATAATGAAATCTGAATTAGCAAATAAGTTCCAAGACCCAAGCCGCGGTGTTTACTTTATTGGCACAACACCACCAAAATCAACGCTTGAAGAAGAGCAGTTGCATGAGGTTAGCCAAAAGTTATTAAATCGATTAGATAACATCGAAGTAGACGGCTTGATTGTGTATGACATTCAAGACGAAACAAGCCGTATCGACAAACCTCGTCCCTTCCCATTTATGGAAACACATGATCCACGAGCTTGGTCAAAGCGTTTATATCAAGCTTCAAACAAGCCTGTCATTACATACAAATCTGTGTCTTCTCGCACACCAGAAGCATTTTCTGGCTGGTTATCAGAAGCCTGGGAAGACTTTGGTATTCGAGATTTGGTTTTAGTTGGTTCACCTTCTTCCGATGGTGACATTAAGCTGCCACTGCCACACGCTTACGAAACATTAAAAGCGTCTTCTCATCCATTCAATTTGGGCGGTGTCACCATTGCGGAACGCCACGCTAAAAAAGGTGATGAGCATTTACGTCTAATGAAAAAGTCAGACTCTGGTTGTGAGTTTTTTATATCTCAAGCCGTGTACAATCATCAAGCAACAGCGGATCTCGTAAGCCGTTATGCAAGAGCTTGCAAAGACAAAGGCGAAGCACCAAAACGCATCATTCTCACTTTCACACCTTGCGGCAGCGCCAAAACATTAGAATTTATGGAATGGTTAGGCATATCCGTTCCAGACGCAACCAAACACCGTATTTTAGATTCTGAAACACCATTAAATGAGTCCATTAAAATTTGTCGTAACGCTCTTGAACAAATCATCGACGTGGCGTTACCACTTGGTATTCCACTTGGTTTGAACATCGAAAGTTTAACCAATCGAAAAGAAGAGATTGACGCTTCGATACAACTTTATAAGTTGCTCAAAGCGACATTAGATTTAAAACTTGCAGAACAAGGAATTAAATAAGCCCTTTTAATATCGCCAATACTTGGTCGATACGAATATGTTGCATGGCTTGCTCATCATGCACTCGTGTTGACCAAGGCAACTCGGAAAGCGTTTTTCCGTATTCCTTCTCGACCAATTCGTCATACACACTCGCCACATTATCTAAATCACAATAAGGCCCAGTGCGACGCGGATTAGAATGGGCATACAGACCCAACACCTTAGTGCCAACTAATGTTGCCATGTGCGCTGGCCCTGTGTCGGGGCTGACCACCAATTTCGCGCCTTTCAATACAGACAACATCACATCCAGTGGCGTTTTGCCAACTAAATTCATTATCTTATCTTGATGTTTCGCCATGACTTGCGCGGCAAAGTCTTTTTCTTCTTGTGAAGGCCCACCTGTTAGCACTGGCGCAATACCTTTTTCAAGCAAATAACCAATCACCGATTGATAGCCTTCTACCGTCCAATTACGCTCAGCTTTAGAGGCAGATGGATTTATCACCACATAGCCACTCGGCAATTCAAGCTCTTTCCACTCAGGACCTGTTAATTCAGGCAAGGTTAAATCACAAGGTAAACTTGGCTTATCAACACCTAAGACACTGGCAATAGACAAAAAAGAATCAAGAACATGCTCACCTTTTGGCTCTGGTGCATGTTCGTTGACAAACCAATGCTGTTTTTCTCTCGAGTGAGATAAGGCAAAACCGATGCGTCGTTTTGCCTTTAACATTCGAGAAACCATACTGGCCCTTAAAGACCACTGTAAATGCAGTAAGACATCAAACGTTCGCGTTTTTAGTTGAGCTCGCAATGCCAACAGACCAGAAAAACCTGTTTTTTTGTCGTATACAACAACCTCTACATCATCCAACAATCTGACTAAATTCGCCTCTAAAGGTGATGTTACCCAAGTCACCTTCATATTCGGGTAGCGTTTCATGATAGCTTGAACCACAGCCATAGCGTGACAAACGTCACCTAATGCAGATAACCGAATCACGGCCAGATGCTGAATATTATCTTGTTTCATCGCGTCCTCTAGGGCTGTTTAAATATGGCAAGTATTATAGAATAGTCGTCATTGAATGTGTCTAATTAATAGAAACCTTTAACAAAGCGAACACTATGCCACAAGCCATCAAACTATCGCCAACCATCACGGTATTAAAAAGCGATACAAGCAAACCATTGGATGCGTCTTGGTTCGAGGCGACATTTTGGGAAGCCCAGCCAGCGCCAGACAAACAAAACAAAGCATTAATCGGCACTGGCAACGGCCGTGGTAAAGTCTGGTTTATCGACAGTCAATTCGGTTCATTCGTATTACGGAAATACCGCCGCGGTGGGTTAATTTCTAAATTTAATAAAAGTGCCTTCCTATTTTCTGGACAAGAAAACACACGACCTTGGCAAGAGCTCACTCTATTAGAAACAATGCGTGAGCTACAGCTTCCTGTCCCTAAACCAATCGGTGGAAGGTATCAGATAAAACATGGTATGTATCAGGCAGAACTATTAACAGAAACCATTAAGGATGCCAAAGATTTATTCGATATCATAAAAAGCGAGCAAAAAGACAACATTCCATGGCAAGAAATCGGCAAGGTCATCAAGCGCTTCCATGACAACGGAATTTATCATTCCGATCTAAACTGTCACAACATCATGATCGACCAGCAAAATACAATATGGGTTATCGATTTCGATAAATGCGAACAACGATCACTCAATAATACATGGATGCAATCCAACATCGATCGCTTAAAACGCTCACTCGACAAAGAGTCCAGCAAACATCAACAATTTTACGTATCAAATGAGCAATGGCAGGCTTTTTTGGAGGGGTACCGTGGCTAAGAAAAGTACATTAGATAAAAGTTTTACATCTTTTATAGGGCCAAAGTATTGGTTATCGTGGGCAGGAATGGGCATCGCTTACCTGTTAAGCTTTCTCCCTTGGCCAGTTTTGCAAGCTTTCGGTGGTTTTGTTGGGCGTATTTTGTATCTACTGGCACCAAGACGTCGTTATATTTGTGACGTAAACTTTCAAATTTGCTTCCCAGAAATGTCCGCCGCCGAACGAAAACAACTGACCAAAGAACACTTTGACAGCATGGGCAAAGGCTTACTAGAAACCTTCGCTTCCTGGTTCCAAAACAAAGAAAAGTTTGCCTCTCGCATCACGTTTGAAGGCGAAGACGTTATTGAGCGAGTCATTGAAAAAGGCCGAGGCTGCGTGCTGATTAGCGGTCATTTTTCGTCTCTTGATATTTGTGGCAGCCAAGTACCACGTATTTTGGACGTTCATCCAATTTATAAGCTACAACGCAATCCTGTCATGAATTGGGTAATGGAGCGCCAGCGTAAAGCATTATTCAGTAAAACCATTGAGCGTAGAAACATGCGTGAAGTCCTCAAATCATTGAAGAAAAACAAAGCCGTTTGGTATGCTGTCGATCAAGATTACGGTCGAAAAGACTCAGTTTTCGCGCCTTTTTATGGCCGTGAATGTGCAACCATTGCTCACATTGGACGTATCGCTAAAATGACCAATGCCCCTGTCGTTCTTTATGATTACGGTCGCACAAAAAACGGTTATAAACTGATTTTCACTGAAGTGGAAAACTACCCAACCGAAGATGACATCGTCAATGCGACAAGAATAAATGAACTCATGGAACAAGCCATCGAACCTAAAAAAGCCCAATACTTTTGGGCTCACCGTCGCTTCAAAACCCAACCTATTGCGGGCGACCCATCTCCTTACAAGAAGTAAATACGCAAGAGGTAACCTTACTTAGATAGGTTATCTCTTACTTCTGCCATCAAACTCAAAGCGTTCAATCTTGCCAATGAATCATGTATCGGCATAGACACAATCAGCTCGTCTATTTCTGTACGTTCAATAAAGCGAGACAACTTAAACTCAACCGACTTCTTGGACCCTACAACAGCGTATTGCAGCATATGCTCAACCATGTGCTGCTCACTTGGAGACCAAACGCTGTCCATTGAATCCACAGGTCTTGGAAAAGGCACATTACGATTTCGGCGTAAATTGACAAACTGTTGTTGGACAGAGGTAAAAAGGTATTTCGCTTCATCATCTGTATCAGCAACCACCGCCATAATGCCAGCCATTGTATGAGGTTTTTCACACTGCTTTGATGGCTTAAATTTATGGCGATAGAGCGCTAAAGCGTCCATTAATTGATCCGGTGCAAAGTGCGATGCAAACGAATAAGGCAAACCGAACTCCGCAGCCACTTGCGCACTATAAAGACTAGAACCCAACATCCACAAAGGCACTTTTGTGTTATGTCCTGGCACTGCAATAACACCATTTGCTCCATTAGCAAGAAAAGCTTGCAGCTCAAGTACATCATCAGGGTAACGATCAACAGACGCTTCAATATGTCGACGCAAAGCTCGTGCGGTTTGCATGTCCGTTCCGGGCGCTCTGCCCAATCCAAGATCAATCCGATTCGGATACAATTCAGCCAAGGTGCCAAATTGCTCTGCAATAACTAAAGGCGAATGATTAGGCAACATGATGCCACCAGAGCCAAGGCGAATCGTCGATGTTGCGCCAGCAAGATAAGACAAAACCACAGACGTCGCTGAGCTTGCCACCCCCGCCATACCATGATGCTCTGCCAACCAAAATCGATGGTAATTGTGTTGTTCAGCCGCTATCGCCATTTCTCGACTCATCACCAACGAGTCAGAAACAGAACGCCCTTCCACTACTGGTGCTAAGTCTAAAATTGAAAAAGGAATCATAGATTATCTATTCTCCAAGCGGTTGTAGTCTAAAATGCCGCTTTCTCTTGGACGATTTAACGTATTTAAATTCGCTATGGAGTCACTCACAAACCAGAAATCAGGATCCGTACGACGAACACCAAAGCGATTGAGCAGTTCCGTGTAATCTTGCGAGTTTTGCAAAGCTTGAATCGTTTCAGCCCAATCGGTTAGCTCGCTCATTTCCACTTTCATTAAGACATTAGGGTAATCACCCAGCACGCCTTTCACCAAAGTGATACTGTCTTCTTTAGGTCGTAAATAAGCATTTTCATTCAATAAACTGGAAATATTCGCATGGGCTTTATTATGAATAACGCTTAACACTTCCATCGGCACACCGTCACCCGTTACCAGCACGGTCATCACGTTCGGTAAATATCTCAGACCGTTGCCACGTAAGGCGTGCAATTTTTCCAACGCATTTATCTTTGATGGCGAAAGCTTAGCTTGTTCCAAATCATAACCAAGGTCCAACACGTTCGATAACTTACTGCGCAATTTTTCATACAGCTCAAACTGATGATCTTGGGTTTGATAGGCGACGTTTGAATCAATATCTGCATTAATGTAATCATCAAAAATATAATTCTTAATGGTTTGACTTGTATCTCGATACCAGAATGTTCGAATGGCTTCTCGGTCCTCTTTTGGTAACAGCAACAAGAAATTCATCTCGCCTTCCATTCGCAAAAAATCCATGTATAAACGAGTGACAAGCTGATGCCCAAGGTTGCCATACACATCAAAACCGGCCACCAATAAATAATGAATACGCTCTAATAATGGATAATCAATCACCCACGCAGTTTTTGGATGCTGGCCAACCATACCTTTTACAACAGAAGCATTATCAAAATGACGAAAAACGGTTAACGCCGCATTAGGGTTTGTCTTATCACCATCCCAAATGACCCTTAAATCCAATATAACACCGCTGTCCACAGCGGCTTTCATGAACGACGCTTTCGCTGACAAATAAGATTTTTGTTGTTCAGAAAAAAGCACCCAAGAAGTTAACGGCAAGACATTACTTAGCCCTTGCGCAGGAAGCTCTAACGCCGCCATTTTTTCTTCCAAGAAATCAGCAGACTGTTCATGGTATTCCAAATCTGGATCAACAAAATACACCCAAAACTGCTCGTTGATGACATTAACAGCCACCTGACCACGACACACAGGCCCTTTGATAAAAGACATAATGGTGTTTTGAGAATGATCCAATAAAAAGCGATAACGAGCATGCGATGGAATTTCACGAAATGCTTTAAAAGGGTTCGTTGCTACTTCAGGCGCATAACCTGGGTCTTTGGTGACTTGATATTCTTGCCCATAAAAGTACGACTGCCAGCGAGCATAACGGGCTTCGTCTAATTGCATAGGAATATGGTTCTTTTGAACTTTCACTTCTGGGTCAGACCACAAACGATAATAAACACGCTCCACACCTGGTGCGTCATAAGGTCGACGTGTAGCAATACGCTCTATCGGTTCTCCTGGCGGTGTCTTCGAACGCACCAACTTAAAACGAAACGCTTCGCCCTCGTCGAGATACAAACTGTAAAGGTACAAATGCTCATAAATATAACGAGAAACTAAGCGATCTTTTAAGCTCTCACCGTTAAGCCGAGATTCCCACAAATCAACTTGTGCTTGTAACTCAGCAGGTACCGTCGCCGCTTTCGGCATTTTTCCGCCTTTGGCCAGCCAACGAGTGAGAATATCGTATTCTGTGTCACTTAATGCTGGTAATCCGTATGGCATTCCCCACTTAGCATGATTCGCCTCGTAATCACGATATTCTTCAATACTGGAACATTGTTGATCTCTGGCTAATGAGAAATCGTATTCATCAGATAACACTGCTTGCTTGAAAGCGCCCTGCTGTTTGCGTAGGGCAATGGATCGATATAAGACACTGCCTTGCAAATTCGCCGCAGGCGTTTGCTCTCGTTCATTTAAAACGGGATGAAAGCCTTTTTTACGCCACTCGTCTGTCGTTTCAGCATCAATAAACAATCGTGTGGGAGCAGCCGTTAATAAGCGTGTGCCATCGTACACCAAGTCTTTCGAACCACCTCGTTCAATACCTGCTGGCGTCGTTAACTTCAACTGGCAAGGCGCATCGTAACAGGCATGACAAGACACGCAGCGATTATCTAAAATTGGTTTAACTTGTTCATTATAAAAGGCCGTGTCTTCAGCGCTAACATCACTGACTCGATTGTCAGTGTCTTCAACACCAAACACAGAATCAAACTGATGTGTTGCATAAGCGGTACAACCTGAAATCACCAAAAAAATAAAAAGAAGCCCTAACCAACGAGTCATAAGAAATCTCTAATCGTGTGTATTATTTTCGTCGTGTACATACCATGAAAGGCATGTGTAGAAAGCAAAAAACGCCAATTAAGGCGTTTTTCTTATGGTATGTCAGATCATGTGTTATTTTTGATTATCTGGCTCATCTTCAATATCCAGATCATTCACCACATCAAATTTGTCTTCGTATTGATTTGCAAGCTCATAAGCGTCTTCGCCCATCGCCTCATTAGCAATTAACAAAGCGTCTTCATAATCGCCACCAAATTCAATGCGCGTGATATCGTAAAGGTCATATTCAGATGTGTCATCAAACCAACGAGCATCCGAGCCAATTTCTTCTAACTCATAAGTCACAGCATCCGCACGAAGCACACGTCCAATTTCACAACTGTCTGCTTCGACTTCTTCACGATGCAACGTAATTAGGCCAAACTCTTCGCTGATATCTAATAACAACACCGCCAAGTCATCCAAATCCACTTCGGGATCAGACACCTCTTCACCACGAATGGCGAGCACTTGCTTCTGGAAATTATTAAAAGGAGCCGGATGAGCAAAATCACTAATGTCTTCCAAAAACAGTATCTGGTAGCCATTAAGGTGGACATTTTCATCTACTAATTGGAGTAGAACCATTTCTTCGTTGGCGCTTACCACAAAGCCGTCTGTCCAGTTATCTGGTCCATCTAGTTCTTCACGAAAAATGCGAACCACATTATTTCGAGTACGGGCTTTTTCCAATTCGATGAGCATATCGGCTCCCTAAAAAAACATAAAAAATAAACACGACTAGTGTAAACCTAGCCAGCGCAAGGAACAACTACTGGAGCACGTCATACCAGTTTTCTACCATATTAATCAGATCTTCCAAGCCACATTCTGCTTGAACACCATCCGTCGACGTTTGATAAAAGCTGTCTTGTGAATCAAACATGGCTTTAATTTCCTCTTCTGCGGAATCCATATCCACTTGTCGAGTCACCAAAACCCCTTCTTCACTTAAAATTACATGAAAAGGGCCGTGTTTAAATTCGGTTGTCTCTTTTTCTGACTCCGCTAAACGCGCCGCCATTAACACTCGCTGAACGCTTTCTCGCTCTCGCACATATTCCGTCACCCATTCGCCAATTGCAGCGAACTCATAACCGGTATTAATGCGATATGTATTGTCGTCCTGATCAAAGGCAATGTCATAATCCATGATCCTGAACCTCTCTAATATTTATCGATATTGTCGTTTTTTTGTGACATTCATAAAGGCCTTACAGATAGCCTAGTCACTGTCTTTTTCATTATTTCTGTGTCTGTCTGCATATTGTCGATTGCTCGCTTGCTGACGTTGAGGCACCGCCGCCGCTATTTTCGCTAAGCGCTTCGCTTCTTTTGCGGCTTTTGCTTCTTCCACCAGCTGTTCTTCGTAAGCAATCATGGCAGGGGTTTCCATGATGTAAGGGCCAATTGCACCAGTTCTCACATCATTTAAAAAGACTTCAGCGGATTTATGCATGTCCACTTTACCGCCAGATCGTAATGCACCGCGTTTCGATCCGATGACTTTTAATACATCATAAGGCTCTGAATCGGCCGTAACATCTTTCAACTTATAACGAGTTATTAGTGCTTCTAAATAATCCGATAAGAAAAATTTCAGCCCTACCAAAGCTACGTCTTCATAATCAATCGCCGTGTCACGGACCGCGCCTGTGACAGCCAAACGATAACTGGCGTCTGGATTTTCAATTTTAGGCCACAAAATACCTGGCGTATCTAATATCTGAAAACCATTGGTGACTTTTAACTTTTGCTGAGCTTTGGTTACCGCAGGTTCATCGCCGACTTTCGCCACTCGACGACCTAACAAGGCGTTCATTAAACTGGATTTACCTACATTGGGAATACCGGCAATCATCGCGCGAATCGGCTTTTCTGCCGTACCTCGATGAGGCACCATTTGGCTCACCCATTGGCTTATTTTGGCGACATCCGCTTTATCAACTGTCGAGAACGGATGCGCAAGCACGCGTTCATTGCCACGCCAATGCTCAAGCCACAAATCCAAACGACTTCTGTCGGCCAAGTCTTTTTTATTCAACAAACGCAGCACTGGCACATCGCCACGCAATGTCGTCAACATAGGGTTTTGGCTGGAATCAGGAATACGCGCATCTAATACTTCGATGACAATATCCACTTGCGTCATGACTTCTTCAATCTCACGACGCGCTTTGTTCATGTGTCCCGGATACCACTGAACGGCCACCTGACTTCCCCTATTTCGATTACAATTATAGACGGTTACTTTTTTCGGTGGCGGATTCTACCACACATAGAAAGAATAAAGAGAGAATACTCAAACAGTTTAACGTAACCCTACTGAAAAATAAGGCTTACTTGGGAAAATATAAGAATCTTTACTCTACGCTTAACTGATGTAAATCAAAGCGCCTTATGGTGAAATCGCTATACTCACTTTTCCTTATGAGCGTCCGTATGGAATCTGCACCATACTGCGTTTGTTGGGTTGTTCTCTCGATCGGATCCTATGGATCCACTTAGCCGAGGCTGTGTGTGGCCTCGGCTTTCTTTACATTTGCTTGCCTCAAAAATTTAATCCGTAGTGGCTTGCTATCATGACGATCTTTTTAACAGCTGATTAAAAGACTCTGTGGAATAAAACTTAGTACTACTCAATGATGATGAATTACCTGTGGCAAATTTTTTGTCAAAAAATATCGCTGGACCGTACACATAACCACGCACAGAACCAAAACTGGATAAACTTTTTATAACCGTTAAGTTGTACTTATTGCCTAAATAAAAAACAGTTCCGCCATCTGCAGGCAAGGGCGCGTCAAGGTCCAATTTCGCATGGATCGGCTTCCGCCCTTCTAATACCGCGTTAAAATCCTCAGTCGCCTCAATAAAAACATCCGCATCTTCTTTTGGTATCGAGGATAAATCAGCGCCCACAAAAAGGTCATGTTGCATTTTTTCTACACTCATAAAGTCTCGCATTATTCCTTGTTAAACATTTTCAACCCAGCGTGCTCAATTACAGCATACCGGGTTCATATTCATCGTCCGTTAAGAACATAAAACCTGTTAAGCCAGCGCTTTCTATGGCTTCTTTAATACTTTTATGAACCACTATATGCATAACACTCTCTTGCAAACGGACGATTTTATGACCTAATAACTTACTTTCGTCGAAACACATTTCTTCAATTTCCAGAACATTCCCTTGTCGACTCAATATGACCGAGGATTTGTCCATATCTAATCCACTAATAGCCCCAACAATATTAGCGACTTTATACGGTACTTTTTCACCCATAGGCGCATAAGTTACTTCTGTGTTCAAATATTGAACATTGTCTACCTCAAGTGTCGTGAGTAAATCTATAAACTGTTCTGAGAATATCAACGTGCTGGAAGGACCATGTATATCGCATGGTAAAAACGCATCAACGTCTTTAGCTTGCTTATCCACTGAAAGCGTTATTTCATATGTTTCCGTCACATCATGAATAAAAACACCTTCATTTACGAACATGTCGGGGCCTTTAATCACATTTGCTGTGGGGCCACCCCACGGCGTATCGATAAGCATTAAATAAAAATTTTTGTCATCCATAAACAAACCTTTTGCATTTTTCTTGTTTGGTGGAACCAATAAATAGACTTGCGAGATAATGTTTTATTTTTGGTTTTCCTGAGCGGCTCGCCAGTCAGCATCGGCTTTTTTCACAGCGGGATCATCATGAAAATCAACAATCTGTCTAGGCTGATACACACTTGGCTCATTAGCAATTCGTTTGGCTATTTCATGGATGCCGTGCTGCAAGTATTCTGCTTTTTCATCAGCGTTCAACATAACGTCCCTGCCATACATAGCAACCGTTCCACAGAGAACAGACAGAATGTATTCATCATTACATTGGTACAAGGTCCAACTCCATGATTTTTGATCAATTACCTTCATACAAATACCGAGTTAACAACGCTCTCAAAAATAAGAAGCGATGGAATGAAACAAAATGGAAGTAAGCAAACAGCGTTGACTGTGCTTCATTGTTATATGCCAACTTCCACTCAATAAATTTACGTGCTTAATGCGTCAGTGTAAGTGGAAAAATGTTCTCCATACTGAAAGCCAGGCTCATGAAGATCACTGACAGTTTTAGCCAGTCTGCGATATACAATGGACAATATCAAATTTTCAAAACGTAGGGGATGTGAAATAGGAAGTTGTTGATCTAAAGGCGAATTTGAAAATGAGAATGAAACGGCAGATCACGCTTTGCTCATCGCGCCCTACAAGAGCCAAACATCATTCAGCTTGGCTAAAACTCGCGTTCAACAAACGCCAACAGTTCTGGATAGAGTTGTAAAAAAGGGTCTTCTGCTTGCTGAATGATTTCGGGGAGTTCGTCGACGAAGTCTTGCAAATGATGTCCATGTTTCCAGCGTCGCATAATAGAGAGAATGGCGTTTTCGACGCCTTGAATCGTACCGAGGTGCGATAACCAATTATGACTTTCGAGTGAAGTGATCATGCTTTCTAATCGCTCTGGGCAACGGTGCTTATCTTTGACTAAGCCGATAAGCGCTTCATCACAAAAGTCAGACAATGGCGTTTCGCTGAATCTATCCCAATATTGAATAAGCCAATAATCCATGGCGATGTCTTGAACAATGCCTGCGAAACGTCGTCGCCCTTTTCTTGGAGTGGCGCGAAAAGCTAAGCTAATTTCATGACTGTCGACCATAATGTCGACTTGTTGATGCAGCCGCCAACCTTGATGTAAATCGGGTTCAAGCGATTTTACATCCACAGGGAAATCGCCAAGCAAGTTACCAGCCCAAGAAGTATTAGTAATTGAAGCTATGTGTAAATGCGCAAAATAATTCATAGCGTTCTATAGAGTCCCTTTCAATAATGGCTGACATTGCTCTTTCAATAAATCATAGTTCCTTGAATAAAACATAATTTTAGACATAAGTGTGTACTTTCTGACGCTCTCGCTGTCTTTTCTGACGTTTTTTTGTAAAACTTACGCCCATTCATTTTAGTCAATAAATCAAAGTTAGTTTTTACGGCCTTGTAATTGCATCAACAAAAAAACATTTTCATCCATCCTTGATGATGCACTTATCCAGCTAAGAAGTAGGTTCAAAACCCATGAAAATAAAACGCATTTTACTCTGTTGTATCACGCTGATGTTATCTCATAACTTGTCTGCGACGACATTGCGAATGGCATTTGACTCTGACCCTATTTCCCTTGATCCTCATGAGCAGTTGTCTGAAGGCACATTGCAGTTTTCCCATTTGGTTTTCGACCCACTTTTGCGTTGGGATCAAAATGACAATTTTGAACCTCGTTTGGCAAAACGATGGGAACGAGTTGATGAACGCACCGTTCGTTTCTTCTTGCATCAAAATGTGGCGTTTCATTCAGGCAACCCTTTTACTGCACAAGATGTGGTTTACACCATTCAACGATTAAAAACCTCGCCGGATTTTCGCGCCATGTTCGATACCATCGAGTCGGCTTCTGTGGTGGATGATCATACCGTGGATGTTCACACATTTGATCCAAGCCCGTTATTGCTCAATATCATGGCGTACGTTTTCCCTATCGATAAGCGCTTCTATCAAGGCCGAGATCAAATCATCAAATATGGCAATTCATTTGCCTCTCACAATGTTTCTGGCACAGGGCCTTTCATTCTAAAAAGCAGAGAGCTTGGCACAAGAATGGAACTCGATCGTAACCCACAATATTGGGACACAAATTCACGGGGCAATGTAGATAAAATCATCATGACGCCAATACGCACGGACTCAACAAGGTTAGCCGCGCTGCTATCAGACGATGTGGATTTTATTTCGCCTGTCTCGCCTATCGATATAAAGCGTGCGGAACGCTCGACAAACATTCAATTAGTGACCATTCCAAGCACAAGTATTTTGTTGCTACACATGAACCAAGCAAGGCGCATCGAATTTCAAGACGTGCGCGTCAGAAAAGCCATTAATCTTGCGATCAATCAAACGTTAATCGTGGACAAAATCCTGAAGAATTTCGCCACGCCAGCTGGACAATTAAGCCACGCCCGTTTTCTTGGTCATCGAGAAGAGTTGCTACCGAAATACGATTTAAAGGAAGCTCGACAATTGATGAAAGAAGCGGGCTACGAAAAAGGCTTTCGAGTCAGTATGATGGCACCAAACAATCGTTACGTCAGTGATGAAAAAGTCGCTCAAGCCATCGCCGCTATGTTGGCAAAAATCAACATTCAAGTGGACTTAAAAACCTTACCCAAAGCACAATACTTTAAAGAGTTCTCCCATAAAAGCGCCGACATTATGACGCTTGGCTGGCAATCCGACACCATGGATTCAAACAACTTATTTGAATTCATCGTGGCGTGTGAAGATGAAAACACCGGACTGGGCGCTTATAATGCGAGCAAATATTGCCAACCAGAAATCGACAAACGCATTAAACAAGCCAACCGAGAAATGGACATTGATCAGCGCCAGCGCTTGTTGCAAGAAATCGAAAGCATCCTTTATGACGATGCCGCGGTGGTTCCGCTTTATTGGCAGTCTGTTATTTGGGCCGCGAAAAACGACGTCAAAATACGCGACATTATCAATGATCAAAACAACCCTTACTTAGGAGATTTGGTCGTTGAAACAAAGTAGACACACACTTCTTTTAGGTTATTTTTGTTATATGACGCTTTCCACCATTATCAGTAGGAACCACACCACTCAATGTTAATTTTTCTACTTCGGCGATTTATTCAAGCCTGTTTCGTGATGGTCATCATCAGCGTGATTAGCTTCGCCATCCAAGACAAATTAGGCGACCCTGTGCAGCAAATGGTCGGCATGACAGTGTCGGTTGAAGAGCGCCAGCAATTACGTGAACAATTAGGACTTAACGACAGTTTTCTCACGCAATATTGGCGCTTCACTAAAAACGCCTTGCAAGGCGATCTCGGCACCTCCTTCTATTATAAAAAACCCGTGCTAGAGGTTATTTTCCAAAAAGTGCCAGCCACATTGGAGCTGGCATTTTGCGCCATCGTTTTAGTCGTCTTAATCGCCACGCCATTTGGCGTATTAGCGGCAATCAAGCCGAAACACGCGATCTCACGTATTGTGATGATCGTCACTTCGATTGGTCTATCGGTTCCTATTTTCATTGTCGCCATTTTAATGATGTATTTGTTTTCCATTGAATGGAATTTGGCGCCAAGCTTCGGCCGAGGTGAAACCACCCAAGTGCTTGGATTTTGGGAAAGTGGATTATTCAACAAAGACGGATTAAACCATTTATTGTTGCCAAGTTTGTCCCTTGCCTTTGCGCTGATGCCGATTTTTACGCGTTTGATCCGAGCAGAGATGATGGAAGTTTTGCAGTCTGAATATATCCGCTTTGCTTGGTCAAAAGGCTTGTCTTCCAATCGTATTTACTTCATTCACGCGTTGAAAAACACCATGCTGCCAATCATCACTATTGGCGGGATTCAAGCTGGAACCTTAGTGGCTTATACCATTTTAACGGAAACCATTTTCCAGTGGCCCGGCATGGGGTTTCTCTTTATGGACGCAGTAAGCCGAGTCGATACACCCTTAATTTCTGCGTACCTAATTGTCGTTGGCGGCATGTTTGTTATTACCAATACAGTGGTGGATTTAATTTATGGATTGGTTAACCCAACCGTACGTCTGGCGAGTCACGGCTTATGAAATACACTAGAAAAGACCTTATGCATCCGCTCTCAGACAGCCGCTTTAGCCACATGTGGTCAGGTTTTATTGGCGATAAACTGGCGATTCTCGCATTAATCATCTTTGCCTTTTATTGTCTTGTGGCGCTTTTAGCCCCGTTATTGACTCCGTACGATGTCAACGACGTGAACTTCATGGATTTGATGAACGCTGAAATCGCCCCAAGCTGGATCACTCAGGATTACCACTTTTTATTGGGTACAGACGCACAAGGGCGTGACCTTTTAACGGTTATTTTATATGGCACAAGATTGTCTCTCACCATTGGAATCTGTGCGGTTCTCATTCAAGCCACGCTAGGGATTTGCATTGGTTTGGTCGCTGGTTATTTGGGCGGCCGAATTGATAACTTTTTGATGCGTTGTGCCGACATCCAATTGTCCTTTTCCAATATGATGGTGGCGATTATCTTTCTTGCCATTGTGCAATCCCTGTTTGGCCTCGCTGTGTATCAGCAACTTGCCATGGTGATTTTGATTTTGGTGATCGGGTTAAGCGAATGGCCTTTGTTTGCTCGAACCATTCGTGCCTCAGTGTTGGCTGAGAAACAGCAAGAATATGTGGATGCCGCTCGCGTCATGGGGTTTGGCTCAAAGCGCATTATGTTCCGTCATATTTTGCCAAACACCTTGTCCCCTATTCTGGTGATTTTTACCATTCAAATCGCTAACGCTATTATTGCGGAAGCGGCGTTGTCTTTTCTAGGATTGGGCATGCCATCCACAGAACCGTCCCTTGGCGCGCTCATTTCAGAAGGCTTTTCTTATATGTTTTCTGGCTCTTGGTGGATTTGTGTGATTCCAAGCGTGACGCTGATTATTCTTATTCTGGCCATGAACTTATTAGGCGATTGGTTACGAGATCACCTCAACCCAAAGGTGTATAAAGACTAATATGAATTTATTAAGCGTCAGTAATTTACATGTTAACTTTCATATTAAAAAGCACGAGCTCGCGGCACTGATCGACGTGAGTTTCACCTTGAATCGTGGCGAGCGCATTGCCATTGTTGGGGAATCTGGTGCGGGGAAATCTGTCTTAGGTTTTTCCATTGTGAACTTAATCAGCAAGCCGGGTTATATTCATTCAGGCTCAATCAAATTGGAAAACAAAGACATTTCCAAGATGAACTTACGCCAACTACAAGAAATTCGCGGCAAACGCATTGCGATGATTTTCCAAGACCCAATGATGACGCTGAATCCAGTTCTCACCATTGGCGATCAACTGGTGGAAACCATTCGCAGCCACACCAGAATCGCCTACAAAGACGCGAAAAACATCGCGATTCAGAAACTGCAACACGTGCAAATTTCGTCTCCCGAAACCCGCTTCAATCAATATCCTCATGAGTTATCGGGCGGCATGAGACAGCGAGTAATCATCGCCTCCGTCTTATTACTCAACCCAGATATTATCATTGCAGATGAACCCACTACGGCGCTGGACGTCACCATTCAAGCTGAAATACTGCAACTGTTGTTGAGTATTTGTGAAGACAACGGAGTAGCCTTGGTGTTGATCAGTCACGATCTTGGCGTTGTCTCTAAAGTGGCCGAACGCACACTCGTTATGTACGCAGGTCGGATTGTTGAAGAAGGCCCAACATTGGAAATCATCAACGACCCTCAACACCCTTACACACAAGGCTTGTTAAATGCATTGCCACAAATGGCGTTACCAGGACAAAGATTGAACCAAATTCAAGGCAGCATGCCTTCGTTAAGCGAACGCCCTTCTGGTTGCGCCTTTCACCCTCGCTGCCCTTACGCCACAGAAAAATGCCAGCAAGAACAGCCAAGCTTTATTAACAGCGGCGTTTCGAGCGTTGCCTGTTTTATTGTGGAAGACATGTTAAACGAGTTTGCAGATGAAGAAGAGGCGTATTTATGAGCACGCCTCTTATTCAAATCAGCGGTTTGGAAAAAGCCTTTGCCACAAAAGAAAGTTGGCTGGGACAATGGCGCTTTCACCGTGGAAAATTCAAAAAACATCAAGACAGCATTCATGCTCTCAATGGCGTTAATTTGACCATTAATCAAGGGGAAACCTTGTGCGTGGTTGGTGAAACAGGTTGTGGAAAATCCACATTAGCGCGTGCCATTATGGGGTTAATCAACCCAAGCGCAGGAGAAATACATTACCTTGATCAACGCATTGATCACTTGAGTGATCAACAACGCATGTTGTTTCGCCGTCGAATGCAGATGGTTTTTCAAAACCCTTATGCGTCGTTGAATCCAAGAATGACGGTTTACCAGACACTAAAAGAACCGATTATATTTCATAACCCTGAATTATCTTTGGCTCAAGTAGATCAACAAATCGACGATTTACTAGAATCCGTCGGGATTTCTGCGTCGAGCTCAGATCGTTATCCTCATGAATTTTCAGGTGGTCAGCGTCAACGTATTAGCTTGGCGCGCGCTTTATCGGTCGAACCAGATTTTATTGTCGCCGATGAGCCTTTGTCTGCGCTGGACGTGTCCGTTCAAGCTCAAGTTTTGAATTTGATGATGGACAAACAAGAAGAACGTAATCTAAGTTACCTTTTCATTACTCATGATTTGGCCGTGGTTGAGCATTTTGCCACCCGCGTCGCGGTCATGTACTTAGGAAGAATATGTGAACTAGCACCAACCAACACTCTATTCAATCAACCAAAGCACCCTTATACGCGAGCATTATTGTCAGCGATTCCTCGCTTAGACAGCAATACGGCCGAACCGATTCGATTGATTGGCGAAGTGCCAGTACCAACAGAGCAACCGATTGGCTGTGTCTTTCAAGCTCGTTGTCCTTATGCGAATCAACGTTGTTACGACGAATCGCCAGCCATGATAGCGCAAGAAGACACCAGCAGTGTTGCCTGCCACGCCATTGAGGAGAAGCGACTATGATCCATTTTCCTCTTTCTGCTTACCGTGACCTTGTTTTGTCTGCCTGTGGCAATAAGGAGTCAAGCTCATGGAAATAAGATGGCTTGAAGACTTTATCGCGCTGGCAAAAACACGTCACTTTTCCCGAGCGGCCGACGACCAAAACGTAACGCAACCTACTTTCAGTCGACGCATCAAACTGCTCGAAGAAGAAATGCGTGTCACCTTGATCGACCGAAACACATTGCCACTGTCTTTGACTCCAGCAGGCGAAGTGTTTCTACAAAGCGCCGAGCTTATCACTCGACAATTGCGTGATACCAAAGAGCGTTGCCAAGAAATCCGCAAAGAAGAAGAGTCACAAGTGCGCTTTGTGACCACTCAAACCCTGTTCTTGAGCTTTTATAAAGAAGTCATTGAGCCGTTTTGTCAGGATAACGAAGTGGAATTGGACATCAACATGAAGTCCAGCTCTTGGTTAGGGATCGACTTTATTAACTCCTTAATGGACCAAAAGTGCGACATCATGTTGTGTTATTGGCATCCTGCCATTAATTTCATTCGTGCCTTAGACGAAGATCAATATGAGCACATTGTCGTCGCCAAAGAGACATTGATTCCTTGTAGCGCAACGGATGCGAATGGCGAGCCTAAGTTCACTCTTCCTGGCATGAAGCGTAAGCCTTTGCCTTATATTGGTTATTATGAAAACTCTTTTTTACAGCCTGTGATTCATCATCATTTGCAGCGTCAACGTGATATTCCTCAGCTGCAAACCTTGTCGGAGAACTATCACTCTGTCAGCATCAAAGCCATGGTAAAAGAAGGTTATGGCATTGGCTGGATTCCAAAACGACTCATGCTCGACACATTAAATTATGGCAAAGTCGCTTTGGCTGGAGAAGAGAACTGGCACATTCCATTAGAGATTCGCCTGTATCGCTCTAAGCTGAATCAGAACCCGAAACTCAACCAATTCTGGGAATCATTAAAAACACACGTGCAAAAAAATGGCCCTCTTTAAGGGCCATTTTTTATCTTCTACTTTACTTTTTATCTTCCACTTTAAAGAAACCTACAAGCCTTCCTGCTTATTCAAAGCGACAATCATGGGATCACTGGCCATGGAATTCGCACCAAACGCTTTACTGAATAAATAGCCTTGCCCAATATCGCAATCGTATTCTCTTAACAGCGCCAATTGCTCAACATTCGTAATGCCTTCTGCAATCACTTTTAAATCCAGATCGTGGCTCAAACTAATGATGGCTTTCGTTAAAGCGGCGTTATTTTTGTTCTCAATAATGTCCCGTACAAACACCTGATCAATTTTCACGTAATGGAAAGGGAGATCCTTCAAGTAACTCAAGCTTGAATAACCTGTACCAAAATCGTCCAGCGCCAATTTAATGCCAAGGCGACTAATTTGACGTAATAACTCCGCGCAGCGCTCAGGGTCCTCAATCAGGATAGACTCCGTCACTTCAACTTCCAGCAAGCTAGGATCAATTTTGTATTTGTCTAACAAAGCTAACAAGTTCGGCAGAAAATCCACTCGCTTTAACTGAGCCGCAGAACAATTAATCGCGATAGGCGGTACGGAAATGCCTTGCTCCTGCCACTCCAAAAGGTGTCGGAAAGCTTGCTCAAACACCCATTCGCCCAAAGGTAGAATAATGCCAGTCTGCTCAGCCAATGGAATAAATTCAGCAGGAGAAACATCGCCGAGTTCATCATCGTGCCAACGAAGCAAAGCTTCCATACCGACGCAACGTTCGGTTTCTATGCAAACTTTAGGTTGAAAGTGCAGCTCCAGACTTTCATTTTTGATGGCTTCTCGCAAGCGCGCTTCGATACGAACATTTCGAGCAAAACGCTTACCCATTTCGCCGTCATAAAAATGATAGGTGGCTCGGCCCAGTGTTTTTGCATGATACACCGCCATGTCCGCATTTTTAATTAACGTTACACTGTCTGTACCAAACCTTGGCGCCAACGCCACGCCAATAGAACACCCAATATTCAAAGTACGGCCATCAATAAAGTAGCTTTGACTAAGTTGATGGATCGTTTCTTTCACCAAATTATCCAATTGGGGTAAATCATAGGTTTCATTTTGAGGCAACAACACTAAAAACCCGTCACCGCCAAGATAGCCCACAACAGCCTCCTCAGGCAGCATCGATTTTAGTCGCTGAGCAACTCTAGAGAGAACTTTATCGCCGACTTCATGACCAAATGCATCGTTAATGGTTTTGAAGTGATCAAGGTCCAATACCAATGTCGCTAACCACTTCCCTTTCCTTTGGCAAACAAGCAGTTGTTCATCAAGCACTTTTTGCACGCGATAACGACTTAATAAACCGGTTAATTCATCGGTATCAAATCGTTGATTGGCAGCGTTCAAAGCCGATCGATAAATGGATGAAAATTTACGTGCATAAGCGGCAAGGAAAAATGCCAATAACGTTAAAAAAGTGAAAGGGATAAAAATGGACGTCCAGTTGATGTAATAAAACACGCCATCAAAATGTGCCGTATCAATTCGCCATTGTCGGTCGCCTGTTAATAAGTATTGTGTGTTGTATTGGTGTTTATCCCATTCCGAACTTGGTTTGGAATCGGCAAACCAAATGATGTTGTCTGTAGAAGTTACATCAGCGACTCGGTAAGACAAATCAGGATGTACTTGCTCTCTAATATTCTCTAATAATTCGTCAACCTTGAAAAAAATCCCTGCCATGCCATAAAAACCTGATCTATCTGTTGTCTTAAAAACACGGCTCTCAGGAGGCAAATAAACGGACTTTCTTAACAGGAAGGAATCCGCTTCGTTACCTGCATTCCAATCTGGCACAGTAATAGAGATAGGCTGAGAGAGCGTTGTTTTAATGGCGTTACGAGAAGCAATAACACTTTCTAATTGTTCATAATCAGGTGCCAATAAATCGTAACCGAATACTATTTTATGAGGATAACCAAGGGTTAAAGGTAGAAACTCTTCTCTATCACCTTCTGGAAATATCTTAAACTGAGGACGGTTTAAGTTCTCTTGCATACCTCGCTCATATTCTAATTTATGGCTAGCAGGCACATATTTGGCGAAATACACACCGAGATCATTATCAAGAGATAAGCTTTGAACAAAACGAGAAAAATTTTCAGACGACACATCTTGCTCATTGGATTTAATCAGAGCAGTAATAGCAGAAAGCGTCTCTGCATATTGATTTATGCTGACTTCTAAACGCTGAGAGAAGTTACGATTTTGTAACGTCTGAGAGGTTTCTACGTATCTTAATTCTTCCATGAACATTGAGATGCTCGTCGCGATAGCAGACAAAAAAACAATCGCAAAGATGACGTAATGTGATTTTTTATTTTTCATTAATTTCCCTGAAAACCTAAGTACGCGAACCTCTTGATAGAGAAAGCGCCCAACGGACAAATTAAAATTCTATTAAGGACACAACTTTACCTAAAAAGTACTCAACCGACACGGAATAAATAGTGAAGAAAGGTATTTATTGTCATTTTCTGTTATCCTTCACCCATTATTTACTCTACTAGACAGGCCTTTCGTGACCCAATTTAATCACCCTTTAACTCCTTTGCTTCCAACCAAACTGACCGCCTTACTATCAGATATGGGATTCACTTCTTTTACGCCTGTTCAGGAACAAAGCTTACCGCCTATTATTGATGGCAAAGACATCCTTGCCCAAGCACAAACAGGCAGCGGTAAAACCCTTGCTTTTGCCATTGGCTTATTATTGAAAATCAATCCGCGCTTTTTCGGCGTACAAGCGTTGGTAATGTGCCCAACCCGTGAACTAGCAGACCAAGTTTCAAAAGAAATTCGTAAGGTGGCGCGCTTTCAAGACAATATCAAAGTATTGAGTTTGTGTGGCGGCATGCCTTTTGGCCCGCAGATCGGTTCTTTGGAGCACGGTGCACACATTGTTGTTGGCACACCAGGACGCTTGATGGAGCATCTTCGTAAAGGCACGTTGCGATTGAATGCGCTAAACACATTAGTGCTGGATGAAGCAGATCGCATGTTAGACATGGGGTTTGTCGACAGCATTCGTGAAGTGGTTGAACTGACTCCAAATAACCGCCAAACACTGTTATTTTCTGCCACGTACGGTGACACGATTGAAGCCATCAGCGCCGAGTTCCAAAACAAACCTGTCAGCATCAAGGTGGAAGCACAAGAAGACTTGAAGCCGAACATTGAGCAGTTTTTCGTACGCAGTGAAAACAAAGACAAATGCGACACTTTACTTGCCACACTTGAGCATTTTGAACCTCGCCAAGCGATCGTGTTCTGCAACACAAAAGCAGAATGCCAGAACGTTGCGGATTGGTTAATTGATCAAAAAGTCGCAGCGCAAGCCATTCACGGAGACCTTGATCAAAGAGATCGTGATCAAGTTTTGGTGCGCTTTAGTAACCAAAGTAGCTGTGTATTAGTCGCAACCGATGTAGCGGCACGCGGTATCGATGTAAAAGAAATTGACCTTGTGGTGAATTACGACACAACACGCGACACCGATGTTCATACTCACCGAATTGGCCGAACTGGTCGTGCTGGCGCGGCCGGTGTTGCCGTGAACTTGGTCACATCAAAAGACGATTACAAAGTTCGTGACATTGAAGAGCGTTTTGATACAAAAGCACATTACATTGAGCTTGAACAAGCGAGCGATCATTATCGTTTAGTGCCACAGAAAACCACCATTTCATTTGACGCTGGCCGAAAAAACAAGCTTCGTCCAGGCGATATTTTAGGCGCATTGACCGCTGGTATTGGTTTGGACAAATCTCAAGTAGGAAAAATCGATATTTTCGACTTTAGAGCTTATGTGTCTGTAGACAATGACGTCGCTAAAAAAGTCGTCAAAGAGCTGGAGAATAAGAAAATCAAAGGTCGCAACATTCGCGCACGTATTTTACGTTAATACCATGATGATCAATAAAACACTTCTTTATAAATGGCTGTATTCTGCAAGACTGCAAATTCTTGCTTTTGTTCTTGGCTCCATTGCAATTAGTTTTGCGACTTTGACCCCCGCAGAACACCTTCCTTCTGCACCGGGCTCAGACAAGTTTCACCATATTATTGGCTTCGGTGGTTTGGCTCTTATGTGTGCGTTTGGACCTTTCAAACGTTTTATTGCTATGGCCTTTCTTATTATTTTACTCGGCGGAGCGATTGAAATCATTCAACCCATGGTGAATCGCAATGGCGAATGGGCGGACTTTTATGCTAACGCAATTGGCGTTTTTATTGTTCTTATTCCAAGAATTGGGTTCCAGCTGTCTTTCATCACAGAGCGAAAATAAACCTACTCAACGAATAGGCTAATGAAAACCGAATAAAGTCCTGTTAAAATATAACCATTCGGTCAAATATTTATTTAACGTCAAAAAAGAGAGACATCATGAGCCCATTAAAAGCTTGGCGCGCCGCCATTGTACATTGCATCGCAGATCCAAAAGACGTCGGCATCCAAGCGGCTTATGAGTATTTCGAAGACGGTTTATTAGTCGTTGAAGGCGATAAAATCCACGCCCTTGGCGATGCCAACACCTTGTTAGCCGATTTGCCAAACGACCTTGTAGTTGAGCATTATCCAGACGCCATCATCACACCGGGGTTTATTGATACGCACATTCATTATCCTCAAACCGATATGATCGGTTCTTACGGCGAACAATTACTCACTTGGCTGAACACTTATACTTTCCCTGAAGAAAGTAAATTCAGCGACAAAGCCCATGCTCGCGATGTGGCAGACCGTTTTCTAAAAGAGTTACTTCGCAACGGCACAACCACCGCATTGGTTTTCGGCACAGTTCATAAAGTTTCTGTAGACGCCTTCTTTGAAGCCAGTGAAGTGCATAACCTTCGCATGATTTGTGGCAAAGTCATGATGGATCGCAACGCGCCAGATTACTTAACAGACACGCCAGAAAGCAGCTACCAAGAAAGCAAAGAGCTCATCGATACTTGGCACAACAAGGGCCGTTTGCACTACGCCATTACACCGCGTTTCGCGCCCACCAGCTCAGACGAACAACTCAAGCTGGCAGGCAAATTACTAAGCGAATACGACGACGTTTACCTTCACACGCATCTTTCTGAAAACAAAGACGAATGCGCTTGGGTACAAGAGCTGTTTCCTGACAGCAAAAACTACCTAGACGTTTATGATCAGCACAAGCTTTTAAGCGAACGCTCAGTCTTTGCTCATGGCATTCACCTTTGTGACAGCGAATACCACAGATTGCACGAAACAGGCTCGGCCATTTCTTTCTGCCCAACATCCAACTTATTCATCGGCAGCGGATTGTTTAAGCTAAATAAAGCAGAAGAACATAAGGTTAACGTAGGATTAGGCACAGACGTGGGTGGCGGAACCAGTTTCTCCTTGCTGCAAACCATGAATGAAGCTTACAAGGTGATTCAATTACAAAACGAAAACCTCAGCCCAATAAAATCCCTTTACCTTGCCACATTAGGCGGTGCGAAAGCCCTTCGCTTAGAAGATAAAATTGGTAACCTTGCGGTGGGAACAGAAGCGGATTTTCTTATTTTAGACACCAAAGGCACGCCATTATTGGAATCACGTTTGGCACTTTCGAAAGGAATTGAAGAATCTTTGTTTGTCCTCATGACCATTGGCGATGACAGAGCCATACAAGCCACCTACTCTGCAGGACAATGCGTACATAAGCGCTAAGAATTATTACGTAATATAAGGCTGACCGAAATATCATCATTCGGACAGCCTTAATTTCAGTTACGTAATATGTATTATCCGCTTCGCTTCAGCTTGCTCAGTACGATTAAATTCAGGTAATACCTACAACTAAATAACGTCCAATTCCTCAAAGTAGATATCATCGTATCCTTGACGTTTAAGGTATAAATAAACCGACTCATTTATAATAATACAATCTGTGTCTTCTTTAATAAGAAACATATTTAGATCTGGTATGTTACTTTTTTTGAGCACTAATTTATCAGTAATATTCATGCTCTCAGTCAATGCACCACCATCAGGTTTCTCTACCTTTGCACACGATACCAGCCCAAGTATGTTGAACAGAAGATAGTCCGTATATTCTTGATTAGTAACAGTATTTTTAATAACAACAGGTTGCACTTCAATATTACCGACTCCACAATCAAGCAAGTCTTGATAAAACCCTTTTTTTCCAATGATTGCTGGTGACATATAAAAGGTCGGCATAACACCGTTTGAGTGCTCATCATCAAGTATACAATTCAGTGGTGGTTTAAAATTATCTAAAAGCAACTCGCCTGTTTTTAGTGGGGTTAATATATTATTTTTTTTATAAATAATCGTTCCATCAGTTAATGATTTTTCTGCCATTAAATAAAATTTATTCATTATCAAATCTACCTATCATTTCACCGCTTTAAGCATCAGACACCTTCAACTTTGAACCAACATCGGTGTAATCTTCATAAGCAATGACTGACTCCTGAAATATTGAGCTTATAACACTCTTTATTTTGAGAATTCAAACCGTTCAGATCTCTGCATGATGACCTGATCAAAGCGCTTCTTTATGATAAAAATGCTTATGCTCGTCATCATACAGATAACCTTCTTTTTCTAGTCTTGTAATAAGCCGTTGCTGGTCTATTTCAAAGCTGGAACACAAGGTTTCTAAAGAACGGTAGTCATTGCGCAGTTTCATATTTACGACGCTGATTAAAATGTTGATGTCTATGGTGTCGATGTTGTTTTTAGACAGCATACTCCGAAAACCTCTATAACCCATTGGAGTGTTTGCAATAATACCCTAGTCAAGCAAGCTAAGGGTAAATACGAACAATGCCGCTTTTTCCCTCTATGTCACCGAGTATCCATACTTTCTCAAAGGCATGAGGTTCAGGAATCGTAATCAGGTGTTCTAGTGCTTTTACATCCGATTGTTTCCAAGCTGGATGCGTATTGCGAATAACGAGCCAAACACGTTCTGTTTTATAACGTTTGCTCGATTTGTTTTCTAAAATACGATTTAGGGATTTAAGCAGTCGTTCATCGGCAGGTTCTTCTTTGAGCTGAGCTAATACTTGCTTGGTTTTCTCACTGAGATCTCGCCCTAACACTTCCATGGCTTCCTCTTCTGAGCCATAGAGATGAGCAATTTCAATATCCAAACGCTCACCTTCAAATAGGCAAGAAACATCTGGACGCATAGGATCATTATGCCAAATATGGCGAATAGGTTTACCGGTATTACGTTCATAGCAACGCATGAACAATTTGGCCGCTTGATGCTCTAATTCAATTTTTTCTTGTTCGCTGTTATGCATAACAACACCTTAAATAACATTGAAACGTTTGACCCTGTGATGACGGCCATAAAAACCAAATAGCGTATGCTTACTTCCTCATTTTGTGCACATAGAAACAATTTCATACAGAGAAAGCCTAAGTACAATAGCGGGCAACAAAACCCAGATAAACGATTTGGGTTCACAATGTTTATTCACCTTCTGGTTTTACTCATTGTCTTTCACAACACTTGCCCTACTTTGGATATCATATGGAAAACGCTCATAACGACACAAGCTCTTCAGGCATTGGTGCCAAGGAATTCACTGTATTGGTGGCATTGCTTATGTCGATTGTTGCCATTTCAATCGACGCACTCTTACCTGCACTTGGCCTTATTGGACAGGAATTAGGTGCCATTAACGAAAACCAACCGCAATTGCTTATTAGCATGTTATTTCTCGGTATGGCAATCGGTCAGTTAATTTGTGGCCCGCTGTCTGACGCATTAGGCCGTCGCCCTATTTTATTTGCTGGCTTTGCTCTGTATCTGGTTGGCACACTGATTTGCTATCAAGCCAGTACTTTAGAAGAGCTAATGGTAGGTCGTTTTGTACAAGGGCTTGGCGTTGCAGGTCCTTATATTTCAGCCATTTCATTAGTGCGCGATTTGTATCATGGTTCTCAGATGGCGCGCGTTATGTCTTTGGTAATGATGATCTTTGTCTTAGTACCAGCGCTTGCACCGTCATTAGGTCAGGCGATTTTATTCATTGCTGATTGGCGCAGTATTTTCGGGTTTTATTTATTTTACGCAGTTGTACTCATTATTTGGATTTCCTTTCGATTAAAAGAAACCTTGCCTAAATCCAACCGAATCCCTTTTACAAAAAAAGGCTTTTATGACGGGTTTAAAGAGGTCATTACCAACCGAATTACCGCCAGTTATACCGTGTATATGGGGTTATTTTTTGGTAGCTTTATTGGTTATTTAAACTCGGCACAACAGATTTTTCAGGTGCAGTTTGAAACGGGTGAAATGTTTTCTTTGTATTTCGGTTTACTGGCTTTAGTACTTGGCGCTTCGTCTTTGATTAACTCTCGAATGGTAGAAAAGTTTGGCGCGAAGAACATTGCGTTTCGAGCCATTTGTGCTGTTGTCATTGCTTCTGTCATTTTCTTGGCGTTACACGCATTCATAGAGATTCGCATGTGGATGTTTTTACTTTATGCCGCGGTCTTTTTTGGTAGTTTTGGCTTGTTATTTGGCAATGTAAACTCATTGGCCATGGAACCTATGGGACACGTTGCTGGCATCGCTTCCGCTGTGATTGGTTCTGTTTCGTCTATTATGTCGATGGTAATAGGCACTATCATTGGTCAGATGTACGACAATACATTAATCCCACTTTCCTCAGGCTTTATGATCATGGGAACGCTTGCCTTATGCATTATGTATTGGGCAGAAAAAGCGCGTGTTGAAAATTAGACTCGTAATAAAGCAGGAAAATTATTCTTCCTGCTTTATTTACGTTTGAATGTTATCTTTTAACAGTAAAGGTTTTGGGCGACACACGCCATAGCCTTGAGCGTAATCTACTCCTATATCATCGAGTATGTTTATAATAGCTTGGTTTTCAGCATACTCGGCAATGGTTTTCTTCTCCATAATATGGCCTATTTTATTTATGCTTTCTACCATGGCTCTATCTATTTGATCGTATTCAATATTTTTAATAAAACTTCCATCGATTTTTAAATAATCAATTGGAAGTTGCTTAAGATACCCAAAGGAACTGGTTCCTGTTCCAAAATCATCTAATGCAAACTTTACACCTAATCTTTTACACGCTGTTATAAATTCAATAGCCGATGCAATATCTTTTACAGCAACGGTTTCTGTCACTTCAAAACAAAGCTGTTCAGGATCGACATTAAATTCTGTTATTTTTTCTTTTATATAAGTCAAAAATTTAGGAGAATTAATAGACGCTCCAGAAAGATTTATGCTTATTATCAATTTTTTATGATTATGTTGCTTTTGTAAACGGTGAAAATCAGACATCACCTGATGAATAACCCAACGATCTATATCAATAATTAAGTTATATCGCTCTGCTGCAGGAATAAATTGATCTGGAGAAATTATTTCTCCTTTTTTAGAAAGCATTCGCAGTAATATTTCCAAATGCAAAGGCGTATCATCTTTACCACTTAAATGAAGATATTGTTGATGATATAAAATAAACCGATTGTCTTTTAACGCTTCATTTATTTTACTAACCCAGCCAGTTTGACTGCGTCTAACAGCCAAATCAATATCACTTTCTCTAAATACACAAATTCGCTGACGTCCTTGATCTTTCGCCCAATAGCAAGCAGAGTCAGCTTGCCCGAGCACCTCACTTAAAGTGAAACATTCATTTCCAATAACGGTAACTCCTATACTCAAACCAATTGTATACACCTTATTCTTCCAAAAAAATTGAAAGCCTTTAACAGCTTCTAACAAGGTTTCAGCAATTTCTATTCCTTTTTCTTCATCACAATCTTCTAATAAAACACCGAACTCATCACCACCTAACCTTGCAAAAACATCGGTATCCCGAATATATGACGCCATCATTCGTGTTACCTGCTTCAATAAATCGTCTCCAGCGCTGTGCCCACACGAATCATTTATTACTTTAAAGCGATCAAGGTCCATATAAAGAACAGTGTATTTTTCATTAGAAAGCTGTGCGTTTTGAATCGCTTCCTCTGTACATCTTTCAAATTCTGAACGGTTTACTAATTTTGTCAAAATATCATGCGATGCTTCCCATGATTGACGTTTCAACGTTTCTCTTTCAATTGTGACATCTCTAAGGCAAAGCACTGCACCAGTTAAAACACCATTTTCATCAAATACAGGTGTTGCAAGTTCTTCCACGTCGATTTCAGTTGTATCATCAACCTTAAAGACCGTAGACCCTTTACAACCAGTCAGGATTTTTGTGTATAACGCTTTCTCTAAAGTACTCCTTATCTTATTACCTGTATTTTTATTGATGAATGTCAGAAGGTCTAAAAAATCTTCTCCTTGCCGCTCGATAAGAGCTTCACCAAACATCTTTTCAGCAAAACTATTAAAGTAAAGTAAACGCCCTTCAGAGTCTGAAACCAAAATCGCTTCGTTAATGGAATTTAATGTTGCCTCTGCCCTTTCCTTTTCATCATAAAGCTCTTGTGATATTGACTGTAATGCTTTTACAGGAAGTAACCTCAAAATAATAAAGACCAATCCACCTAAAGCAAAACCAATCAATGAAACAAAAAACACGCTTTTATAAAAAGTTGATAAAGATGTACTAACCACTATTTTGCCAACAACATGATCAATATCTTCTAAGGGGTAACTACGCTCTAGTTTCCAACGCTTAATATTTTCCCCTGTTGCAACGACTAAGTTTCCATCTACATCAAACAGCTCAACCAGTTCTCCGACTAAAAGAATAGGCTCTCTTTTTAACAATCCTTTAATACGGTTTTCTGCGTACATCCAAGTATCAGGAAGAGCCGTAATTACATCTTTTTGAGCATCTGCTTTAATTTTTGCTTTTAAAAACAAAGAACTTGTTAGGCTTTGATAAGAAACCACACCATAAACGACAACAACAACAACCACAACAACAACAACAACAACAACAACAACAACAACAACAACAAC
>CALLIL010000026.1 GCA_938009755.1 uncultured Marinomonas sp.
ACTAACAATGTCATTTGATTAGTTGGTTGCGGGAGCCGGATTCGAACCAACGACCTTCGGGTTATGAGCCCGACGAGCTACCAGACTGCTCCATCCCGCGACTAATTTATCTTCTAAGATAATTACTAACAATGTCATTTGATTAGTTGGTTGCGGGAGCCGGATTCGAACCAACGACCTTCGGGTTATGAGCCCGACGAGCTACCAGACTGCTCCATCCCGCGACTAATCTTCGCTAACTTTTACCATCTCTGTAATGATAACTGGCTTTAAAAAATTACTTAGCCCGTGTTAACGAGGTGCGTATTATAGGTAGATAAAACAAGGAGTCAAGGCTAGTTAACAAATAACATGAGATTAGTTTTAAGAGTCATCTTTTTTACTTATTGTGAAGCTAACCATATAACACTTGAAAGTACTTGTATCGGCTCTGTTCTGTCTGTAAAAAGATAACCATTAAAAATTTCGACCATTTTTTAGAGGAGTCAAAGATGCCAGACAATATTAACGACATTTTGAAAAAATCCATGATCCCAGAAAAAGAACAAGCTCTTCCAGGTAGAAGCACACCGCTAAGTATCTCTGGTATCAATGTGGTTAATAACGAGCCTTTTGTTCGTACGCCAAAAGAAAACGAGTCTGAGGTTATTTTAGGGATGGGCTGCTTTTGGGGGGCGGAAAGAAAATTCTGGAACACACCAGGAGTCATTGTGACGTCCGTAGGCTACGCTGGCGGTTTTACAGAAAACCCAACGTATGAAGAAGTTTGTTCAGGACAAACAGGACACAGTGAAGTGGTTCAAGTCGTCTTTGATACATCTAAGATTACATTAGAAGGTGTTTTAAAAGTCTTTTGGGAAAATCACGATCCAACACAAGGTATGAAACAAGGGAACGATATTGGCAGCCAATATCGCTCTGTGATTTACGCTAAAAGCGATCAGGACTTACAAGTAGCACAAAGCAGCAAAGAGGCATTTCAAAAAGAACTTATTGCATCAGGCCATGGCATGATCACCACAGAAATCGAACCGCTTGATGTGTATTACTTTGCAGAAGAGTACCACCAACAATATCTACATAAAAACCCAAATGGTTATTGCGGTTTGAATGGAACCGGTGTTAGCTGCCCTATTGGATTAGCTCGCTAACCTTGCGGTAAGTAAGAACACACAAATAAAAAGGCCTCAGAATATGAGGCCTTTTTATTTAAGACACGACACCTAACTATATAATAGAAACCGATCCGTAGGTTGGCTCCGAATGAGATTGGTTCAATGCATCTTGTGCATGAGGCATATAAACAATCGCCTCTTGTTCAGTCGTGTTAAGTGACGATACAACGTCCGATGCTTTGTCTCCTTTCCAAGCCGCTTTTCTTTCATCTCTTGGCGACAAACCAATGTGTTTACGATAACAACGACTAAAGTGCGGAGTGGAAATGAAGCCACACGCCATGGATATTTCGACGATCGACATATTCGATTGCTTCAATAGTTTACGCGCCCTTTCTAACCTGAGACGTAAATAATACCGAGAAGGTGAGCAGTCCAAATGACGAAGAAACATTCGCTCTATTTGACGACGAGATACATCAACAAAACTGGCCAATTCATCCAGCTCTATTGGTTCCTCTAAATTATTTTCCATCAATTCAATCACATCAACCAATTTCGGTGCGCAAATTCCAACACTGTTAAACTGGCGCATCGGCATACGCTGTTGATCGGACTCACTGCGAATGCGATCACAAATAAACATATCAGACACGGCATTCGACAATTTAGGGCCGTGCTGTTTCGTCATCAAATTTAAGAACATGTCCATTGGTGCACTGCCACCAGACGACGTCATACGATCTCGATCAATAGAAAAAAGACGATTATTACAGTTCACTTTTGGGTAGGTTTCTTGAAGTGCTGTCAAACACTCCCAATGCACACTGCATTGGTAATCATTGAGCAACCCAGCATGTGCCAACACATAAGCACCAGTACAAATACCGCCAATCTGAATATTTTTACGAGATTGCTTGGTTAACCAAGAGATTTGTTTTTGACTATAGGAACGGGTTATATCAACACCACCCGCGACAACAATCAGATCAAAGTGTGTATTATCAAGAATAGAAAAGTCTGGTGTTAAACTTAAACCATCGCTGGCCGTAACCGGTAGACCATCTTCAGAGATCAAATTCCAACTATATAGCTCTTCACCAGATAGTTGATTGGCCATACGTAATGGCTCAATCGAAGACGCCAATGCAATCATAGTAAAATGATCGAGCAACAAAAAACCGACTTTCGTCGTACCTTTTACATCCGCGATAAGTGCAGAATCTTTCATCATTCCCATATCAACGCCCTCACTTTTTTGTGCATACCTAATTGTTTAATCCAGAGCAAAATTTAGACCAAATATTAAGTCTCACTTTTTTTATTTTTAAAGACCGCTCACACCATTCTCAGCCATGAAATAGACTGATCACCCAATTCTTTTAATTCACCAATATTTCCAAAAACGCACTCATTTTGACCAATCAATATACTAATGCACTAAACTCAATACTCTACAATGACGTCTGACTTAGGCACAGTACAACAAGACAAAACATAGCCCGCTTCCACATCATCGTCCGTAATACCACCATTGTGGTCCATTTGCGTTTCACCCTCTTTAATCAAAACTTTACATGTACCGCAAATTCCCATACCACAGGCTTTCGGTATCATTAAATCTAGTCTGGCGGCCGCATTGTGCAAGGTTTCTCCTTCCATCACTTGGATACTTTTGCCGCTTTCTGTAAATTCAATTCTTAATAAGTCTTCTTGATTAACCGCATCAGCCTCTGCTTGTGCTACTTCTGATTGTTCAATGGCATCTTCCACCACACTGTCAGGCGTTTCACCAAAAGATTCTTCATGGTAATGAGACATATCAAACCCTCTTGAAATAAGAAGATTTTTCACGGCTTTCATGTAAGGTGCGGGACCACAACAAAAAATTTCTCGCTCCATGAAATCTGGAGAGATCATGTCTAATTTAGCTTCGTCTAGATAACCTCTATAACCTTGCCAAGGCAAACCGTTTTCCATGCGCTCAACAATTAAATACAAACCGAAATTGTCTAAGCGCGACGCCATGTGATCCAGCTCGCGAGGGAAAATCACGTCTCGTGGAGAGCGAGCGCTGTGTATGAAGGTCATATCGATGTCGGCATTGGTATCAAACCACCAGCGCGCCATGGACATAATAGGTGTAATACCCACACCTCCAGACAACAACAGCACTTTTTCATTAGGGAAATCAATACAGTTAAAGTTCCCCACTGGACCGTGCACCGCAAGATCGGAGCCGACTTCTAAATTGTCATGAAGCCAATTCGACACTTCACCGCCTACGACTCGTTTCACGGTAATAGAAAAGCTGTAAGGCACAGAAGGCGAACTCGAAATAGTGTAAGAACGCATCACTTGCTTGCCTTCTATCTCTACTTCCAACGTGACAAACTGCCCCGGTTTAAAGAAGAACATCACTGGCTGTTGAGCCATAAAACAAAAGGTTTTTACATCCCATGTTTCATGAATAACCTTCACACAACGTACGTTGTGGCGACCATTAACCCATGTTTGTGTGTTGACCGGTGTAAGATATTCAGCATTCGCTAAAGGCGTAGAGGATGAGTCTGTCATGGTAAAACCCCTTGATATAAAGTCGCTCGACGCTCCATAGAGACGGTCTTTCGATATGAGTGTTTGTATAAGTGCCGATGGCCGTTTTCAGTCATTTTGTCGTCACTTGCTTATTCCGAGTTAACTCTTAGCGACAATAAGTTGCTCATGGCAGCCAAGCCCAGAAAGCACAACCCATAGCGCGTCGATTTAGATACCAAAGCGTGTCGTGAACAGTCATTTGCGTCATCACTGATTACGCCACTATAGCCTCATACAATTTCGCCCTCTATTTTGGTTACGAAGACACAACAAGCTCTATCAATACACATTCAGAGCTTGTCGTTCATCGTCCAGTCTTTTTGTTATTAAGGATCAGAAAGATGAATCAACACGACTTACTAAACCTACGCCACACCACACTTAGCGAAGCAAAAGCCGACATGCTAGACAAACTGTCAAAGCGCCCAAGCAATTATTCTCTTGATGCTCCACTTTATAATGATCCGCACATGTTCAAAATCGACATGGAAGAGATATTTCAAAAGGAGTGGCTTTTTGTTGGCATGACCAGTGAAATCCCTAAAAAAGGCGATTACTTCACTGTCGAAGTTGGGCAAAACCCAGTGTTAGTCGTACGAGACGCAGAAGGCAACGTGAACGCGTTTCACAATACCTGTTCTCATCGTGGCTCATTAATTTGCACAGAACACAGAGGTAAGGTTGCGAACCTCGTATGCCCTTATCATCAATGGACGTACGACTTAAAAGGCAATTTATTATTTGCTGGCACCGAAATGAACAAAGATTTCGATATGAAGCAACACGGTTTGAAGCCAGCGTTTTGTAAAACAGCTGGCGGCTTCATTTTTGTGTGTTTGGGAAAGGTTCAACCTGAAGACGAGTTTGATGCATTCTTGGAAACGCTTGAAACCTACATGGAACCTTATGATGTTGAGAACACCAAACTGGCCGTTGAGTCCACTATGTACGAACGCGCTAATTGGAAACTTGTATTAGAAAATAACCGTGAATGTTATCACTGCGTTGGTAGTCACCCAGAACTACTGAACACTTTACTTGAATGGGATGACACAGAAGACCCTAGAGCACCACAAGAATTTCTCGATCACTACGCAACACAGTCTGCTCAATGGGATGCAGAAGGCATACCGCATAAAACCGCAAGTTTTGGCGAAGTACAGCGTAACCGTATCGTTCGAATGCCTTTGAAAAAAGACACCAAAGTAATGACCATTGATGGCTTAGCAGCCTGTGAAAAAACATTAGGTCGCATTAAAAACCGAGAGCTCGGCTCGATGCGTATTTTGCATTTGCCTAACTCTTGGAACCACATGCAGTCCGACCACTTTATTGTCTTCAGAGTGCTGCCAATTTCTGCCCAAGAAACAATCGTTACCACCAAATGGTTTGTCCATAAAGACGCCGTTGAAGGTGTGGATTACGATCCTGATAACTTACGCAAAGTTTGGGACGCCACTAACGAACAAGACAAGGTGCTCGGTGAGCGTAATCAGCTTGGCATTAACTCTATTGGTTATCGCCCAGGCCCTTATTCGGAAACCTACGAATTTGGTGTGATTAACTTCTTGGAATGGTACGCAAATACCGTTCAAAAGAACCTACAAAACCAATAAAGGCAGCGTCAAATCACTTGGATTTCAGCATGAAATAAACCGTTATTCTCATAAGGCAAAACGAAACATCATTCGTTTTGCCTTTTCTTTATAAAACCGCCCAGATCTTTTCTAGCATCCCCTTTAGAAGGTGTATTATCATGACAAACACTCCGAACAAAATTCTATCGTCACTCAAAGATTCAATGTGGTGCTACACAAATGATAAAGCTAAAAGGGTTTACCAGTAATATCGTCCATCATGACCGTCAACAAGGTTATAACGACAGTCCTATTCACACACCAATTTACAACTCTGTACCGTATGGCTACCAAAGCACCCAAGACCTAATGGATGTTTTCCAAGGCAAAGCGTCAG
Organism: uncultured Marinomonas sp.; assembly: GCA_938009755.1. Taxonomy (GTDB): domain Bacteria; phylum Pseudomonadota; class Gammaproteobacteria; order Pseudomonadales; family Marinomonadaceae; genus Marinomonas. The sequence continues at coordinate 5,688 of CALLIL010000026.1, forward strand.
GCCAAAGTTACGCGAGGCAATCAACGCCGACCACAGACAGCCTACAATCCATGATCACACAAGCAGAACAAGGCATTGGCAGTTTGGTTTTTGCAACAGGCATGGGCGCACTCAGCGCTATTTTCTTAAGCCTGTTAAAGCAAGGTGACCACTTAATTGCCAGTCGATTCCTATTCGGTAATTCTTATAGCCTGATGACAACATTGGAAAACTTCGGCATTGAAATCACCTTGGTCGACGCGACAGACGTAAACAACATTATTGCCGCCAAACAAGACAACACACTCATGGTGTTTGTCGAAACCATCGCCAACCCTGGTACTCAAATTGTTGATTTAGCGGCCATTGGTGATTGGTGTGAACAGCAAAATTTGGTGTACCTCGTTGATAACACTATGACGTCACCTTACTTATTCCAACCGATTAACACCAAAGCCAGTTTGGTCATGAACAGCTTGTCTAAATACTTTTGCGGTCATGGCACAGTATTAGGCGGGGCCGTCACAGAAACAGGTTTATACGATTGGAGCCATTACCCAAATATTTTTGACGCCTATCGAAAGGGCGACAGCAAAAAGTGGGCACTGACACAAATAAAGAAAAAAGCATTACGGGATATGGGTGGCAGTCTCAGCTCAGATGGCGCCTATCAAATTGCAGTAGGAGCAGAAACCATGGCTCTGCGCATGGATCGTTCTTGCGCAAATGCTCTCGCGTTAGCAACTCTCTTAGACGCCCACGAAAAAGTGGAAGCCGTGTATTATCCTGGCTTGGCTTCTCACCCTCAACACGACAAAGCGAGTCAATGGTTTAGACACTATGGTTCCATTTTAAGCTTTGACCTAAAAGCCGATTACGACTGCGCCAAGCTACTGGATGCCATTGACCTGATTATTAACGCCACGCATTTGGGTGATAACCGCACACTTGCATTGCCAATGGCAGGCACCATTTTTTACGAAATGGGGCCAGAAAACCGAGCCAAAGCAGGCATCAGTGAAAAAATGATACGCTGCTCTATCGGCATCGAAGACACAGAAGATTTACTGGAAAGCTTTCAACAAGGTTTGGATAATTTATAGACTCTGCCTTTTCGTGTCATAAAACAAAAAAGCGAACCTTATTGGTTCGCTTTTTTTGGCGTCTAAGTGGTGATTAAACCCGCATTACAAAATGCGTTTGAGCAATTTGTCTGCCCGAATTCTCATGACTTTTTTCAACAGCTTTTGAGTCGGCAAAGGGTAATGCTGCATGGTTTCCAATTCACTAGAAGATGAAATGCATTGAGTATGCTGATAAATATTCTCAAACTCTAAGGCAAATTTTTCTTCCAAATGTTTCAAAGGGTCTTCAATTAATAAGCCATTTTCCAAATCCAACGCCCACGCTCTTGGGTTGACGTTGTTTCCTGTTAGCAGCATAGACGAACGATCAATCCAAAGACCTTTTAAATGGTAACTGTTTGAATCGTGTTTCCATAAATGAATCGACAAACGGCCAGAGGCGATATGCGCTTCATTGATCAAAGCAAATTTACGCAAATTCATTTCATACAAATAAGGCAAACCGCCAATCGGTTTAAAAGGTTTGTCTTCTGGCAAAAAGAAATCATTCGCGGTTTTATCACCGACAACGAAATGCACTTTAACGCCGCGCTTGATGGCTCTTTTTATTTCTCTCAAGACGCTTTTAGGCAAATTAAAATACGGTGTACAAAGAACCACTTCGTCTTCTGCTCCCGCAATAAGAGAGAGGATCTTTTGGTTCAACACATTATTACGTTTGCCAATCCCGATCATGGGTGTCACCGCTACATGGTGTTCATCCACGGTTTCATTCTTCACTTGATAAGAGGATTTACCCAATGCCGAGCGAAATTTTTTGATCTTGGTTTTGAGTGACTTAGTCGACGGTAAATGGCTTTGGGAAAGATCCTGCACCGCTGGATGAGCAATCATGTCATCACGAATAAAGCTCACCATGCTGTCGGCCAAGCCTGCATGCTGAATCGTATGATAACGATCGAAACGATATCGATCGCCGTGGTGCAGGTAAATGTTATTCAGACTGGCACCACTGTAAATAACAGTGTCGTCAATAATAAAGCCCTTTAGATGCAACACTCCAAACACTTCACGATTACGTACTGGAATCCCATAAACAGGAATCGACTCACTGTATTTTTCAGCAAACTCTTGATAAAAAGCCGCATTGCCTTTTGACTGGCTTGCACCAATCAAACCGCGTTGTGCTCGATGCCAATCAACACAAATCACAATATCTAGGTTCGGGTTGCGCTGTTTCGCTTCATATACTGCCGTCAGAAGCTCTCGCCCTGCTTCATCATTTTCTAAATACAAGGCCGTAAGATAAATTCTGGCGCTCGCCTTCTTGATGGCATCGAATAAATATTCTCGAAAACGCTCAGCGGACTGCAAAACTTCGAAGTGATCTGGTGCAACGGAAAAATGTGCTGACGCACCAAGCAATTTTTGTGTGGGCATAATACCTAAGTTCTACCTTAAACTCGTATAGAATCGAACTGTAACAATTTGTTATGGGGATTTTCCCATAAAATCACTCAATCTACACCTTAATTTCAAAACACGTTTTTCTCTTATCTCTCTTTTAATAGTCTTGATAACTTTCCTTATCCACAAAATCCTACGCTGGTTTAGCAGCAAATAGCCAACACAAACATAACAAAGAAAAGCCATAAATCAATTCCCCTTCTTCGGCTTATGTTTTTTTTTGCATTACAGTAAAATTCAGAGCCTTTCGTTACTTTAAAAAAGTGATATAAAAAGAGAAATCCCCATTCGCCCTATTAAAAACACCAACAAAATCAAAAAGAAAATTCGGATAAACCCGCTGCCATAATGTAATGCTAAAAAGCTCCCCACTATAGACCCCAAAACATTACAAACCGCCACGACAAAACCAACTAACCAGAGCACATTGCCAGAAGGAATAAAAAACGCGAGAGAAGCCGTAAAAGAGCCTAAGTTAACGATCTTGGCGGACACGGACGCATTAAGAAAATTGAAACCAAAGCACCGCACGAACAAGAAAAGCAGAAAACTGCCACTTCCTGGACCAAACACACCGTCATAAAAGCCAATCAAACCGCCAAAGAAAACCCCATAACCAATCCCTCTTTTGCCACATTGTTTATTTGAATCACCTCTTCCTAAATCCTTTTTCAAAAACGTATAAACCGCCATCACAACCAAAAGCAAAAAGACAACGTAACTCATCAGAGTTTTAGGAATCAAAGACACAGACAGAGCGCCAACAAAGGCAAAGACAAAAGCGGACACCAAAGCGGGAATCACCAGTTTCCAAATAATGGTGACTTTTTTGATGTAGCTACACACAGAGGATGCCGTTCCAGCGAGCACCGCAAGCTTATTAGTACCGAATACAGTCGCCAGACTATATTGTGGCAAAGCATGTAAAAGCGCTGGCAACTGAACTAAACCACCGCCACCCACAGCTGCATCGATCAAACCGCCAAAGAACGCAAAAACACCCAAAGAAACAAAAAAGCAATCTATCATCCAACATCCTGTTTTTATCGAGTTTTATTGACGCGAATAAACACGCATGAAGCCAGATTAAAAAACTAGATAGATTAATAAAAGTAACTTATATTGAATCAACAACTCTTTATAAAAGAACAATAAATGGAACTCTCTCAATTACAAATGTTTCAAATGGTGGCCGAAGAAGGCAGCATCATTAATGCCGCCCAAAAGTTACATTGTGTACCTTCTAACATCACCACTCGAATCAAAAAGTTAGAAGAAGAGCTCGGAGCCCCGCTCTTTATAAGGCAAGGTCGCGGGCTTATTATCAGCCCTTCAGGAAGAATATTTCTTGAATACAGCAAACAAATTCTGTCACTGTGTGAAAACGCCAAACAAGCCATTAGGCCTGAATCAGAACCCTACGGATTATTACGTATCGGTTCCATTGAGTCATCCGCCATCGGGCGGTTACCTAAACTACTCTCTCAATTTCACCAAGGTTTTCCATTGGTCGATATGCAATTTAGCACTGCTACATGGCCTCAATTACTAAATGACATCATTCAGAACACACTCGACGGAGCCATTGTTGCAGCAAGTCACACACACCCAAGTCTAAACAGCGTAGAAATTTATCAAGAGGAGCTTGTACTCATCACACCTTCTTCAACCAGCGACATCAAAGACCCAAGCGATTTAATAGGTAAAAAAGTCTTCATGTGGCCAGAAGGTTGCCCTTATAGAAAAGCATTAGAAAAGTGGCTAAGTGAACATAATGTATCCATCCCAATCACCAGTATCGCAAGCTATGGAACTATCTTAGGTTGTGTTAGCGCAGGAGCTGGGGTATCACTCGTACCGAAAGGAATATTAGAGTCACATCACGGTACAGGAAGTGTAAAAACCTATCAATTTAAAGACTTAGCCACAGTAAAAAACTATTTTATGTGGAACAAAAATATAGAAAAGCATGCAGCCAGAGAAGCCTTCCTAGAACAACTCAAAACTGGCTTCAAATAACAGTCATCAAAAATACTGGCTGCGTCATTCACTTACACATCACATCAAGTGGTTTACCTCAAGATGAGCAGCTATAGTGGGACACGCCGCCGGCATGAAAGTATTCTTTCGGTTTTAAGCGATAATATTTGTCTTCTATTGCTTTTGATTGCTCGTCATATGGGTGGCTTAGTACGTCTTGTAGCTCTTTGATAAGCGTGTAATCCCCTTCCTCGGCTTGTTGGTAAGCTGGCACAACGAGCCACTCACGCCATGTGTATTTTGGGTTAACTTGTTTCATTTTGACGGCTACCTCAGACACATCACCACGGGCATTGACGATATTGCGCCACTCATTGAGCCAAGATTGCCATTGCGCTTCTAGCTCGTCAGACAAAGCTCCATAAAAGCTTTTTTTCAACGAAGCAACATCATCAGGAATGTGAGATAACTCACGAAAGAAGATGGTGTAATCGACCTCAGAGCGTTCCATAAGTGACAGTAATTGCTTGAAGAGTTTGGCATCGAACTGAGCAAGGCCAAGCTTACTTGCCCATATTTTTTGAGTTTGATTTTGCATTTCTTCGGCGAAGCCGCGTCGTACGTCATCAAATTGCGCTAACGCGTCACTGCCTTCTGGAAGCAGTGGTCTGACTGCCGCCCAAAACATGTGGAAGTTTGCTTCTGCAGCAGCAGGCTGATGGAAGAATGAAAAGTGCTTGCCGCCGCCAGTCCAAGGTTGGAAGGCCGTATCAAAGGCTTCACAGAAACCAAACGGACCATAATCCAATGTATAACCACCAGCGGCGCAATTGTCGCTGTTAAAGTTGCCTTGGCAGTAGCCAACACGCAGCCAATTTGCCACCAATGTCGTCAGGCGCTGTCGAAATAGTTCAGCTAATGTCACTAGCTGATCGGAAAATTCTCTATCTTGGTCTATCTCGTTACGGTATTCACGTTCAATTAGGTGCGCCACAATCATGCGCAACTCTTCAAGCGCCAAACCATCAGCATTACGACGAGTGCGTCGGGCAAAGAGTTCGAGTTGACCAACGCGCAAAAACGAAGGTGCCACACGAGTAGAAATAGCCACTGGGTTACTCACCAAAACATCAGGATCAGCCGCGTAAGAGTCAGGCGAATACCACGGGCGCGTTACAGTATCCGATTTGGAAACATACAGGGTCAAGGAGCGAGAAGTCGGCACACCCAAGGCGTACATGTGTTCTTGCACGAGAAACTCTCGCACACTGGAACGCAACACCGCGCGACCATCACCACCACGACAATAAGGTGTCGGGCCAGCGCCTTTTAATTGCATTTCCCAACGTTGGCCCTTCATCACTGTTTCAAATATGGAAATGGCGCGACCATCGCCATAACCATTTCCCGTACCAAATGGACATTGTTGAATATATTCCGTGCCATAAATCGACAACGCATACCCTGTGGCCCAACCAAATGGCCGCATCGGCGCACAAGCCGCTGACATGTCGCCAGAAAAAAGTCGGCTAAATCGCTCATCCAATACGAGCTCATCACTCAAACCAAGCTCATTAAAAAGGGTCGTGCTGTGAGTTATGTATTCTGGTTGAGCCAACGGCGTTGGAGTAACAGGCACAAAATGACCAGAGAAAACTTGTCGCGCACGGTGATCGTCGCCCTTTTCTGTGGCTTCTGGGTCAGCGTTCAATGAGTTCATCAAAGAATAATCCACCTGATCCACAAAGGCATCGAAGGTGGTCACACTCACATTGTTTGATGATTTAGCGGATTTTGTCATGATGATAAACACTTACTTTTATTATTCGGTTGTTTTTAGGCATTCATATCAAGATCAATCGTCATCTCTTCCATAAAACTTAAACCGACCTTCTGGTCATAATAAGCCGCTTCATTAATAAAAGCGCCATAAACGGTTGAGTCGCCATCGTACACAATCGTTTCACCTGCCAATGTGATAAATAAAGGGTCGCCAGGGTGAATGGCTTGGTAATCCTGATTCTGCAAATTAGGGTGAACCATCGCACTTATGCCACCATTTTCATCGACTGGTAAAGAAACTTTTTTAGTGAATTGATAACCCGGCATTTGCGCTGGCAAAGCGACAGGTTGCCCAGTGTTTTTCATCTCCAGATAATCCAAAGCGTGCATCACCGCTTCTTGCGTTTCGGCGTACACTTGATAATTCAATAAGCCTTGCGCAATTGGTCCAACTTCAATTAAAAATCCACTTAAACGCCCAACAGAGGTGAGAAAGTTATTTTCCAAGCGCTCGCTCGGCTCAAAAAATAACGTGGCGTGAGGCATTTTTTGTTTGATGTAAAACGCCATTCCAACCACCAACGGATCGCTTGAATTAAAGATCAGCGACATGCCCATATTCGCTGTTGTGGTGTGCAGATCAATAATGAAATCCACTCTCGGATCGTCTTTTGGGCCTAACAGTGTATTTAATAATTTGGCCTGTTGCTGCTCACAGCCAGTTAACTCTGCATTATTTAGGTCTTCCAAGCTGAATTGACGATTCAAATCTTGGTCGATGTAGCGTCTTACTGCCTTGTTCGCCTTAGGATTCGCAATATGCAGCTCCGTCGAAAAACTAGGTCGCTCAACTTTGTCTATGTTCGATTGCCAGTGTTTAATAAGGTGTACGCCAGTTAATTCATTTCCATGTGTTCCACCAGTAATGGCAACGCTTTTAATGAGATTGTCCATACAAAACCTCTGCTTTTTCGTCGAATCATAAATTGGAATGACTAATATCCTAATATTGCAATGCCATTTCCGCCATTTTCATGGTGTTTTCAAATGATGCACAGCCCGCGATAAATAAACCGTTATGACAGAACATAGCATCGTCTAACCCTGTCACATCTTGCAGTTCTTGATCTGATAATCCTGCCCAAGGCGCTGGCAGTTTCTTACGGTCTTCAAAAGAGCCTAGTTCCACTGGTACCGTTTGTATACGCCATTGACCAGTTTGTGATGGGTAAACCATAAACAAAGCTTCTTCAGAGGTTTTGAGTACAGTGGTTTTCCATGGCGTATATTTTTCAAGGACGATCACTCTTGGGTCTTCGGCTTTTTCAATGGCGCTGGCAACAATGGCTTTCGCGTTTACACCGCCGCTGGCAGAGGCAATAAAACGGGATAATATGCGCATGGCGAAGGCAACAGCCTCATCAAAACAAGCGTCAAAATCCCCCTCTTCTTGCCATGTTGGGTTAAACATAGAAATGGTTTGGCTCAAAGTAATCCCCGTAACCACACCTTCTACGTGTCCACAGTCAATCGCATCAATAGTAGATACGAGGTTTTTGTCTAAAGAATCCGCCACTTCTTGATTACCGTCGCATATTTCTAGGCCGTATTTTTGCCAAATCAAACCAAAAGACGAAAATGGAATACCGTTTTCTCGTGCCCCAGCGCCACCTTTTTGATGGTGATCGAATCGACCTTTATCTGCATCATATATTCCACCAACATCAAGCACTATGTCTGCTTTTTCCATGACACTTAAATCGCGTGTGCGGATTAATTCAACAGAAGGAAAAATAGATTTCAGCGCCGCCACTGCAAACACGTCGTCTGCGTGAAAGTTTCCATTGTGCGTTGCGATGATTTGAGTTTGTTGAGGCATGTTAAATTCTCTTGAATTGGGGAAGTCTTTTTAGACAACAGGCTGCATACAGATGCGAAAGGTCGGAATTCTACTGAGTTTTCCGTAGGAGTAACACCGTCAATGAAAAAGAAAAGCGATCGCAACCAACCGTCTTTCTAAATCAAGAAGTTTTATTAACAATTTGGGGCATCAAAACCGATCGGTTCATCTGTATAAACACACACATTCCAGTCTGCCGCCAAGCCGTTTTCTGCTGCGCAATATTGCTCGAAGAACCCTTTAATTTCTTGTCGTTGACAGTGAGCCTCAAAACTTTCCATATCCGCCCAAATTTCATTAAAAGCAATAGAAAAACTCTTTCCATCCGCAAATGGGCTTTCGATGTGTCGCGTTACAATGTATTGCAAGCAGCCATCTTCTCTATTCGAGTTAGGCTCTAAGCTTTGCAGCACCGCGAACAATTCCTTCGCCTTACCTTCTTTAGGTTGAAACTGGGCGATGCAATAGACTTTCTTGGACATATAAACCTCTTATAAATGTTAAATTCTTCACACTTTATGCCTAACTATAAGTCTTAACTGGCCATAAATTTCTCAAGTTTCGGTTTCAATACCAGTGACATAGTTAAGCCGATACACAACCCAAAAGGCAAAGCGGCTAAAAAAGCTTGTTGCCATGCAGTAATAAACGCATCGGGATCTGTAAACCCTGTTAAGTTTGCCGTTGTACTTACCGCTAATACGGATTCCATAACAAACGCCATACAAACACCAGTCAATACCTGGCGAAAAGTATTGCTAGCATTAGGCAAAAGCTTCTCTAGAGACTTACTAATAATCGTAATAAATAACAAACCAGCTGGCGCCATAACCAAAACTGCAATGGCAAATGATGAAAGCCAATCAATCAAGAAACTCTCTCTGAACCCCACGTTCATGTAAGTCATGATTCCCGTTAACGTGCCGCCAACAAAGCTCACTATACAAACAATTACAAGAATTTTTTGATAGAGCGGTCTTTTCAATGAATCTGTTTTAACGGTAGGTTTTGTCATGTGTTTCTCCTCAAATATTGAATCTGCCCGATATTTAGTTGATAATAGCAACCATAATCAAACTGGATGATAATGTCAACCATATAAATTAAGGTTTACTCCATGATAAAGACCAATAATATCGAAGCGACGTTTCACTTAGCTCATGCTATTAAGCAACAGCTCAATAATCAACTTGAAACCCAACATCTGGGTATCAGTCACATGCATGTACGAGTGTTAAAAACTATTAGTGAAACTCCCTGCTCAACAGCAATGGATATTGCAGGATTATTTAAACGAGACAAGGCACAAATTACTCGCTTAGTTAATTACCTTATTGATCAAAAGTTAGTAACAAAAAAGGCGAATCCGAATGATAAACGCAGTCAATTTTTAGAATTAACGGTGACAGGAAAAGCCCTGCAACAACAGCTAAAAGCATTATCAGATAATGTGGAAAATCGAATGATTATGGGGATCAAGGAAAAAGATTTGGAGATTTTCACTCAAGTTTCAGAACAAATGAAAAGTAACATTGTAGAGCATTTATAGAGACTGAACTATTTATGGCTTTCTGCATAAACAGTAAAACTATGATGACTCAGTATTCATGCAATATTTGTCACTGATATTGCTCACCCTAAAAAAGCAGAAGCTCACTCTCTTTTTCTTTCGCTCAACTGCTGAGATTTCAGTTAGTACTGCTTTATTTTGTGGTAAGAAGAACCATACGACTACTAACTACTAACCTTGCTCTACATTGTCATTACGGTGCCGTATCTATTATATGAATTTAGCATAAAGTAAGTAAAACAAAAAAAGGTCCAATAAAAAAACAAGCCGTTAATCCCAACTGCAAATAATGAAAAGATAAGTCTGTGTTAAAATGAAAAAAAACTGATTTACCTACTCTAATGCTTAACATCAACAAAAATGCACCAAAAAAAGAATTAGAAATATGTTTAGGTTTTGCAAAAAACAAAAAATATAAACCTAATACTATACCATTAAAGGCACCTAAAGCACTAAAGAAGAAGAGTAGTTCGCGGCTTAGTTCCAACGCTTTTTGTTTGTCTCTTAGCTAAATTAACAGCATTCGCAGAGAAGCCCAAAAACAGGAAGCTTTGCCTGATATTTTTCTTTGAATCAGGTCAGGACGTGGCTAGCATTTGACTACTGCGAGTAATGCGCTCCAGCAGCTGTTCTATGTTTTGCATGTCGGTATCTGCCAGTAA
>CALLIL010000027.1 GCA_938009755.1 uncultured Marinomonas sp.
ACTCTTCAGTTAAAAAGTTTGCTTACTCAAAATCTATTACACTAACTATAACTTAATCGATTCATTTCCTTGGGAGAAAACAAACCAACATAAAGCGAATTAATATGTAGACGTTTCATAAGACTTCAATTTTTTTGATCGTCTCACCCACAAACCTAAGCTCATAAATGTCGATCTTCTGAAGTCCCCAGCAAACGTCCACACAAATTATCTGATTATCTATTTTAAAGAGCGTTGCCAATCCACTTAAGCTACTAAACTTCTTAAACCTAATTAAGATGCTAAGCCCTGTCCGTGTCAGCGAGGGCGTATATTAAGGATCTACAGATTTTGTGCAAGTGCTTTTTGTCAAAAAAAGACAATTAATTTAACAAGCAACCCTTTTTGTTCACATAACAAACAAAAACAAAAAAGCCCTGTTACGTTTAAGCAACAGGGCTTTTAATCTTAATAGCTTATGCTAAATAGCTAACCAAGCCACTTTCTCGCGTTTTGGAACAAGCGCAACCAAGGTGCTTGTTCTTCCCATTCACTTGGGTGCCAACTGTGTTGAACCGTGCGGTAAACACGCTCTGGGTGAGGCATCATAATAGTCACTCGACCATCTTCTGATGTTAACCCTGTTACTCCTTCTGCAGAGCCATTTGGGTTAAATGGATAGCGCTCTGTCGCTTGTCCATAGTTGTCTACATAACGAAGTGCCACTTGAGCAGATTTCGCCAATGCTGCAATATCACCTTCATTGCGATATTCCGTTTGACCTTCACCATGAGCCACCGCGATTGGCATTCTTGAACCTTCCATTCCCGCCAACAAGATAGAGTTCGATTTCTGAACTTCCACTTGCACAAGACGAGCTTCAAATTGTGCCGATTCATTACGCACAAATTTCGGCCAGTGATCCGTTCCCGGTATAAGTTCGTGTAATGTCGATAACATCTGACAGCCGTTACACACACCTAGCGTAAAAGTATCTTTGCGTTTAAAGAAGGATTCAAATTGATCACGAGCCACTTCATTAAAGAGAATAGATTTCGCCCAACCTTCACCAGCGCCCAATACGTCACCGTATGAGAAGCCACCACAAGCCACCAAACCATTAAATTCATCAAGCTTAGTGCGACCAGACAAGATATCACTCATGTGAACATCAACTGGCGTAAATCCTGCTTTATGGAAAGCCGCAGCCATTTCAACCTGACCATTGACTCCTTGCTCACGCAAAACCGCAATTTTTGGTTTTTTCTCTGCTCCAACGAATGGCGCCATAACGTCTTCGTTAAGATCAAAGGTCAATTGCGCCGTTAACCCTGGATCTTTAGCATCTAACAAATTATCAAATTCTTGTTGAGCAGATTCAGGATTATCACGCAAAGACTGAATTCGGTAACTTGTTTCAGACCAAACACGCTGCCAGTTAATGCGCGTTTCTTCCAATACAGTTTCACCAGCAAAGCGAACACGAATAGTATCGTCACCCGACAAAGTCGCGATTGGTAATACAGAAACGCCAACTTTTTTGTAAGCAGCAACAATCTCAGCAACATCGAATTCATTTACCTGAACCACCGCACCTAGCTCTTCGCTGAATAATGCCGGAGCAACTTGTGCACGATCTGACACAACAGCATCAAGGTCAATATTCAGACCTAAATGACTCGCAAAAGACATTTCTGTCAACGTGGCAAACGCACCACCATCAGAACGGTCATGATAAGCAAGCAATTTGCCTTCTGCATTTAATGCTTGAGTCGTATCAAAGAAACCAGCCAATACAGCAGCGTCATCCACATCCGGTGTTTTCTGACCAAGCTTGTTATACACCTGAGCAATAACAGAACCGCCTAAACGATTTTGCCCCGCACCCAGATCAATCAACAACAAACGCGTATCGGCTTTATTTTGCAATTCTGGCGTCAAGGTTTGACGAACATCAGCAACAGGGGCAAACGCAGTAATCACAAGAGACAATGGAGAAGTTACAGCTTTCTCTTCGCCTTCTTCTTTCCAAACTGTCTTCATAGACATGGAGTCTTTACCAACAGGTATCGCGATATCCAATGCTGGACACAATTCCATACCAACGGCTTTGACTGTTTGATACAGCTTCTCGTCTTCCCCTTCATGACCGGCTGCGGCCATCCAGTTTGCAGACAATTTGATATGGTTACGCTTTGTGATTTTAGCGGCAGCCAAGTTAGTCAATGCTTCACCAACGGCCATACGACCTGATGCTGGCGCATCCAATAATGCCATTGGCGTACGCTCACCCATTGTCATGGCTTCACCGGTATAACTGTCTAATGAAGACGTCGTCACCGCCACATCAGCAACAGGCACTTGCCAAGGACCGACCAATTGATCACGTGCAACCATACCTGTGATCGAACGGTCACCAATAGTAATCAAGAAGTTCTTACTGGCAACGGTTGGCAAGCTCAAAACGCGCTGTGCGGCATCGGCAAGATCCACATCTATTGCGGTAAAGTCATCTCCAGCAATCACTGATTTATTGCCTTCACGATGCATTTTTGGTGGCTTACCAAACAATACAGACATAGGCAGATCAACTGGCTTATTACCAAAGTGTGGATCTGCCACTTCTAAATGAAGCTCTTCTTTCGCATCACCAACAATGGCAAATGGGCAACGCTCACGCTCACAAATCGCGGTAAATTCATCAACACGATCTGGAGAAACGGCCATTACGTAACGCTCTTGCGATTCGTTACACCAAATCTCAAGAGGCGACATGCCAGGCTCATCGTTCAGCACTTTACGTAAATCAAAGCTACCGCCGCGCTCGCCGTCTTTTACTAATTCAGGCAAGGCATTAGACAAACCACCCGCACCTACGTCATGGATAAAGCTGATTGGGTTTTTGTCACCCAACTGCCAACAACGGTCAATCACTTCCTGACAACGACGTTCCATTTCTGGGTTACCGCGTTGAACAGACGCAAAATCAAGATCTTCGTTACCGTCAGAGGACGCCATTGAAGAAGCCGCACCGCCACCGAGACCAATCAACATGGCAGGTCCGCCCAAGACGATTAACTTCGCACCGACCTTAATCTCCTGTTTTTCAACATGTTCTCGGCGAATATTACCTAAGCCACCCGCCAACATAATCGGCTTATGATAACCACGCACTTCTTCTTGAGAAGCGCCTTGAATTTTTTGTTCGTAAGTACGGAAATAACCCAAAAGATTTGGGCGGCCAAATTCATTGTTAAATGCCGCACCACCAATAGGACCTTCAATCATAATATCCAAAGGCGTCACAATACGAGAAGGTTTGCCGTAATGACTTTCCCATGGCTGTACAAAATTAGGAATCTTCAAATCTGAAACCGTGTAGCCACTCAAACCTGCTTTGGGTTTAGAGCCAACACCTGTTGCGCCTTCATCACGAATTTCACCGCCAGAGCCAGTCGCTGCACCTGAAAAAGGTGAAATCGCCGTTGGGTGATTATGCGTCTCAACTTTCATCAGGATATCGATGTTTTCTTGACTAAAATCGTATTCGCGATTTTCAGGAGACGGATAAAAGCGCCCAGCGAAATGCCCTTCCATCACGGCCGCGTTGTCTTTATAAGCCGACAAAGTACCTTCTGAATTATGCTCGTGTGTGTTCTTAATCATTTTAAACAAAGAGCGCTCTTGCTCTTCGCCATCGATCGTCCACGATGCATTGAAAATTTTATGGCGACAATGCTCAGAATTCGCCTGTGCGAACATCATTAATTCAATATCAATTGGGTTACGACCCAATTCAACAAACGACTCAACAAGGTAGTCAATTTCATCGTCTGCCAATGCCAAGCCTAACGTTTGGTTTGCCTCAACCAACGCTGCACGGCCACCAGCCAACACATCAACACTTGCCATTGGTGCAGGTTCTGCATGAGAGAACATACTGCTTGCGTCGCTTAATGCCGGAAGCACGCTTTCAGTCATTCGATCATGAAGAATCATCGACAACAGATCTAACTCTTCAAGCGTTAATGGCTGAGAGCTGTGAATAAAGTATTCCACGCCACGTTCAACACGAGACACAGATGACAATCCACAGTTATGAAGAATATCCGTCGCTTTAGATGACCAAGGTGAAATAGTTCCTAAACGAGGAACCACCAACACGCTTTGTTCAGACGAGTGAATTTGGGAAGATTTAGGACCGTAAGCCAAAGCGCGTTCAAGAACGGCTTCTTGTTCAGTCGTAAGTGTTTGACGATCAACCAACTCCACGAAATGGAGAAATTGAGCATCCACATCGGTAACCGATGCAACAGATGCTTTCATATTGGCCAATAACTTTGCCTTGCGAAACGCTGATAGCGCTGCGGAACCATGCAGGGTTAGCATGTTGAGTATTGCCTCATTTTGTAGTTTTGGGGGAAATGCTGCGGTATTTTAAATCAATGAGGCAAATAGAGGCCAGTAGAGTCTGAAATTTCTGTGCGAATTAATGAAAAAAAGTGGTTAAAGTGATTTTTTAGCCAACTCTTTTAATTTCTTCTTTTGCTCACGACGCATTTGAAAGAATTCGGTTAATTGCACTGACGCCTGTTCGGACAACACGTTTTCTGTCACTTCGACGCGATGATTTAAAAAAGGCGCATCAAAAAAACGCCCTTGACTCACCACCGCTCCACTTTTAGGCTCCGTCGCGCCATATACCACGCGACCAATACGAGCATGAACAATCGCACCCGCGCACATTGAACAAGGCTCTAACGTGACATATAACGTGGAATTCGGTAAACGATAATTACCAACCGCTTTACATGCCATTCGAATGGCTTGAATTTCGGCGTGTGCGGTTGGATCACATAATGAAATCGGAGAATTATAGCCTTCACCTACCACTTCTCCCTCTAATACAACAATCGCACCGACTGGAATTTCATTTTCTGATGCTGCCTTTGAAGCCTGCTTCAAAGCTAAAGCCATCCAGTCTTCATCTTTCATTTAACGATTCGCCTTTAGCTAGAGAAGTGGGAATAAATTGCTATTATGCGGTGACACAATCTACACTGAAGTTTAATTGTGAGAGATTTTACAATAAGGTAAAGCACTTAACAGAGAAATATATTCAAGGAGACTTCGTTTATGAAAACAGTGGTAGACCTTATGGTCACAAATTTGATTACACTAAAAGAAACCGACTCTTTGGCGAGTGCCAAAGCCTTGATGCAAGAAAAACAAATTCGCAACATCCCAATCGTCAATGACGACGACGAATGGGTAGGCATGCTAACTCAACGAGAATACTTACGTCATGCCTTTCATTTAGTCAGTCAATTTGGAACACAACAGTTGTCGAAAAAAGAGCAACAAACTCCTATTGCCAATGTCATGACGAAAGATATGCAAACACTCAGCCCTGAAACAGAGCTAAGCGTTGCTGCCGATCATTTTATTGATTACAAATACGGTAGCTTACCAGTCACACAAGACAATAAGTTGGTTGGAATTTTAACCCCTATCGACTTTGTAAAACTCGCTCGCAATATGTTAAAAGAATCAGCTTAGACTGGATCGTGTAGTGGCGCTGTCGGCGCCACTTGCACTTCTTGCTCTACTCGCACTTCCAACGCTTGCACACCAAACTCTGTTTCAGACAAAAGAAAGCTAACAGCTTGACCTTTTCTTAAAGATTTATGCCCATCACAGACAATCGATTTATAATGAACAAAGACATCATTGCCTTCTTCCCTTTTAATAAAACCCATTCCTTTGGCGTCATTAAACCATTTAACCTTTCCAGTTAATCTTTCCATTACCTCGCCTCTTTTTTATTTTTATTTAAGTAAGCGTAAAACTGAAAACCTTTTCTGGTCTTCAACCATCATTCATCTACAAAGACTCAATGCTTATTTTTTGCTCTTCTAGTTTGTTAACGGTTAATTGCAAGTCGTCGCATTTAGCGCGCTCTTTCTCCACAACGTCCGCTGGCGCTTTCGCGACAAAGCTATCATTTGATAACTTACCTTGAATACGTTGCAGGTCTTTTGTTGCTTTATCAATTTCTTTTTGTAAACGAGCCAATTCTGCGTCTTTATCAATCAGGCCAGCCATTGGCACTAATACTTCCATATCACCAACCAAAGCCGTTGCTGACATAGGCGCATCATCGCCTTCATTTAGCCAAGTCACCGTGTCTAGCTTAGCCAAGGTTTGTAAGAAAGTTAAGTTTGCATCAAGGCGCAATTTATCTTGCTCTGAACCATTGCGGCACAAAATAGACAACGGCTTAGAAGGTGCAATATTCATTTCTCCACGTATATTACGAATGCCTTCGATAACGCCTTTCAACCACTCAACATCGGCTTCGGCCACGTCGTCTTTTTTACTGTCTTCTGCCTCAGGGTATTGAGCCAACATAACAGAATCACCTTCAACGCCAGCCAAAGGACTCACCTTTTGCCAAATCTCTTCTGTTAAGAATGGCATCATTGGGTGAGCAAGGCGCAAGAACGCTTCCAACACTCGAACCAAAGTACGGCGCGTTCCTGTTAATTGTGCAGGCGTTGCGTTTTCATCCCAAAGAACAGGCTTAGACAATTCCAAGTACCAATCACAATACTCGTGCCACATAAATTCATACAGAGCCTGAGAAGCCAAATCAAAACGGTGTGTATCAAAAGCACGATTTACAGCGTCTTCTGCATGCTGCAAACGGGAAATAATCCATTTATCCGCGAGGGATAATTCAACCTCAGCACCATCTTGTCCACAATCTTGATCTTCTGTGTTCATCAAGACATAACGAGTGGCATTCCAAATTTTGTTACAGAAATTACGGTAGCCTTCTAAACGATTCAAATCGAATCGAATATCACGCCCGCCAGACGCCAAAGAACAAAGCGTAAAGCGCAATGCATCTGTACCATAAGCCTGCATCCCTTCTGGGTAAGTTGCGCGCGTATTCTTTTCTACTTTCGCCGCCAAACGAGGCTGCATCATGCCGTACGTGCGTTTTTCAACAAGCGATTCAAGGTCAATACCGTTAATCAAATCAAGAGGATCAATCACATTCCCTTTCGATTTCGACATCTTATCGCCGTTTTCGTCTCGGATCAGACCCGTAATATACACCGTCTTAAAAGGAACCTTGTCAGTGAACTTCAACGTCATCATGATCATTCTGGCTACCCAGAAGAAGATAATGTCGAAACCTGTCACCAGCACATCAGACTCACTGAATTCTGCAAAATCTTGTGTTTCTTCTGGCCAACCTTGTGTTGCAAAGGTCCATAGTGCGGAAGAGAACCAAGTGTCTAATACATCTTCGTCTTGAGTCAGCTCAACATCAGCGGCCAAGCCGTGTTTTTCACGAACTTCCGCTTCGTTTTTACCAACATAGAACTTGCCATCGGCATCGTACCAAGCAGGAATTTGATGTCCCCACCAAAGCTGACGAGAAATACACCAATCTTGTAAATCACGCATCCACGCAAAGTAGGTGTTTTCCCACTGTTTTGGAACGAACTGAATATCGCCGTTTTCAACCGCTTCAATAGCAGGCTTAGCCAAGCTTTCAACCGCAACATACCACTGCTGAGTCAAATAAGGTTCAATCACTGTGTTACCTCGTTCACCACGAGGCACTTTTAATTTGTGGTCGACTACTTTTTCCAATAAGCCCAACGCATCAAAGTCGGCCACAACCGCTTTACGCGCATCAAAACGATCCATGCCACGGTATTTTTCAGGCGCGGTATCATTGATCGCTGCGTCGTCCGTCAAAATATTAATCAATGGCATATCGTGGCGCTTGCCCACTTCGTAGTCATTGAAATCGTGCGCTGGCGTGATTTTCACACACCCTGTACCAAATTCTTTATCAACGTATTCATCTGCTACGATTGGAATTCGACGACCAACCAATGGCAAATCCACTTCTTTACCAACCAAAGCAGTGAAACGCTCATCGTCTGGTGCAACTGCGACCGCCGCATCACCAAACATGGTTTCAGGTCGCGTAGTCGCTACCACAATGTAATCTTTGCCTTCCGACGTCTTAACGCCATCCGCTAATGGATAACGGAAATACCACATGAAGCCATTTTCTTCTTCTGACGTCACTTCAAGGTCAGAAATCGCCGTATGTAATACAGGATCCCAATTCACCAAACGCTGACCACGATAAATAATACCTTCGTCATACAAGCGAACAAACACATCTTGTACTGCCGCAGACATGCCTGGATCCATAGTGAAGCGTTCTTTATCCCACGCAACAGAGTCACCAAGAACACGCATTTGATCTGAAATCGTACCGCCAGATTCCGCTTTCCATTCCCACACTTTTTCTAGGAATTTTTCACGGCCAAGGTCATGACGAGTAATGTTTTGTGCCGCCAATTGGCGTTCAACCACCATTTGCGTAGCAATACCTGCGTGATCACAACCTGGTTGCCACAATGTTCGGCTGCCTTTCATACGCTCACGACGAATCATCGCGTCCATCAAGGTGTGTTGAAATGCATGCCCCATGTGCAAACTGCCGGTGACATTTGGCGGTGGAATCATGATCGAGAAAGGGTCACCGTTGCCTTGAGGAGTGAAATAACCACTCTCTTCCCAACGTTTATAAATAGGCTGTTCAATACTCTGAGGTTGGTAAGTTTTTTCCATTGGGTGTCTTAAAGCTCTTATTTGGCGGTCAATTAAAATATTTACGGGATTATAACGTGTCATTACAAGATAAAGAACAAGGCGAGCAGGATAAATGCAATGCATTGCTTTCCACTTGCGTTTAAAAGGTTATTTTGGCTTCGAGTTTTCTGCGGTTTGCAGCGCGCCCATGACTTCTGCTATTAAATCAGGCAAGCGTTTTTCCAATACATCAGCAATCGCTTTCGCCACAAGATCCTCTGTATATTCTTTTGCTTTTGCATTTGTTTGGTCTGCTTCTTGAGCGACAAGAGCAATATCTTCGACACTGTCGTCAGAAGATTCAGAGCCTTGTTGAGTGGCGACTTCCTGCTCATCGCTGAACTCTTTTGTAACATCTTGTTCTTCTGAAAAAACGACGTCAGGCTGAATATCGTCAAGCACCATCTCACCGAACTCAATCGCCCCTAACTCAGCATCGACAGATTCCAAAGCATCGCCATGCATTAAAGTTTCATTAGATTCTGTCGCCTTAGAACGCTCACCGAAAACCTTTTCGAAATACGCTTCTTGGCTTACGCCTTGTGCCTCAATACTTTCTACAACACTTTCTTTCGGACCTTCTTCATTCGTTTCTTGGGCGGCAGTCTCTTCAACTTCCGCCTCTTCGACTTCTGACTTTTCCTCATCGACTTGATCCGCAACCACATCCATCAAGATGGGAATATCATCCTGATTCCGCAAAGCCGCTGCCAATGCGTCTTCATCCGGCTCAAATGCATCATCTCGTTGCGCTATTAAATCTGACATAAGAAAAACCATTTATAAGAAAATAAAACACGAAAGTTAGGCTCAGTTTTGTTCAATATAAGCCTTTTATCTATTTTGTCACTGTCGCACTGTCAAAAATAAAAGTCCACCTTCTACATCAACGAGTATGACGGCATAAACACAAAAAGCAGCGATAGAAGCCATCACTGCTTTTTTGGATCACGAGAAAGACAATCTATTTAGATTATGCTTTCGCCAACAAATAACGAGTCAATAACGCCACTGGTCGACCGCTCGCACCCTTGTTCGCACCACCAGACCACGCTGTACCAGCAATGTCCAAATGCGCCCAAGGATAAGATTCCGTAAAACGAGACAAGAAACAAGCGGCCGTTACTGAGCCAGCTTCTGGACCACCAATGTTAGCAATATCCGCAAAGTTACTGTCCAGTTGTTGTTGATATTCTTCATCTAATGGCATTTGCCAGATTTTGTCCGCTGCTGTTTGACTCGCCGCCTTCAACTCAGAAGCCAAGTCATCGTTATTAGCGTACATTCCAGAATTCACGCTGCCCAAAGCCACAACACACGCGCCCGTCAAAGTAGCAATATCGACTACAGATTTCGGTTCAAAACGTTCGATGTATGACAACGCATCACACAATACCAAACGCCCTTCTGCATCTGTATTCAAAATTTCAACGGTTTTACCGGACATCGTTTTCACAATATCGCCCGGTTTCGTCGCACGAGCGCTCGGCATGTTTTCTGCCGCCGCAACCACAGCCGTGAAGTTAAGCTTAGGCTTCAATTCACAAATGGCTTTCATCGTTCCGAAGACACTTGCCGCACCACACATGTCGTATTTCATTTCATCCATTTTCGCGCCAGGTTTCAATGAAATACCACCCGTATCGAAAGTGATTCCCTTTCCTAACAAGACATGAGGCGCATCGCCTTCTTCGCCACCACGGTAATGCATGACGATCAAATAGCTTGGCTGATCGCTGCCGTGCCCGACAGACAATAGGCAATTCATGCCTAATTCATCCATTTTAGATTCATCTAACAACTCAACATCGATAGAGAACTCTTCTGCTAAGTGCTGCGCTTTTGACGCCAAATAACTTGGTGTACATACGTTGCCAGGCAAATTACCTAACTGACGAGCAAACGCCGAACCGCTTGCCGTTGCCGTGCCTATCGCCAGTGCCGCTTCATCCGAACCTTGGATCAACAAAGACGTCACCTTGGTTGTTTTCTCTGCATCATTTTCTTTAAAGCCAAGGAAGTTATAAAAACCTTCGTTTAACCATTGAGACACCAATGCAACAACGTCTGATTCAGAGCGCCCTTTTAAGGCCAATGCCGCGCTGGCAACCGCAACAGATTCATAAGGCAAACCTTTAATTTGAGCCGCAACTGCCGCAACCACTTTACGAGCCTGCATATCGCTCAATTCAGCGTCTTTACCAATACCAACCAACAAAACAGCTTGCGCAAAATCTTGCGTCATAATTGGAAGCAATAATGTCTGTGCCACACTACCTTTAAAAACGGCAGAGTCACGTAACTGGGAAATTTGCCCAGCAACGTTTTCATCAATCCATGCGGTAGATTCAGGCAATGCGCCTTCTGTAGGAACAAAAGCAACAAGCAAATCTGCTTGTACTGTAGATAAGCGATCAAATAGCGCCATATTCATGAAAAAACCCTCAAGCAAATAACTTTCAAAAAAAACTGGATAATGTCCTTCTTACCACGAGATAATGGGGCCTTTCGAAATGTAATCAACTCTACGCGTAAAAAAGTAGAATTCATCCAGAGGTGACTTTGAGACTATTCAGATATTTAGCGAAAGAAGTGCTAGTGTCAACATCTGGTGTGACACTCATTTTGCTGCTGGTTATTCTAAGCAGCCAGTTTTCTTCATATTTAGGTCGCATCACCGAAGGCAAAATGACCTTCGAATTTCTTTTTGTCATTCTTGGATATCACACACCAAGCTTTATCCAAATGATTTTACCCTTAGCCTTTTTTCTCTCTCTACTGTTAGCGTTTGGCCGTTTGTACATAGAAAACGAAATGTCTGTTCTGTTTTCCAGTGGCATAAGTAAATTAAAGCTCGCAGCCTACACACTTGGTATCGCAGGCATTGTCAGTGTTTTTAGCATGACGCTGAATTTTTGGCTTGCACCAACCAGTGAATATAAGGCCGCACAAGCAGCACAAGAGCAAAAACAAGTTTCGGCTTTTGACCTACTTATTCCAGGTCGTTTTGAAGGCCGAGGCCAACGCACTACTTATATTGATAGTTTCACTTCAGATGGCTGGATGAACGATATTTTTCTATCAGATATTGTTACGAAGAAAGGCCAGAAAATACCAACACAAACGTTTGCGTCTTACGCCGAACAAGTACGTATTCCTTCCGAAAACAATCAAAGCTATCTCGTGTTTAAAAACGGCACTCAATACGAAGGTCAACCCGGCACATCAGAATACAGAATCACAAAGTTTGACACCTACGCAGTACGCATGAAAGGCGCGAACACCAGCATAATTGACGAACCTTATGCCCAGAGCACATTAACGCTAATAAAAAGCGACAGGCTACTTGATAAAGTCGAATTACAATGGCGTATTTCCTTAGTCGCTATTATCCCAATTTTGGCAGTTATAGGCCTTTCTTTAAGCCAAGTAAATCCAAGGCAAGGTCGCTTTTTCAAAATGCTTCCAGCCATTTTATTAATGATTGTGTACATTGCTCTGCTTATTTGGGGAAGAGCGGCTTTAGAAAAAGGCCATATCAATATTGAAGTCGGCTTATGGTGGATTCATGGACTCTTTATTGTCATCGGGCTCATCCTCTTTTTACAGTACAACCAAGTCTTCCAACGCAGCAAAGCCAAGCTGCCTCGTACAGGTTTAAATGAGTAACTCACCATGAGCAAAATAGACAAATACATTGCCAGTAGTACCTTATGGGCTTTTTTAGTGGTCGCTTTTGTACTATTAGGCTTAGACTTTGCGTTAACATTTATAGAGCAAGCAAAGAAAATAAATGACAACTACACTATCCAATCATTACTCCAAGTCATTCTCTATCGCCTGCCAGGAAAGTTTGCTGAATACATCCCTATCGCGTCATTAATCGGAACACTGATGGGATTAGGCACACTGGCAGCCACATCTGAACTTACCGTCATGCGCGCAGCTGGCATGCCAATCTGGCGTATTGGGTTTGCTGCCTGCCAACCGATATTATTCATCTCGTTAATTGGCTTGGGAATTTCCGAATACGTTGCTCCAGCCGCGGCACAAAAAGCCAACTTAATTGAGAAATTCAAAAACCAAGAAAGCGGTAACTTCTCACTAACAGGTGGAGTTTGGCTCAAGGCGGAAGGCGATTTTGTTTATATTGATGCCGCAGACAAAGAAGGCAAACTTTACGGCGTCCAGATTTTCTCCCCTGACGAACAAGCCCTCAAGCACGTTAAAGTCGCCACCAGTGCAGAACACCAGCAAGGCTCTACATGGCAACTCAACAACGTCAAAGAAAGTATTTTTTATGACGACCGAGTAGAAACCCAAACCACCAACACTCAGGACTGGCATGTCAGCATAAAACCAGAGCATTTATTTTTAGCGTCACAAGAAGCGGAAACTTTGTCATTGAGCCAATTGTTAAGCTACCAGCACTATTTGAAGCAACAACATCTCGATGCGTCCCAATATGAGCTTGAGTTTTGGACAACCACTCTTAGACCAATTGGCTCCCTTGCCCTTGTATTAGTTGCTCTTTCAAGTGTGTTCGGCCCATTAAGGTCATCAACTATGGGCGGTCGAATTTTCTCTGGCGTCATTATTGGTATCGCCTTTCAAAATGCTCTCAACTTATTCGGACGAATGAGTGTTGCCATAGATTTCCCTCCAGTTATTGGCGTCGCCATTCCTATCGGAGCCTGTTTATTCATCGGCGTATTATTAATGCGGCGCAGAGGTTAAATTAACGAGAGCAAACAAAAAAGCGAGCCCATATTGCGGCTCGCTTTTTTGTTTGGGGTGCGTACCAATGTTTGATCCATTAAGACATAAATCGAGCAATCCGCATCAGCGCCTCTTGCAATCGGTCTTCATCACACGTGTAGGCAAATCGAACGTACTTGTGAGCATCTTTAACACCAAAATCCGCCCCTGGTGTTAAAGCTACTTTTTCACTTTCCAACAGAGCCAAACACCACAACATCGCATCATCGGTTACTTTCGACACATCCACATACACATAAAAAGCACCCTGCGCTGGCGCGACCACAGGCAAACCAATTTTTTTCAAACCAGACAACAGAGTCAAACGACGACGGTTCAACGATTCACGACGCGCCTCACACTCAGCCATCACCTCAGGTTTAAAAGCACTTATCGCGGCATATTGAGACACTGTTGGCGCAGATATGAATAAATTCTGAGCCAACTTAGTCGCACCTTCAATTGCCCATTCAGGCACAACCAACCACCCCAATCGCCAACCGGTCATAGCAAAGTATTTAGAAAAACTGTTCACCACAAAAATATCATCGGAAATCGAGAGCGCGGAGAAATCTTCCCCTTCATAAACCAGACCTTGATAAATTTCATCGACAAGCAAATGCCCACCCAATGATTGAACCTTCGTCCATGCCTTAGAAAGGTATTCACGACTCAATACCGCACCCGTCGGGTTCGACGGAGACGCCAACCAAACACCCGATGTGTTTTCTTGCCAATGATTCGATAACGTATCGAGATCTAATTCAAAGGCGCTTTCAGCGTCTGTTTCAAGCAACTTTGCTTTGGCGCCCGTTTGCACCAAAAAGTGTCGATTACACGGATAACAAGGATCAGGCATAATCACTTCGTCATCGGACTCCACCATTAAAGACGCCATCAAAATCAATGCGCCAGAGGCTCCTGGCGTAACGATAATGCGCTCTGGGGCAACCTTAACCTGATATCGATTGGCGTAATCGTCACTGATTGCTTTTTTCAGTTCAGGCAAACCAGTCGCTGAGGTATAGCCTGTTTTCCCTTGTTGGATGGCATCAATGCCCGCATCGCGGACCGCATCCACGGCCACAAAGTCAGGCTCACCGATCTCCAGATGTATAACATCTTCGCCTTGAGCCGCTAACGCCTTCGCGCGCTCCAAAATTGCCATTACCTGAAAAGGGGAAATGGCCTCAACTCTTGACGCTAATTTGTGCTTTTTCATTCCGTGTTCTCTACTTAACTCATATATTTCATAAATTTTCGTACAAAAAAGTGTGGTTAACCTTCAAATTATCTGGTAAGTTCTCGGCCGAAAAATAAACCATTAATCTTATTTGTTTACAGGTTACCATAAAGGGACACCTGCGAAGTGAGGCAATGCAATGCCAGAAATGAACCCTGATTCATTAATGAAAGACTTCACTCCTTACGTTGCTAAGGATGACGAAGAATACATGAACGAGAACCAGTTGGCGCACTTTAAAAGCATTTTGCTTAACTGGAAGCAGAACTTAATGGAAGAAGTTGACCGCACGGTAAATAACCTGAAAGAAGAAGCGGTTAACTACGCAGATCCAAACGATCGCGCCAGCCAAGAAGAAGAATTTAGCCTAGAATTACGCGCACGTGACCGTGAGCGAAAATTGGTTAAAAAAATCTCTCAGACTATTGAGCTGATCGATTCAGATGATTACGGCTACTGTGATGAATGCGGTATCGAAATCGGCATTCGCCGCTTGGAAGCTCGACCAACAGCAACCATGTGCATTGACTGCAAAACCTTAGCTGAAATCAAAGAGCGACAAGTCGGCGGCTAGCATTTTTGCTTAGCAGGCTGATTCTGTAGGTTAAAACACCGCAAAAAATGTCGACTCATTATCGTGGCCGCTTTGCACCTTCGCCAACCGGCCCTCTCCATTTTGGCTCGCTAGTCAGCGCATTAGCGAGTTATTTGGACGCAAAAAAGCACCACGGTGACTGGATTGTTCGCATCGAAGATGTGGATGGCACTCGCTGCAAAACACTCTTTTCCGAACAAATCCTCAACACGTTAAACAGTTATCAGCTTTTTTCAGATGAAACTGTTCGCGTACAAAGCAACCACACAGAGACCTACGAACACTATTTGTCTATTTTAAAAACACAAGAACGTGTTTTTCCTTGCAACTGCACTCGACAATCCTTATCCAAATACCAAGGTTTCCACCCTCATCAATGTAACAGCACAATAAACGAACCTCATTCTTGGCGCTTAAAAGCCAGCGATATCATTTATTCGTACCACGACCCAATCCAAGGCAAACTGACGTTTGTTGAGGATTTAAAAAACACGTGCCCGATTTTAAAACGCAAAGACGACTATTTTTCCTATCAGCTTGCTGTCGTCGTCGACGATCACCAACAATCCATAACCCACCTTGTTAGAGGCGCGGACTTAATCGACACCACAGCACAACAACTCCATCTTTACAGTTTGTTCGGTTGGAACGCCCCAAACCTTTGCCACATTCCATTAATCACCAACAACATGGGTGAAAAAATCAGCAAGCAAAATCACGCAAAACCTATTATCAATGGCGATTTACCTACATTACTGCGCGCTTTGTACTATTTAAAAATTGATTTAGACGCTGTTACCACAATTTCTCAAGCCCTAAATCTCGCCATACAATCTTGGGAACCCAACAAACTCAAAGGCATTCAACACCTTCGCCTTGAAGAACAAGACCACTACTTTATCTGACGCCCGAAAAACCTACATAAGCTTACTCGACTCAAAAATCCGCTCATGTGTATAATCGTTACATCAGTTACAAGAGGTGACACTTATGCACAGCGTTATGATCATTTGCCCATTCAACTCCCTTCTTAAAGAGTCTGAAAAGTGGTTGTCTCGATACGGCTTTCAAATCAACACCTGCGACACGCTAGAACAAGCCAATAAATATTACGAGATCTCCGACTTTGACCTATTGCTGATCGACCAAGAAAGTATCAATACACTGGATAAGAACAGCACCGCTCTGCCAGAAACACCGCGCCATATTGTCCTAGACGCCAGAGCGAGCTTAAGCACAGGCGTCAGCTGCATGGCGCAAGGCGCAATCTATTACCTTCCACTGCCAACCGACTCAGAAACACTACTAAAACATGTCGTAAACGCTTTAGAAGCAAATGAACAAACCAGAAACGACAGCACATCTGCGACACCAAACAACGACACACATAACGAGCTCGACTCCATAAAACTGGATGCCCTACAAAGTGAAATCATCGGTGAATGTCCTGCCATGCTTAGCCTATTCTCGGACATGCAGAAAATTGCCGTTACAGACGCCACAACCCTCATCCGAGGAGAATCCGGAACAGGTAAAGAACTGGTCGCCAAAGCCATACACAACGCCAGCCTAAGACGACACAATCAAATCGTCAGCATCAACTGCGCAGCCATCCCAGAAAACCTAATAGAATCAGAGCTCTTCGGTCATGAGAAAGGCGCTTTTACAGGCGCGACAGCAGCCCATGACGGCCTCATAAAAACAGCCGACAAAGGCACTCTTTTCCTTGATGAAATTGGTGAATTACCGCTCGAAGCGCAAGCGCGATTACTAAGAGTGCTGCAAGAAGGCGAAGTACGTCGAGTCGGTGCCACAGAATACAAGAAAGTCAGCATCAGGCTCATTGCCGCCACTCACAGAGATCTGTTCGACATGGTTAAAAAGGGAACCTTTCGAGAGGATTTATATTACCGACTGTACGTAATGGAACTTCTATTACCACCTCTTAGAGATCGTGGTGACGACATCTCACTAATAGCAGAAGCTTTACTAGAGAAAGCCTGTCGTAAACACAACATGCCGACTTACCATTACAACAAAGCGTTCGACAAAGCCATTCGCTCACACAATTGGCCCGGCAATGTAAGGGAGCTAGAAAACGCAATAGAAAGAGCGGTTATCTTAAGCCCTGCAAATAAAGTAGAAGCAGCAAACCTAAAACTTGCCTCTCAACCCCCAACGCAAAACACCAATACACCGCATAATACGCAAATGGCCACGGGTACCACACTGGACGACTACTTAAAACATTTTGTTCTTACGCACCAACACGAGATGACTGAAACCCAGCTTGCACAATCCTTGGGCATATCAAGAAAAAGCTTATGGGAAAGACGACAAAAATTAACAATACCTAAAAAGGTAACACCAAACCAGTAACACTTGATACTAAAATACACAAAACGAAAAACATAAAACGTAAAAAAAGTGCACTAAACTTTCTTTAATCTTAATAAAATCAGTAATTTAGTATTTTTGGCACAACAAATGCCTTATACATGGCACAACGATAATAAGATTGACGAAAAATAAGAATAAGTTAGTCGTCGTATGTAAGTTCTTAAAAATAAAAATAAAACATAAGAACACCGTGACCTCTTAAAATAAAAATAAAATTTGAGGTCATGGATGGAAAATCGCTTTGGATAATTGATTTTTTTAGATATAAAAGCCCTTAGGGCAATGAAAACAATGCAATAATAAAAATAAAATTTAAGTAGAACTGCAGAAGCAGCACTGACTTTGTTTTCGGAACTCGTATCTTCATGTATCCAAAGCGATTATTTTATTTACTTAAGGTAAATAACACCTTTTCTCATTGAACATTCCCCTCTCAATTTGCAACACAATCTCCACATCAATTGCTTAAAACAAAGCCATTATTCGTGTAAATTCATGACATCACGTGTAGAATGTCTGCCATCGTTAACTTATAAATTTGTTGTCTAATGCTTACAGGATTCAAAACTCTGGTACGTAAAGCTACCTCACTGTTTACCTCTCCAGAGGATCAGTCTTACCCTATCGTTATACCTCGCAATAACCACAGCTTATCTCGACAAAATTTAAGCCCTAATGCGGTTAAGGTTTTATATCGTTTAAATAAAGCAGGTTACGACGCATACCTTGTCGGTGGCTGTATTCGAGATCACCTTATTGGCGCCAAAACAAAAGACTTTGATGTGGTCACTAATGCCACACCAGAAGAGGTTCACGCGACCTTTTCAAACTCCAGATTAATTGGTCGCCGTTTCCGCCTCGTACATGTGACTTTTGGTCGTGAAATTATTGAAGTATCAACGTTCAGAGCAAATTCCGCACAAGACGACAACGACAGTGTACACAAAGGTCAAACATCCCTGAAAGGCAAAGACTCTGCTCGCTCGACTCACGGCATGTTATTACGCGACAATGTGTATGGCAGTATCGAAGAAGATGCGGAACGCCGAGATTTCACCTTTAATGCCTTGTATTACAATGTCCAAGATTTCAGCATTCATGATTATTGCGGTGGTTTAAAAGACATCGAGAACAAAGTCATTCGAATCATTGGCGACCCTCGCAAGCGTTATCAAGAAGACCCCGTTAGAATGCTTCGCGCCATACGATTTGCAGGCAAGCTGGGGTTTGAAATTGATCCAAGCACGGCTGCACCAATCAAAGAAATGGCGCATTTACTGGATCACATTCCACCAGCACGCCTGTTTGAAGAAGTGTTAAAACTCATGGGCAGCGGCAATGGCATCAAGACCTTTGAACTGTTGCGAGAATATGGTCTATTCCGTTATTTATTTCCAGACACGGAAGCGTTATTAAAAAGTGGTTGGAAACGAGACGACATTAATCCTGAAGCGTTTATTCTTCAGGGTTTGCGCAATACAGACAATCGTATTCAAAGCGGTAAAACAACAGCGCCTTATTTTCTCTACGCTGTGTTACTTTGGCCAAGTGTGGCATTACGCCATGAAGAGTTTCTTGCGCAAGGTATGCCCGCAACGCCTGCATTACATCAAGCAGCGAGTATGGTGTTAGACAACCAAGTCGCATCAACGGCGATTCCTCGTCGATTCTCTACGCCAATGCGTGAGATTTGGGACATGCAATTCCGTCTACCAAAACGCTACGGCAAGCGCGCATTTTTATTATTAGAGCACCCACGTTTCCGCGCTGGCTTTGACTTCCTGTTAATTCGCGAAGCAAGTGGCACAGAATTGGGTGGTTTAGGCGATTGGTGGGAAGCGTTTCAGCATGCTACCGAAGCACAACAACGTGACTTAATCAAAAGCATCGACGCTCGAGCAAGCGACAATAAAGATGGCCCTAAAAAACGTCGTCCACGTCGTAGGAAAAGTAACAGCAACAATGCTGCATCCAGCGATATAAAAAATAACGCACCTAGCAGCACGAACAAGTAAGAGAGTTTGCTTTGATACAAGTTTATATTGGTCTTGGCAGCAACCTTGAAAACCCAATAGCGCAACTTGACCGCGCCATTGAGTCATTAAAAGCACACAAGGATTTGCACCAAGTTCGCATTTCCTCTATTTACGGCAGCAAACCAGTTGGCCCTCAGGATCAACCTGACTACATAAACGCCGCCGCGACGTTTATGACGGAACTTTCTCCTCTTACGCTACTCGATTTATTACAAAACATTGAGCAAGCGCAACGAAGAGTCAGAGAACGTCATTGGGGGCCACGCACACTCGACTTAGATCTGTTATTGTACGGCCAAGAAACCATACAAAACTCAAGACTCACAGTACCCCATGCATTTATGTTGGAACGTGGGTTTGTTATGCAACCACTTAGTGATCTTGCTCCCGATATGCTCTTGGCCAACGGCAAAACCGTCACCGAGCAGTTACACCAACTTGATACCAGCGATTTGGTCTTTATCAAAGAAGAATAAACTATGTATTCAGATAACACGCAAAGAAAACTCACCAAGCCTGTGACTTTATCGACTCTAAAACAGATGAAGGCAGACCAAGAAAAGATTTCCGTACTTACCGCTTATGACGCCTCCTTCACTAATGTGATGAACGCCGCCGGTGTGGAAATGATTTTAGTCGGCGACTCTTTAGGCATGGTTATTCAAGGACAAGACAGCACACTTCCTGTCACCATCGAAGACATGTGTTATCACACAGCCGCAGTAAAACGAGGCAACACCAACGCTTTCATCTTCAGCGACATGTCTTTTATGAGTTACAGTAAGCCAGAGCAAGCCTTAGACAACGCGGCGAAGCTGATGCAAGCTGGCGCGAGCATGGTAAAACTGGAAGGTGGCAGCTGGTTAGCGGATACCATTCGACTGCTCAGCCAGCGCGGCATTCCAGTGTGCGCGCATTTGGGTTTAACACCTCAATCTGTGCATAAATTTGGTGGCTATAAAGTTCAAGGCAAAAGCCAAGAAGCCGCGGATTTATTACTTAAAGAGTCTTTAGAGTTGGTTGATGCTGGCGCTGATATTTTACTGTATGAATGCATTCCAACCGAACTCGGTAAAACTCTCACCGAAGCCGTTCCAGTGCCAACCATTGGCATTGGCGCTGGCCCACATACAGATGGTCAAGTGTTAGTATTACAAGACATGATTGGCCTAAATCTTGGTCACACGCCTCGTTTTGTGAAAAACTTTTTAACCGACGGCCGTAACATTACTGAAGCCTTTGAAGCCTATGTTAAAGAAGTGAAAGACATGACGTTTCCAGGCCCTGAACATGGATTCAAATCATGAAAACTTTCCACACTGTCGCGGAACTTCGTGCTGCACTAAAAATTGAGCGACTTAAAGACAAAAGCATTGTCTTTGTACCAACAATGGGAAACTTGCACGACGGCCACATGTCTCTGATTCGTCGAGCAACAGAAGAAGGCGATGTCATTGTGTCTTCTATTTTCGTGAATCCAATGCAGTTTTCCGCCAACGAAGACTTGGAGCGTTACCCAAAAACATTGGCGGAAGACCAAAAACTACTTGAAGCAAACGGTTGCCATTACTTATTCGCACCCGATGCGCTAGAAATGTACCCAGACGGCAAACGCAGCCAA
Source organism: uncultured Marinomonas sp. (assembly GCA_938009755.1). Classification (GTDB taxonomy): domain Bacteria; phylum Pseudomonadota; class Gammaproteobacteria; order Pseudomonadales; family Marinomonadaceae; genus Marinomonas. The sequence continues at coordinate 21,321 of CALLIL010000027.1, forward strand.
ACACAAATTGAAGTCATCGGTTTGTCAGATATTTTATGTGGCGCTTCTCGACCGGGACATTTTGTTGGTGTTTCCACTGTCGTCACAAAATTATTCAATATGGTTCAGCCAGACTGTGCCATATTTGGTAACAAGGACTTTCAACAACTGAAAGTGATTGAAGACATGGTGCGTGATTTAAGCTCTAACGTTCGCATCATTGGAGTAGACACAGCGCGTAACGAAGATGGACTCGCCATGAGTTCTCGTAACGGCTACTTAACAAAAGAAGAACGAGACATTGCACCGACAATGTACAAAACCTTACTATGGGCAAAAGATCAGCTCATGACACACAGTGCGAGTCACGAGGACATCCGCGAACAGGCTCAACAGAAGCTTGAAGCGGCTGGTTTCCGTCGTGATTATTTTGAAATACGCGCACAAGATAATTTACAAACACCGTCAGAAGAAGAGAAGAGCCTAGTCATTTTGGCTGCGGCATACCTAGGCAGCGCACGTTTAATTGATAACCTGCGCCTTGAACTAGCCTAACATTCACTTTACGACCAAGGGAGAATGCAATGCACTCACCGACAGAATTAACAGCTTGGAAAAAACTTTCAGACCATCAACAAGAAATGCACTCTGTTGATATGTCATCCTTGTTTGCAGCGGACTCAACACGCGCTCAAAAATACACAGCTCAAGCGGCTGGCTGGACACTGGATTACGCTAAGAACCGAGCAAACGATACAACATTGTCTTTGCTTACTGACCTAGCCAAAGAAGCTGGATTAGAAGAAGCCATCAAAGGCATGTTTAGCGGCGCTCACATCAACAACACAGAAGACCGCTCAGTATTGCACATCGCACTACGCGCCAGCCAAGCACAAGACTCGCTCATGGTCGATGGCGTCAATGTATTAGAAGAAGTTCGCTCGACTCTAAAGCAAATGGGAGACTTTGTTGCCCAGCTTCACAGTGGCGAATGGAAAGGCTACACAGGTAAAAACATCACCGACGTGGTTTCCATCGGCATCGGCGGCTCTTACCTTGGCCCTAAAGTAGTGGCAGAAGCCTTAACACCTTACGCCCAAGAACAGGTGAAAGTGCATTTCGTGGCGAACATTGATGGCTCCGACATCACTGGCAAGCTCAAACAAATGAACCCAGAAACCACACTTTTCGTTGTCGCATCCAAAACCTTTGGCACACTTGAAACGCTTTCCAATGCGAACGCGGCACGTGACTGGTTCTTAGCAAACGGCGGCACTCAAGAGACAGTAAGTAAACACTTCGCTGCAGTGAGCTCTAACGTGAAGAAAGCCGTCGATTTCGGCATGGCGGAAGAAAACATCTTCCCAATGTGGGATTGGGTTGGCGGTCGTTACTCGCTTTGGTCAGCCATTGGCTTACCGATTGCCATTGCCGTTGGCATGGACAACTTCTACGCACTGCTCGACGGTGCACACCAAATGGATGAGCATTTCCGCACAGCACCATTTGAAGAAAACCTACCTGTCATCATGGGCGCACTTGGCGTGTGGTACATTAATTTCCACAATGCACAAACTCACGCTCTAATTCCTTACGATCATTACCTACGCGCCATGCCTGCTCACATTCAGCAGCTCGACATGGAAAGTAACGGGAAAGCGAATTTATTGAATGGCGATGGCGTAGCAACCGACACAGGCCCAATCATCTGGGGCGGCGCTGGCACAAACGGCCAACACGCTTACCACCAGCTTTTGCATCAAGGCACACGCCTTGTGCCTGTGGATTTCATTGCACCTTTGGCAAGCCACAATCCAATCGGCGATCATCACGCGCAATTGTTTGCAAACTGTCTAAGCCAATCACAAGCACTTATGGTTGGTAAAACACTTGAACAAGCCAAACAAGAACTGCGTGATGCAGGCGCGAGCAATGACCAAATAGAAGCCATCGCGCCTCACAAAGTCATCAAAGGCAACCGCCCAAGCAACACCCTACTTACAGATAAAATGACACCAGAAACCGTTGGTGCCTTGATCGCTCTTTACGAGCACCGTACTTTTGTACAAGGTACAATCTGGGGAATCAATTCATTTGACCAATGGGGTGTAGAACTAGGTAAAGTACTGGGAACAGACATCTTCAACCGCCTTGTTAGCGACAGCGACAACAGCGCACTGGATGCCTCAACTCAAGCACTGATCCAAGCTTTTAAGAAAGCTCAGTCTTAGCTTAAAAAGAGAAACTTAGCTTTCTAGCACTGAACTAAAAACACCAGCCTCGGCTGGTGTTTTTGTTTATCTCTGAAACATCGTAGGGCACGATGAGCGCAGCGTAATCTGCCGTTGAAAACGACCTTTTTGTAGGTCGTGGCTTTAGCCCGACAACTTCATCGCATAACATCAAACAATTCGCTTCTAATCAAATAAGTCCTTCATTTTGCGCCTCTCACTTAAAGGCATTGCTACATATTCATCAGAAAAGTTCTTTGCAATATTAGCTGCAATACCGGAAAGCCCTGGATAAATAAAAGCAGAATTTATACCAATTTTATTTAAATAACGTCTTAAAGTGGGTTTAATTATGCGGGGTATTTCTATTTTTTCTCGACCAAACTTGCTAAAAGCTACATCTTTAGAACATGGACATGCCAAAACTGTACTCTGATTAGAGTAACGTTCATCAATATACTTAGGACGATGAAAAATTATTTTTTCATCGTAGATTGAGTCATCACCTACATCAAATGATCTATTTGAAAGAATAGTATATTGATGAGGATTGTAAGATCTACCATTAATCAACATCTCTCCCTTTTCAAAAACTATAGAATCTGCTGACTCATACTCAAAAATTTCTATATTATTGTTAAAGTAAATATAACCATCTTCATTGTCGTTTTTTTCGATAGCAAAATATAATGCAACCATTGGATTAGTAGTCCAATCAATTAATCTAGTAGGAAGACCATAATGTTGGGCTAATGTAAACCATTCAAGCGGATTATTAGGTGTTAAATGCTGAGTTTTGAAACTAGAGAATGATTGCCTTTTAAACTCCTCTATCATACTTTCCTCTAATGCAAACAAAGGAATAGTAATCCCAAATTCACCTGCTCGGTACAGCCTAAACAAAGACGGTTCCAAAGGAACCTCATAATTCATAGACTCGCCTCTATATATTTCCACCCCTATGAACGATTGAGCTTCTACGATCCTGTTGAAATTACTCCAAAACATATGCAAACTTTCTGTTAAATTTGACATTCCCTATAATCCTTTTTTGTAGTGTTCCCTCTGATAATATGAGGCTGGTCTCTTTAAAATATAAACTATTACTAGAATAGTCAGCTATCTTAAATCAAAAGATACGATAAATGAGTAATTTCTCTTTAGTCAAAAAACACCCCATACCTCGCACTCCTGCCGCTACCCTGAAAGCGGTATAAGCATTCTTTCTCAACCAAGTCGCCAAAACCTAAAATAGCTTTGGAGCGGTTAAAAGTTGCTTTGAGCCGATTACGCTAATTATTCAGTATTGGGATAGATACAACTCATGACTGTTCAGTGCTATTCTTTCACTTAATCGAGGAGGACATAAAATGGCTCAAGAAAACAGAAACATCGTTGAAGATGCGCTATCACTCTCAATGAACGAACGCGTAGAGCTTGTTGAAAAGCTGCTTGAAAGCTTAGATACACCGAATGCTGAGCTAAACGCTATTTGGGCGCAAGAGTCTGACGCTCGCATTGAAGCATATGAAGAAAAGCAGCTAACCTCTAAGCCCTTGTCTGAAGTGCTAAGTAAATATAAATGAATGTAGAATTTTTAGACATCGCCGAAAGGGAACTCGATGATGCCTTCAAATACTATGACGGTATTTATAAAGGTCTTGGATTGAGGTTCATTGCTGAACTAGAGTCGTCAATAGAGCGAATTAAATTACACCCAACGGCATGGCAAAAAACTAGCGCAGTCACGCATAAATGCCTACTCAACCGATTTCCATATTCAATTATTTATCAAATTAGAGGCGATTTGTTATTGGTCGTTGCTATTGCCTCTAGTCATCAAAGGCCTAACTACTGGGTCAATCGAACTCGTGACTAGAACAACCTATTCACCAATAGTTGAGGTGACTTGAAAACCTTTTTCACTAAACGAATATTCTCCTTCCGTTCATTATTCGGCTCAAGATATGCCGCTTTTATGAGCCGAATAAACACTCTATTCGGCTCAAGGCGTTAATACTAAGTCGTATTCAACTCACATTACGCTTTCTTCACGAATTTCGCGGTGACCATCATTTCTCCAGCGCCATCTACTCGGCAGTCCAGTTGATGGTCTTTTTTATCAAATAAGCGCTTTATAACAGCCTTTGTACCAATTTTAAGCACTTGAGAGCTGCCTTTTATTTTAAGGTCTTTGATCAAGGTTACCTTATCGCCTTCTGTGAGCAATGTGCCGTTGGCGTCTTTAATTGCCATATCGTCTTCATCTGTATCAATATTATCTGGGTTCCATTCATAAGCGCATTCTGGGCAAACAAGGTTGGATTGATCTTGGTAAACATATTCAGATTGGCATTCTGGGCAAACTGGGAAAGACATAATAAGTTACTTCTGATTAGAAACGAGTTGAAATAGTACAAGTAATAATACGCGTTTTTCGATCCAATTTTAATGTTTGAAAAGTAATCTCGCCCATCTCACCATCCCTCTGAAATAAGCAAACTTCTATACAGTAAAAGTACAAACCTCGATCTTAATATTTGGTAGGTGCTATACTACGCGCGCCTTATATTGGCCCTGTCGTAGCACCAGGTAAAAAACACGAACCTAAATTTTTAGGCGCTTTGTGCTGCATTGTTATTAACCTATTAGGACAATGCATTATGTTTCGTATTCGAAAATCGTTCCAATTCTCTGCTTCCCACCAATTACAAGGGCTGCCAGATTCTCACCCTTGCAGTCGTCTGCATGGTCATAATTATGACGTCATCATTGAGCTGGCTTCCGATACATTGAACAGTACCGGATTTGTTCGGGATTACCGTGAGCTTGCTGATTTCAAAACCTATATCGATGAAACGCTCGACCATCGTCATCTGAATGATGTGCTTGGCGCTGAGAACACTACTGCTGAACGTTTGGCTCAACATCTTTACCATTGGAGCAAGAACCGCTGGCCAGAAGTCAGTGCGGTAAGCGTGTCTGAAACCCCAAAAACATGGGCGGAGTATCGACCATGATTGCGATTTCAGAAATATTCGGCCCAACCATACAAGGCGAAGGGTCGCTCATTGGCACACCAACTGTGTTCGTGCGAACCGGTGGTTGCGATTATCGTTGTAGTTGGTGCGACACACTCCATGCGGTGGATAAAAAATACAAGAACGATTGGATAGACATGTCTGCTGAAGATGTTTTCAATCAAGTCGAAGTATTAAGCGGTGGCAAACCTATTTTGGTGACCTTGTCTGGCGGGAACCCAGCCATTCAAGATTTATCAGAGTTGATTTCACTAGGGAAAGAGAAAGGTTATACCTTTGCCATGGAAACCCAAGGTAGCGTCAGTGCCGCTTGGTTTGCTGAGCTCGATTACCTTACGCTCAGTCCAAAGCCGCCTTCCAGCAAAATGAAGTTCGACAAAATGCGTTTTGATATCGCTTTAGAGCAAGCAGGAAGTGCGGACAAAACCTTAAAGATCGTCATTGCGGACGAGAAGGATTTAATCTGGGCAGAAGAAATCAAAACCTTATACCCAAGCCTTCCCCTGTATCTTCAGCCTTGTAATCTTGAGCTAGAAGAGGCACCAAGCATTGAGACGTTGACATCGAAAACGCTGAATTTAGTGGATGAGGTGATTCAGCGCGGCTGGTTCGATGCCACCGTTTTACCACAACTTCATGTGTATTTATGGGGCAATGAGAAAGGCGTGTAAATCATCCATGCGGTTTTCACTAAGCTGAGAACCGCAGGCAATTACACAAGGAATATTAAGCAACTGTCTTCACAAACCAGCTTTTCATTTCCTCTAAATTACTCTTATGATTTGGGTAACACTCAATAAGCTCATCTACACAATGCGCAATAGCGTCAGGAAGATAAGGGACGTCAATCAGGCGCTTCGCCAACTCTTCTATAGGGTCTGGAAATAAACTGTCGGTGAAAGTTTGCACTGAAGTTATTTTCGCCTTTTGCAAATTCAAGTGAATTTCCACGCCGCCCCACTTAAATCGCTCATCCAAATGGTGTGTAAACTCTGGTGATTTTCCGAAGTTCCAATCCCAGCTTTGTTGTTGCTCAAACTTTTCAACAAAATCAGGGAGATCAGGCAAAGCGCTTGGAGAAATCATTTCAATACGCGGCGTTTCACCGAAGTGCTCACAAAAAGCCTCAATGATGGCATCAGATACCGATTCATGGTTAATGTCTGGTGTAATGTCATTAAGGTTTGTCACACGAGCACGAACAGATGTGATGCCTTTTGATTGGAGCTTTTTCGGATCAGGGTTTAAGTAATTGGCTAAACGACTTAAATCTGCACTGAGTAATAAAGTCCCATGATGAAAGCCTCGGTCTTTTGTTTCTTTATAAGCTGAGCCAGAGAATTTGCGCATCTCATCACCCTCTCCAATCACCAAATCATTACGACCGTTGGCGTAGCCTTCGATACCAAGCTTTTTCAAACCATTTAAAACAATGCGAGTAGACACTTCTTTGTCGTATTCAGGCTTGCCAGCCATAAAAGTAAAATTCGTGTTACCTAGATCATGAAACACTGCTCCGCCACCACTTTGACGACGAGCAAGGCTAACAGAGTCTTCTTCCATCTTCTTCAAGTTGCACTCTTTCCATGGATTCTGTGCTCGACCAATCACAACTGTGTCAGCATTTCGCCACAAAAAAAGCACTCGTTGATCCGCTGGCATAGACCGAAAAATACAGTCTTCCACAGCCAAATTGAAATGAGGATCATTGGAATTGGACAACAGAATACGACTAACCATAAGACATCCTTTTTCAAAACAAAAATAAGCGCTTATTCTACACTGCCATATTTAAGATTCATTATCATTTATCAAGAGAAATGACATAGAATAGATCTATTGATCTGAAATAAGTCCCCTCTCTTTCTTTATTAAAACTAGAAAAATTGGGCTAAAATAATCAGCTCTTCATTATGTTTCTTCAACTCTAACAAAATGGAACTACCATGACCGATACAAACCATGCCTTGATAATGAAACTCAAATCCTTCGTAGGTCATTCTCATACCATTACTGATAGCGAAAAAATGCAGCCTTATTGCAAGGGCTTTCGATTCGGTTCTGGTGATGCGCTGGCGGTTGTTCGACCGAGTTCTTTGTTAGAGATTTGGAAAGTCTTACAAGCTTGTAATGAAGCCGATGTTATCGTCATTATGCAGGCCGCAAATACTGGGTTAACAGGCGGTTCCACACCTGACGGGAAGGATTACGACCGCCCTATCGTTGTTATAAGCACGATGCGCATTGACCAGATTCAATTGATTAACGAAGGCAAGCAAATCGTTGCTTTGGCTGGCAGCACACTGTTTGGTTTAGAAGAAACCTTAGCACCGTATGGACGAGAACCTCATTCAGTAATTGGTTCTTCTTGTATCGGCGCTTCCATCGTCGGCGGCATTTGTAATAACTCTGGCGGCGCACTGGTTCAGCGTGGTCCTGCATACACAGAACTTTCGCTTTTCGCTCAAGTCGAAGCGGACGGCAGTTTATCTTTGGTCAACAATTTGGGAATTCACCTTGGTGATTCTCCAGAAGAAATTCTTACCAACCTACAAAACCAAAGATACCAAGCAAAAGACATTGAGTTTACTGAAAAACGTGCTTCCGATAACGAATATCATGAACGTATTCGTGATGTGGACGCTGACACACCTTCTCGCTTTAATAATGACGGTCGTCGCTTACACGAATCCGCAGGTTGTGCAGGTAAACTGGCTGTCTTCGCGGTTCGTATGGATACTTTCGAGATTCCAGAAAAACAACAAGTTTTCTATGTGGGCACCAACAATACAGAAGACTTTTACCACATCCGTCGCCATATGTTAGGCAACTTCGAGAACCTTCCAGTATCGGGTGAATATCTGCACAGCCAATGTTATGACGACTCTAAAACATACGGTAAAGACACCTTTGTTGTTATCGATAAACTGGGCTCTAAATACATTCCAAAGTTATTCGGTTTGAAGCGTGTTGTAGATCGCATTGCTGGAAAGTTTGCTTTCCTACCAAGCAAATTGTCTGACCGAATAATGCAATATATGAGCTACCTATGGCCAAATCATTTACCTAAACGCATGGAAGAATACCGTGATCAATATGAGCATCATTGGATCATAGAAACCTGCAATGGCGGCGTTGCGGAAGCACGAGAATACTTAACGGAATTTTTCAAAGACAAAGAAGGCAACTTCTTTGAATGTACGCCAGAAGAAGGCGATAAAGCCATCTTACATCGCTTTGTGGCGGCAGGCGCGATTGGTCGCTACCACGGACTAAACGGCTCAAAATTGGGCAGCATGATGACCATCGACGTGGCCTTCCCGCGTAATGAGAAAGAGTGGTTTGAAACACTGTCGCCAGAAATTGAGGCTCAGATCGAACGTAAATATTATTACGGTCATTTGTTCTGCCATGTTATGCACCAAAACTACATTGTTAAAAAAGGTGTCGACAGTAAAGCATTGAAAGAACAGATTCTTGCGACGTTTGATAAACGAGGCGCTGAATACCCAGCCGAACATAATGTGGGTCATGAATACGCCGCTAAAGACACGCTAAAGACCTTTTATAAGAAAATCGACCCAACGAACAGCTTCAATCCTGGCATAGGTAAAACGTCCAAATTGAAGCATTGGGCGGAAGCGATTGGTGAAGACAAATGTGGCTGTTGCGGCACAGATCAAAAATAAGCCACAACCAACTTTCAGCACAAACAAAAAGAGCGCCTACAAAGCGCTCTTTTTTTATCTCACAAGTTGTTTCTTTTGCCACAAAAAAAGCCACTTCAGAAGTGGCTTTTTAAAAGATCATCAAACTACATTAGATGTATTCAACTTTCTCAATTTCGTAAGTGGCTTCACCGCTTGGAATTTTCACAACAATCTCGTCGCCTTCTTCCTTGCCGATAATTGCCTTAGCGATAGGTGAGGCATAAGAGATTTTCTTCTCTTTTACATCAGACTCATCATCGCCAACAATTTTGTAAGTGACGGTATCTTCTGTGTCCACATTGTAAAGCGTCACAGTCGTACCAAAAATCACCTTTTTCGAAGCCGTCATAGACGCCACGTCGATCACTTGTGAATCTGCCAGTTTGCCTTCGATCTCTTTAATGCGACCTTCAGCAAAGCCCTGCTCTTCACGAGCGGCGTGGTATTCTGCGTTTTCTTTTAAATCGCCATGTTCACGTGCCGTTGCAATGTCAGCAATCACGCGAGGACGAACGACTGTTTTAAGGTGGTTAAGCTCGTCTCTTAGACGCGCTTCCCCTTCTACTGTCATTGGTACTTTTTTCATTATTTCCCCAAGTGCAAATCTTGCAGTCTTCTAACTTTGGTTTCACCTGTTAGGCTAATCGCCAAACTTGTCGCTTCTGCGCCAGCCAATGTTGTAGTGTAACAAACCTTGCCTTGCAATGCTGTACGACGAATCAAAGAAGAATCTGTGATGGCTTGCGTACCAGACGTTGTATTGATGATGTAGTCGATTTCACCGTTCTTCATCATGTCCACAATGTGCGGACGACCTTCCGTCACTTTATTTACTTTCGTCACCTTCACGCCATTGTCAGACAAGTACTTCGCAGTGCCTTCTGTACCGACAAGATCGAAGCCTTTTTCAGCCAAGCGTTTCGCAACAGCAACCGCACCTTCTTTGTCCATATCACGGACACTGATGAAAGCACGCCCAGACGTTGGAAGTTCAGTTCCGCCGCCTAACAAAGCTTTACCAAAGGCTTCAGCAAAGTTATCGCCAACACCCATGACTTCACCTGTTGATTTCATTTCAGGCCCAAGAATCGGGTCGACGCCTTGGAATTTATTGAATGGGAAAACCGCTTCTTTCACACTGTAATAAGAAGGGATAATCTCTTCCGTAAATCCAAGTTCTGCCAATGTTTTACCAGACATAACCAAGGCCGCAACCTGAGCTAAAGAACGACCAATACATTTGGATACGAAAGGCACGGTACGAGACGCACGAGGGTTAACCTCAATCACGTAGATTTCGCCATCTTGTACTGCAAGCTGTGTATTCATCAAGCCGATTACACCCAATTCCAATGCCATGTTTTTGATCATGTCACGGATCTTGTCTTGAACTTCTGCAGACAAAGAATACGGAGGCAAAGAACACGCTGAGTCACCAGAGTGAACACCCGCTTGCTCAATGTGCTGCATAATGCCGCCGATCACCACTTGATGTCCGTCAGAGATACAATCGATATCAATTTCAATCGCTGCATTCAAGAAGTGGTCAAGCAAGACAGGGCTATCGTTAGACACTTTCACAGCTGTCGTCATATAACGATTCAATTCTTTCTCGTTATAAACGATTTCCATCGCACGGCCGCCCAATACATAAGAAGGACGAACCACTAATGGATAACCAATTTCTGCGGCTTTCACAGCGGCTTGCTCGACACTACGAACCGTCGCATTATGAGGCTGCTTGTAACCAAGGCGTTGAATCATGCTTTGGAAACGCTCACGGTCTTCTGCGCGGTCAATGGACTCTGGTGTTGTACCGATAATTGGCACGCCTTCGTTCTGCAACGCACGCGCAATTTTCAGTGGTGTTTGACCACCAAATTGTACGATCACGCCTTTTGGCTTCTCTTTACGAACGATTTCTAGCACATCTTCCAATGTCACTGGCTCGAAGTACAAGCGATCCGATGTATCGTAGTCCGTTGAAACGGTTTCAGGGTTACAGTTCACCATGATGGTTTCAAAGCCATCTTCGCGTAAACCTAACGCCGCGTGTACACAACAGTAATCAAACTCGATACCTTGACCGATACGGTTCGGGCCACCACCAAGAATGATGACTTTGTCTTTGTCTGTTGGCGCTGCTTCACATTCTTCTTCGTACGTTGAGTACATGTAAGCCGTATCTGTTGCGAATTCCGCAGAACAGGTATCTACACGCTTGTATACTGGGTGAACATTCATCAAGTAGCGACGTTCACGCAAAGATTTTTCTGTGACGTTCAACAAGGTCGCAAGACGAGAGTCGGAGAAACCTTTGCGCTTCAATCGACGTAGAACATCGTAATCAAGGTCAACTAAACCTTTGTCTGCTAACGCCGCTTCTTCTTTGATCAAGTCTTCAATTTGTACCAAGAACCAATGATCAACGCCTGTTACCGCGTAAAGTTCATCAACACTCATGCCTGCGCGGAATGCATCACCGATGTACCAAATACGGTCTGCACCGGGATTACGTAATTCATACGCCAGTTTTTCTTTGCTGTCTTCTTCGGCGAAATTCAACTGAGGGTTAAAACCATCAGAACCGACTTCCAAACCACGCAATGCTTTTTGCATAGATTCTTGGAAAGTACGGCCAATCGCCATTACTTCACCAACCGACTTCATTTGCGTTGTTAAGCGGTCATTCGCCGTTGGGAATTTCTCGAAAGTGAAACGAGGAATTTTAGTAACAACATAATCGATTGCTGGCTCGAAGCTCGCTGGTGTTTGTCCGCCAGTGATGTCATTTTGCAATTCATCTAGTGTGTAACCGATCGCCAATTTCGCGGCGATTTTCGCAATAGGGAAACCCGTTGCTTTCGATGCCAAGGCAGAAGAACGAGACACACGTGGGTTCATCTCGATGACAACAAGGCGACCTGTTTTTGGGTCCATACCAAACTGTACGTTTGAACCGCCTGTTTCCACACCGATCTCACGCAATACCGCCAAAGAAGCGTTACGCATGATTTGGTATTCTTTGTCAGTCAAGGTTTGTGCTGGCGCAACGGTAATGGAATCACCCGTGTGAACACCCATGGCATCGAAGTTTTCAATCGCACAAACAATGATGCAGTTGTCTTTTTTGTCACGAACCACTTCCATCTCGTACTCTTTCCAACCGATCAACGATTCATCGATGAGCAATTCGTTGGTTGGCGACAAGTCCAAACCACGAGTACAGATTTCGTTAAATTCTTCCATGTTGTATGCGATACCGCCACCGGTGCCGCCCATGGTGAAAGAAGGTCGAATGATACAAGGGAAACCCAATTCTGCTTGCACTTCTAACGCTTCTTCCATGGAATGCGCAATACCAGCACGAGGACATTCAAGACCAATGGCTTTCATTGCTTGGTCGAAACGGTTGCGGTCTTCCGCTTTGTCTATGGCGTCTGCTGTCGCACCAATCATTTCAACATTGTATTTTTCTAGCACGCCGTGACGTTCAAGATCCAACGCACAGTTCAATGCCGTTTGTCCGCCCATGGTTGGCAACACCGCATCTGGACGTTCTTTCTCGATGATTTTCTCAACGGTTTTCCATTCGATTGGCTCGATGTAAGTGGCATCCGCCATCACAGGATCCGTCATGATGGTTGCTGGGTTTGAGTTCACCAGAATCACGCGGAAGCCTTCTTCACGAAGGGCTTTACACGCTTGTGCGCCAGAGTAATCAAATTCACAAGCCTGACCGATAACGATTGGGCCTGCACCTAAAATCAAGACGCTTTTTATGTCAGTACGCTTTGGCATAGTATTTTGCTCCGCTCTCTTTCTTAGGCTTTAGATGCTTTGATGTTTTCAATGAACTGGTCGAACAAAGGCGCAACGTCGTGTGGACCCGGGCTCGCTTCTGGGTGACCTTGGAAGCTGAACGCGCTCTTATCCGTACGAGAGATACCTTGTAAAGACCCATCAAATAATGATTTATGCGTCATCACCAAGTTCGCTGGTAACGTTTCTTCGTCTACCGCAAAACCGTGGTTTTGGCTGGTGATCATTACCGTGCCTTTTTCGATCGCTTGAACAGGATGGTTTGCACCGTGATGGCCAAATTTCATTTTTTTGGTTTTCGCGCCCGATGCCAAAGCAAGAAGCTGATGACCTAAACAAATGCCAAACACAGGAATGTCGGTTTCTAGAACGTCTTTGATCGCTTGAATCGCGTAGTCACAAGGTTCTGGATCACCTGGGCCATTTGAAAGGAAAATGCCATCAGGCTTCATTGCTAGAACATCGCTTGCTGGCGTTTTTGCTGGCACAACCGTCAAGCGGCAACCACGCTCAACCAGCATGCGCAGAATGTTACGTTTCACACCATAATCATAAGCAACCACATGGAACTCAGAGCTGTCTGGTGTTGTGTGTCCATTCACAAGATCCCAAGTAGACTCTGTCCATTCGTAGGTTTTATCAACCGTCACTTCTTTTGCTAGATCCATGCCTTTCAGGCCAGGGAAAGCACCCGCCGCCGCCAAAGCTTCGTCAACACGATCAAAGGCGTCTGCACCCGCGATAATACAACCCGCTTGCGCGCCTTTTTCACGAAGAATACGAGTCAGCTTACGCGTATCGATGTCAGCGATGCCCACCACATTTTTGCGTTTCAAGTAAGAATCAAGGGATTCTGTTGAACGCCAGCTACTAGATACCAAAGGAAGATCGCGAATAATCAAACCTTCACACCAAATGTTGCTAGATTCTTCGTCTTCTGCATTAACGCCAGTGTTACCGATATGTGGGTAAGTCAGAGTGACCATTTGTCGAGCGTAGGAAGGATCTGTAAGAATTTCTTGGTAACCCGTCATCGAGGTATTAAAAACCACCTCGGCGGTTGAAGAGCCATCAGCTCCGATCGACACGCCTTTAAAAATAGTGCCGTCTTCTAGAGCAAGAATCGCTGTTGTGGACAAAGGAACCTCCCGTTTAGAGCCTAATTCAGGTTGCAAAAAAGCGAGACGAATCTTAGATCCATCTCGCTTTTTAGAATTTGCGTTTTTGACATTGGTTTAGTGAAGTGAATTCAACAAAACTTTCGTTCAAAAAATCTGAGCAATTTTACTCTTATACGGCCTAAGCGTCCACCCAGAATCTCAAGTAAATCACGCATAAAGTGGTGTATTTTAACCTTTTTAGCTGACCTATTAGTCAGCTTTAGAGGAACACATGGGCACGCACTTTTATGGAAGGCAAAAACGCCTTAGCAAAGCAAACCATCCGCCACTTTTTGCGCGGTTTCATAACCTTCCAAATTCCCCAATACCGTTAAGGCAAACACCATAGAAGTGGCAGGACCTTGGCTAGTAAGAATATTGCCGTCCATCACAACTGGTTGATCCGCAATATATTCCGCGCCTGTTAAACCTTCTTCAAAGCCTGGATAGCAAGTCGCTTGTTTCTCGACAACAAAACCATGAGTACCAAACACGACGGCTGGCGAGGCACAAACCGCTGCCAACAACGCGTCTTCAATGTCGTGTTTTTCCAGAATATCCACCAGCAAAGCGCAATCGCGTAAATTTTCAGCGCCCGGAATACCGCCCGGTAAGGCGACCGCATCAAACATTTTCTCCGCTACGTCCGCTAACAACACATCCGCTTCCAATTTACAGCCTCGCGCCAATTCCACACTTTTTGTGTCATGGACACTGGCCACCGTCACGTTAATTCCGCCACGGCGTAATACATCAATAATCGTGATGGCTTCGATGTCTTCACTGCCATTCGCTACAGGAACCAATACGTCACTCATATTTTCTCTCCTTCTCTTTATACTGCTAATGTAAACAGGCAAGCCGCTTCGTGACCTTGCTCTGTTTTATAATAATTTTTACGGCGACCAACCAACTCGAACCCTAACGACTCATACAAACCAATCGCACCAAGATTAGACTCACGTACTTCCAATAAATATTCGCTCACATCACCTTTAGAGAAGCTCTCCAGCCAAGCTACCATGAGCTTTTTTGCCAAACCTTGCCGACGTACCGCAACGTCCACCAGAATTAATTCCAACTCTGACTGGTCAAATGTTTGTGACGCGGTTAGCCAAGCAAGAATGTGTGATGGCTCTGTATCCAACACAGGCTCGGCCGATTCGATGACCCAGTTTTTTCTCGACTGCAAAGCGTCAGCAATCAAAGACTCGCCCCAAGGGTGAGGATTAGACAAGGCATCAAGACGAACAATAGAAGGGAAATCAGATTCAAGTGCAGGGCGAACAATCATGGAAGGCTAAGGCTTGTCGTTAAATAAGCTAGATTGCATGGTTTCCCATGCTTCTTTGCGTAATTCAGGAATGCGATGCAATTCAGATAAGCTTAAAATTTTCGCGGTTGGATAACGCTTCAAAACCACTTCTTCGGGCAAATCTTCTACTAGCTGGTTGATTCGATCGCCCGCTAAGACAAGCAAAGGCGTATCAGGAAAACTCCGCACAAGGCGCGCGATAAAGCTTTCTAACGCACCAAACAACCAATCTGTACGTTGTAAGAACTGAGGGTTTTTCAAGCCGCCCGGCCAAGAAAAGGCACTGCCCTGCCATTCATCTACCGATTCTTTCAACAAAGCCTGCCCCATTTTTAAAGCCAGCCTTTCCACCTCTTCTTCTTGGGAGAACATTTGCGGCACATCGCTTAAGATCAGCAATTTATTGGATAATGAGTAAGCTCGAACGTCTAACGCCGTGATACTGGATTTCGCCGTCAGCTCAGGGTCAATCTCAATGTCGACAGCCAACTCTTCAATCGGTTGTAAATCTTCGACAATGATTTCTGGGCCCGCATTAAGTTGCTCTCGTAATTCAGAAACCGATTGCTCTTTTTCTTCTGGCGGCATTTTAACAACGGGCTTGTCGGCAACAACCGCGCCAAAGCCAGACGTTTGAACAGAACCCTCAGCTTCGACGACAGCCGCATTTGCTATTGGCTCACTACTTTCTCCCCAAGGCTGAACTGGCATAAACACCGTACCACTGACAGTGGCACCGTTTTCAACAGACAGCCAAGGCACAATCCCCATTTGCGCAAGGCAATGAGTTTGAAATGCTTGTTTAGGAGACAGTTCGCGGAGCATATAAACCTTACTAGACATTCTCTATTTAAAGGCACAATAACAATGATCTAAACAGGCTTTCAAAACGTAAAGCAATGCATAAATCGATGGGACAAATATACGCGCTTCCGCTAAGACTTGCCACTTGATACATGCAAGAATCCATAGTCTGAGATTACGCGACTGTGTATAATCTCGCCCATTCACTGATTTGATTAAGAAACCGCTTTTAAAAGGTAAAAAAACCATGACGTCTTTCCTTTCTCGTTTTGCACTTCTGCTTGCGCTGCCTGTCAGCGGAACTAGCTTTGCTGCCGACTTACCTGACCTTAACGGTCGTACTATTCTAGCCGTAACAGAAAACGCCTACACACCACTGAACTTTGTTGACCCAAATACAGGCGAAGGCATTGGTTGGGAATACGATGCCATGAATGAAATTGGGAAACGCCTAAACGCTAAGATCGAGTGGCACCTAAGCAGCTGGGACACAATGATCCAAGCGGTAAAACAAGAGCAATACGATATTGGCATGGACGGCATCACAATCAATGAAGAGCGCGCACAACAAATCGATTTCTCTGATCCTTACTTAACGTCTCAACAGTTCATGCTAGTACGCGCAGACGAAGACCGTTTTACGGATGCAAAATCTTTTGCTGCCAACGACGACTTACACTTTGGTGCACAAGCTGGCACAACCAACTTTTATGTCGCTGTTTATAATGTTTTAGACGGCAACGAAGACAATCCTCGCATTACCTTATTAGAAACCTTCGGCGCTTCTGTTCAAGCGTTAAAAGCAGGCGATGTAGACAGTGTATTAATGGATGCGACGTCGGCACGTGGTTATATTGGCGCGAATCCAGGTCAATTTAAAATCGTCGGCGGCCCTTTAGGCACAGAAGATTTCGGCTTTATCTTTACACCGGGTTCTGATCTTGTAGCACCGGTTAATGCTGCGATTAAAAGCATGAAAGAAGACGGCACGTTGGACGCTCTAAATAAGAAGTGGTTCTTCGACTACAATCAATAAAATCATGTAAAACCTGTAACGGATCGTTGAATGTTTAACGATCCGTTTTTTATTTATAAAGACAATTATCGAACAACTTATGCCCTTTAAGAAAACCATAGATCGCACACCTTGGTGGCTCGTTTCCATCGTCATCATTGCTCTGGTTCTATTATGGAACATGGTCGCAGAGCAAAGCTATCAACGCATCGCTGGCGCATTAAGTGAAGGCTTACTCACGACAATAGGCGTGACATTCGCGGCGTTTCTTATGGCGAGTATTTTGGGTTTATTGATTGCCTTAGCAGGCTTTTCTCGTTACCGAATTTTGCGCGAATTTGCGCGTTTTTATGTGGAAATCTTTCGCGGCATTCCGGTTCTGGTATTGCTGTTTTATATTGCTTTTGTTGGCGCACCAGAAGCCGTCAAACTTTATAACTGGGTGCTTCAAATCCCCATAGAAAATGGCTGGCTAGAAAAAGCGCGAACACGGGATTTCACCTTACTTTGGCGAGCTATTTTTGCCTTAGCCATAAGCTACAGTGCTTTTATTGCAGAAGTGTTTCGCGCGGGGATTCAGGAAGTCAGCAAAGGGCAGATAGAAGCCGCAAAGGCATTGGGGCTTTCCAATTGGCACAGATTCCGTTTGATCACCTTGCCACAAGCCATGCGCAAAATATTACCGCCGCTGGGGAACGACTTAGTCGCCATGATCAAAGACTCTGCTCTTGTCTCTGTCCTTGGTGTACAAGACATTACGCAACTCGGTAAAGTGTACAGCTCGTCGACTTTTCAGTTTTTCGAAACCTATAACGTCGTTGCTTTTATGTATCTTATCCTGACGTTGAGCTTGTCTTTATTGATTCGAGGCTTTGAAAGTCATTTAAGACGCAATGAAAAAATATAAACAAAAAACCGAGCTATTATTACTTTTACTTAAAGCTTCTTAATTAAAGCAAGAAGCTACCTCACTCTAATTAAGAATTTACTTTCTTCAATAAAAACCGCGAACAGGTCGTTCATCGATCGACCTTAGAACAATACGTTTATTCCACCGTAATTTACAACTAAACCCCATTCGAGAGACTCCCCCGTTCGCTTAATATAACACCTTCCTTAACAGGTATAATTCAAACCTAAACGACCACCGTCAATGTAAATCGTTTCACCTGTGATATAACTTGCCTTGTCACTTGCTAGAAAAGCCACCGTATCTCCCACTTCACGAGGCGTACCCACACGGCCTAACGGTGTTCGACTAAGCACGCGAGCCATTGCTTCAGGATTTGCGTTAACGCCTGCCATCATTTCAGTATCAATAGAACCTGGGCCTACCGCGTTAACGCGAATGCCATTTTTAGCTAAGGCCAAAGCCGCCACTTTCGTTAGCTGCATCGCGCCACCTTTAGAGGCACAGTAAGCCGCAATGCTTGGAATGGCTACTTGCGCGTTGACTGATGTCATGTTCACAATCGAGCCATGAATTTGCTTCTCGACCATGGTTTTTGCAGCACGTTGCAGAGCAATGAATGTGCCCGTCAAGTTAACATCAATCACTTTACGGAATTGCTCTTCTGACAGCTCAAGAAAATCCCCTGGGTTCGCAATACCTGCATTGTTCACCAAACAGTGTACAGGGCCATGTTCCGCTTCAATGCTATCAAACATGGCTAATATTTGAGCAGAATCTCCCATATCACAGACGTAAGCGGCTGAACCATTCCCTAATTTTTGAGCGGCTGCATTGACAACGCTCTCTTGGATGTCTGCCAAAATAATTTTATAACCGTCTTGTGCTAATGCTTCTGCACAAGCTAAGCCAATACCTTGTGCGCCACCAGTTACTAATGCAATTTTTGTCTTGTTTGTCATCATTATGTCTCTATCTTATTTCATACTAATTTTATAACGGACTCAGATTAATTCGTGAGACCGTAGTCATTGACGGCTTGTTCAAGTGTTATATACCCTGCTTCTAAATCCGCACGCACAAGTTCAGGTGATCGTTTTTTCGGGTCACCATAACCGCCACCACCAGGTAGTTCTAGAATTAACTTTCTTCCTGCTGGAATATGTTGGCGGCCTTTACCATTTAATACCGTACCGTCGTCTAGTACCAAACTACCAGCGCCACCGTTTTTGCCTCCCTCTCGTCCACGGGCAGGAAATTTAATTCGGTCAAACATGGCGTTGAAATACAATTCATAACCTTCGTTAGCACTGATCACAATGGTTTGTCCTAAACCACCGCGGAACTCCCCGCTGCCACCAGAACCCACTAATAAATCTTTCTGCCAAATGGTGATCGGCCCAACATGTTCTGTAGCTTCTGCTGACATGGTGCTCACTCCAGATGGGAACGCGGTTGCGCTCAAACCATCCAATGTTGCACGAGCCCCCATACCACCTGAGTTAAACATCATAATTTCAGATGGCGGTAAACCAGAAGAAGGGTCTAATGGTCGCGCGCTAAGCAAGATATTCCATAGAGCACTGGCTCCTTCGGCTGGAGAGACGCCGGGAATGCATTTATGCAAGGCTCCGAGTACCACGTCAGGAACAAAGTGCCCTAACACATGACGTACAGACACCGGTGCTGGGTGTGGCGCATTTAAAATACACCCTTCAGGTGCGGTCACATCAAAAGGTTTCAGCGATCCAGTGTTATTTGGAATGTCTGGTGCAATAGCACATTTTAGACCGTAACAAGCGTACGCTCGGGTATAGACCATAGGCACATTCACGCCAAATTTACTGGGCCCTGAGGTACCTGCGAAATCGGCTAATAACGTATCACCAGATATAGTCAAAGAGACTTTCATTTCCACAGAACTTTCATAACCATCGACAGTCATATCATTATGATAAGCACCATCAGGCAAGTCTTTGATACGCGATAAGGTCGCCGCTCGACTGTTATCGATAATAAAATCGGATAAGGTTTCAAGTTCCGCCAAATTGAATTCTTTCATCATGTCCATGAGTCGAGCATCACCCGCTGCATTACATGCTGCTAATGAATACAAATCACCGATTACTTGATCCTGTTCTCGGACATTATTTCGGATGATATTCACTAAGTCTTTATTGACGTCACCGGCATGGATGAATTTCATGATAGGGACGAGCAAGCCTTCTTCGTATACTTCATTAGCATCGGGGCCGTAACCACGGCCACCAATATCTACCACGTGTGCGGTTGCCGCAAAAAAGCCAACATGATTTCCTTCGTGAAAAGCAGGCGATACCATAGTGAAATCATGTAGATGTCCAGTTCCCTTCCAAGGGTCATTAGTAAGATATACATCGCCTTCGCAAATATTATCCATGCCAATTTCATTGATGAAATGCGGCACAGACTCAGCCATGGCATTGACGTGGCCCGGTGTGCCTGTGACCGCTTGAGCGATCATTCGACCTCGGCAATCAAAGACACCTGCGGATAGATCACCAGCCTCTCGCACTGACGTAGAAAAAGCCGTACGAATAAGGGTTGTTGCTTGCTCTTCTACTACCGCCACTAAGCGGTTCCACATAATTTGATAATCCACGTTACTTAATTTCATATTAGAGAGTCTCCATGGTTTTCTTATTCACCAACAACATGGATTTATCATCCTGCGCTACGACGGTATAACCTGTTGTGACCACCGTTGATGTCTCATCTTCAACAATCACCGCAGGGCCTGCAACGGCATCACCAGGTTTCAAGGTATTTCGATGAACTTCATTTGCCGTGACTACTTTACGCAAAGCCGCATCAAAAAATTCTCGTGTTTTCGTCACAGCAACTTGTTGCCCTGATCGACGTAACGTCATTGGAGCCGAAGCTTGTACTTTAGAAGCAACGGTAATAGACCAGTTGGTGATCTCAATACCTAAACCATCAATGGTACGCCCAAATAACTTATAGTATCCGGCTTCGAATTCTTGACGAAAAACATCCACATCCGCTGCAACATATTCTTTATAATCAATGTCTATGGCAATTTCGCCACCTTGTCCTGTATAACGCATAAATGCCTGTACGCGGGTTGTGGTGTCAATGCTTCCAGCGCCACGTTTAACAAACGCCGAAGCTTCTTCACGCAGGTCAGCTAATAATTGATTAATACGAATAGGATCAAAATTGTTTAGACGTTGATACATTCCTTTTGTGGCTTCATAAGAAAAAGGAGCATTAAGGAAACCAATGGCAGATCCCACCCCTGCGCCTGGTGGAATCACCAAATAGTCCATGTCTAATTTCTCACACAATCGACAAGCATGAAGTGGTGCACCACCACCAAATGCGATCATGGTGAAATTACCAATCTCTTTACCGTTTTCTACGGTATGCACTCGTGCTGCATTGGCCATATTTTCATCAACCACTTCGGTGACACCAAAAGCCGCTTGCTCTTTATCCAAGTTCGCTTTAGAGGCCACCTTAGTGCTCATCGCAGCCCCTGCCATATCAACAGATAATGGAATCTCGCCACCAGCAAAAAGGTCTGGGTCTAAACGACCTAATAATAGGTTAGCATCGGTAACGGTTGGGTCTTCACCACCGCGCTGATAACAGGCTGGGCCCGGTTCAGAAGCCGCTGATTTAGGCCCTACCCGAATTTGCTTCATGTCATCGACATGGGCAATAGAGCCACCACCTGCACCGATTTCAACCATCTCAACCACAGGAGTGGAAAGCGGCATTCCTGAACCTTTGGCAAAGCGATAAGTACGTGCAACTTCAAACGTATTGGCGGTTTTTGGTCTGCCGTCTTCGATCAAACAAATTTTTGCTGTCGTACCCCCCATATCAAAAGATAAAACTTGGTCTTCACCATAGCTTGCTGCAAATTTCGCTGCAAAAATAGCGCCTCCAGCAGGGCCAGATTCCAGCAACCGCACAGGGAATTCAGAAGCGGTATCCACACTGATCAAACCACCAGCGGAATGCATCATAAATACAGGGCAGGTGATGCCCATTTCAGTCAAACGTTTGACCAAACGTCCCAAATAGTCCGACACCTGTGGGCGCACATAAGCATTTGCAATTACGGTATTGAAACGTTGAAATTCGCGCATTTGTGGTGAGACATGACTGGAAATAGAGACGCATAATTCAGGTGCGGCTT
Source organism: uncultured Marinomonas sp. (assembly GCA_938009755.1). Lineage (GTDB taxonomy): Bacteria > Pseudomonadota > Gammaproteobacteria > Pseudomonadales > Marinomonadaceae > Marinomonas. The sequence continues at coordinate 43,515 of CALLIL010000027.1, forward strand.
CTGCAAATGCTTTTTGAACTTGCACTTCATTCACATCATTGGCGTAAGAATGAATAAATCCAACGGCAACCGCTTCATACCCTTCTGCAAGAATGGTTTTTACCAATGCATTTAATTCGGTTGGATCAATGTCAGTCAACACCTCGCCAGAGGCACTGATACGCTCATTCAATGTGTAGCGATCCGTACGTTTCACTAAAGGCGTTGGTAAGGTTAAATTCAAATCATATTGTTCAAAGCGATTCTCTGTGCGCATTTCAACAACATCACGAAAGCCTTCAGATGTAATAAATGCTGTACGTGCTCCGCGACGTTCAATCAATGAGTTGGTGACCAATGTTGTGCCATGAATGACGGTTGTCACTTCTGTTACTTTTATTCCTGCACGATGACACACAAGCTCAATGCCATCCAAGATAGCCTGCTCTGGCTGAGAATAGTTAGTCAGTACTTTTCCCGTATATAAGGTTCCATCTAGATCCAGTGCAATATCGGTAAAGGTTCCACCGATATCGACACCGATCCGCGCACTTTTCTGCGTCATATTGATTCTCCCGTTCTCATAATAGATTAAATGCTTTTGTAGTATCGCCAAGCCTTAAAACAGCCTTCATACACAGGCTCACGAAGAAACGCTATATTGTCTTTTCTTAATCCTGTGACAGGCAGCATAATCTCGCTTTCTGATGCACCTGTTAACAATTGAGCCAATGCTTGGCCACATACTGTGCCCGTTGTAATGCCTCGCCCATTAAAACCAACAGCGGTAAATAAGCCCGGTGCTAAACTATGAATGCGTGGAAGGTGGTCGGGGGTTAAGGCGATTTTGCCGTGCCATGCGGTTTCGAATTCTACTTTCCCAAGGAATGGAAACATTTTGCCAATTTGTTTCTGTGCCCAATATTTTGTTTGGCTGGCATCTTTCCCAGCCAGTTTCCCCATACTACCGACGATTAATCGTCCAAATTGATCTTTACGTACGGAAAACATTACCATCCCTGTGTCCCAGACACTTTGGGCTTCGGGTAAAATTTTATCGGCAATACTGCCCAGTGGTTTTGTGGCAACTTGATAAAAATGAATTGGTGTATAGGCTCGTTTTAAGCCTGGCCAAAGGTCGTCATTGTAAGCATTACCGCCAATCACAACGCGGTTTGCTGTCACCACACCTCGATTGGTTTCGATCTGCCATTTGTCACCTATTTGGCTTAATTTCAAAGCCCGTGTTTCTGTGTGGATTTTGGCTCCCGCAGACAGAGCCGCTTGCGCTAAACCACGAGCATAACCCATAGGGTTAATCGTACCGGCTTGAGGGTCTAGTAAGCCGCCATAAAATCTTTGGGTACCGATTTTCTCTTGCGCTTCTTCTGCACTCAGTAAGCGTACATTTCGACCTAATCGCTTCCATTCATCTGCACGGTCAGAAAGCTCTTTAAAACCCGCACTAGAGTGCGCCGCATGAATGGTGCCATTGCGTGTGGCTTCACAGTCAATATTGAAACGATCAATTAACGAGAACACAACATTAGGAGCGTCCCCCATAACGCCTAAAAAGCGATCCGCCTCCTGTTCTCCTAAAACGGTGCGAACATCTTGTGGTGGCAACCAAATTCCAGGATTTACCATGCCACAGTTACGACCAGAACCACCGTAACCTATTTTTTCTGCTTCTAATACCAAACAGTCAATACCTGCCTCTGCAAGATGTAAAGCCGTTGATGAGCCAGTATAGCCTCCACCAATAATAGCCACGTCTGTCACAACACTGTCTTGTAAGGGCGCTGCTTGAGGTTCGGTCGGTGCCGTCATGTCCCATAAAGAAACAGCGTCTTTTTCTGATTTCAATCCTAGAGTTTCATTCATCATTTTAACTACCTGCCATACTCTTTGTTCTAATATGTAGAACATATATATTATATAATAAAACAATATCGCATAATTTTTAAAAAATCTACCTGTCTAATGGTCTTTTCGATGAGTGTTCACTTAATGATTGAGGATTTGGCTTAAAAAGTTTTTGGCTCGCTCTGATTGGGGGGAATCAAAAAAGGCTTGTGGCTCGTTTTCTTCAATGATTTGACCGGCATCCATAAAAATCACACGATCTGCCACTTTGCGTGCAAACCCCATTTCATGGGTGACGCATAACATTGTCATGCCAGTTTCGGCCAAGCTCACCATGACATCCAACACTTCGGCTATCATTTCCGGATCAAGTGCTGAGGTAGGCTCATCGAATAACATAATAGAAGGATTCATACACAGAGAACGCGCAATCGCCACTCGCTGCTGTTGTCCCCCTGATAATTGCCCCGGGAATTTGTCTGCCTGATTGGCAATACACACCTTGTCCAAATATTCCAACGCGCTTTTTTCCGCTTCGTCTTTAGAGAGGCCGCGTACTAACATAGGCGCCAGTGTGCAGTTTTCTAAGACCGTCATATGCGGAAACAAATTGAAGTGCTGAAAACACATGCCCACATCTTTACGAATGGATTGGATGTTAGATACATTGTCATCCAACAGGGTACCAAGTACATTTATGTCTCCAGCTTGATGCTCTTCTAAATGATTAATACAGCGAATCATGGTTGATTTCCCGGACCCTGATGGCCCACAAATCACAATTTTCTCGCCTTTTTTCACTTCCAAATTAACATCTCTTAAAACATGAAAATCGCCATACCATTTATTCATATCAGTAATAGAAATAGCGACATCTTGATGACGTGCATTGGACCTAGTATTCATTGACGATGATGCTGGAGTATTCATGTGTTGACCCTGCCTTATGTTCAATAGTTAATTGCTTCTTTATCGCATACCCAATTACGTTAGATGCACGACTTCGCCATTGGCTTTTTTAATATGGAAGGCAACGCTTTTTTCATTTCCTTCTACAACCGTGGCCAAATGAGAAACCCCTAGAGCCTCAAGCCTTTCTTTTAGCTGATTAGGAGCTGGATGTGTTAATACAACTTCGTCAAGCAACAGGCCTAGGTCCGCCATACCTGTTGATGGGTGTGCCCCTGGTGACCATTCGATAAAGGTAGGAATTAAGCCCTCTTCAGATAAGGAACCATCTTTTGGAATATTCAATCTCCAGCTTCTATCGCCTCGAGTAAAAGTCACGATTTCACCCAAATCAATGGGGCTATTTGCCATCACTGCATTGAGATCTGTTGTGCCAACAACCCAATGATAAGCCGTTGGAGACACTTGAAAACGAGCCTGTACAGAAGGGTTGTCCATATCAAACCATCTTGCTCGGCCTGGTTCTGGCGCATCAGGATCAATGGACAAAATTTCCATAAAACTTTCATTACCAACCGGAGCAACACAGTTATGTGTACTCATCGCATCATGCTTACTTGCTTTAGGTAAAGTCACTCCTAAAACGTCATATAAAGCTGTTATTCCTTGCTCTAGAGTGTCAGCACCAATAACAATGTGATCAATTTTATTTTGTATAGCCACGTTCATAACCTCTATTCGTTTATTGCTTAAAAAGTGTAAATCCAGCCTCTAAGTCACGGATTAATGAATCAGTGTCTTCAAGACCAATATTAAAGCGAACAATCGGGCCCACTGGTTGCCATGTTGTTGCTGTTCGAAAGGAAGACGGATCAACGGGTAATGCTAAGCTTTCATACCCTCCCCAGCTCAAACCAATTCCAAATAAGGTTAAGTGGTTGATCATGGAGCGTACTTTTTCTTCTGTACCAGATTGGAAAACCACGCTAAACAACCCAGCGGCTCCTTTGAAATCTCGTTTCCAAAACTCATGACCTTTACAATCTGAATGAGCAGGATGCAGAATACTTTCCACCTCAGGCTGCGCCTTTAACCATTGAATGCATTTCATTGCGCTTTCTTCATGCTGACGCAAACGAACAGACAATGTCCTAAGCCCTCGCAAAGCAAGAAACACATCATTGGCCCCCGCCCTATCCCCGAAGGACAAACTCATTTTCCGTGCTTTCGCATAATTCTGCTCTGATGCCGCAACAATAAAGCCCAGCATGGCATCAGAGTGACCACTAATGTATTTGGAACCGGAATGAACAACGATATCCATCCCTAAAGTTAAAGGCTGACAAAAGAGAGGGGTTGACCATGTGCCATCAAGAATACTGGTAATGCCTGCCGCTTTTGCTGCGGCAGCGATGGCAGGAATATCCGGCACTTCAAAGGTTGCCGAACCTGGCGCTTCAAAGAAAACAGCCTGTGTGTTGGCTTGAATTTGAGAGGATAAATCCGCTCCTATCATAGGATCGAAATAGGTAACACTGACACCATATTCTTTTAATACGTTGTCGCAGAATGCACGAGTCGGCCCATAAACTGTGTCTGCAACCAGAACATGTGTTCCTGCTTTAGCAAAGGCCATCAGTGAAATGACGCAAGCGGTTAAACCTGAGGATACAGCAACACAGCCAGCGCCTTGCTCCAGTTCAGTCATCATGTTCTCTAATTCAAATGTCGCTGGGTTACCATAACGACCATAATACAATGTCCCTTTTTCATACCGTGAATCACGTGCTTGCTCAAATTCCTCTACTGTATTGAACAGCATGGTTGATGCTTGATACATAGGCAGATTTACCGAACGGCCATTACTTTGGTTGTCTCGCCCCAAATGAATTAACGCATTCGTTAAAGCTTCATCAGCATGTTTCACTTCGTTTCTCCTCGTATAAGATCGTCACACTTTAGATCATGAAAATCGTTTGTGTCAACATTCGGAACAGTAGTTTTATTATAGGAACCAAATAAGTGCAAAAATCAATCCTTTGCACCATAAAGGTTTCCTTATGAGGTCGAACCTTTAATTCAACATACGATCACTTTATACTGCTGCCTATAAAAATACTTATTCGCTGAAATACTCAATTAATAAAAAGCGTACGGTATAAATCAAATGTAAAATATGAGTGAATATATACTCACAATATTTTCTACAGTGTTTTATATTTATTAACATTTTCAATATGTTAAAAATGTAAAAGACTTACAAAATTAAGGTTTCGGATTCATGACTGGAAGAGTAGATTCAACACTCTCAAAAGGGCTTTCGATTATTGAAGCCCTTGCAACGGAAACAAAAGGAATAGGTGTCTCTGAATTAGCACGCAATTTAGAACTGACAAAATCCAATACATTCAGACTCTTACAGACGTTAATTGCGCATGGTTACGTTCGCCAAGACCAAAATAAACATTATTTTGCGACGATGAAATCGTGGAAAATTGGCCAGATGATTATGGAAAAATTAGATCTTCCACGATTATCTATCAGCCAAATGCAATACCTGTCTAGTATCACTGGCGAAGCAGTTTATTTGTCCGTTTTAGACGGTTTATCGACTCTGTATATTGAAAAAGTAGAAAGCACAAAAGCAATTCGAACCTACACGCCAAAAGGCGGTAACGCGCCTATTCACTGTGTTGCAACTGGTAAAGCACTATTAGCTTTTAATTATGAAACACTTCGTGAAAAGCTAATTGGCAACCTCGGATCTTATACTGATAAGACCATTACAACGATTGAAGCGCTCGATATTGAAGTGGAAAAAATCAGACAAACAGGCGTCGCAATCGATTTGGGAGAGTATCGCGCAGAAGTCATTAGTATTGCTGCTCCTGTATTCTCTGCAAACAATGAAGTGATTGCTTCCATTGGCATCTCTGCTCCGGCTATCAACACACCAGATGAAGATATTGAAAAAATCGTACATACCGTCATTCAAGCAGGAAAAAGCTTAAGTAACACATTGAAAGATATATAGTTTTACATTTTCCCTTAGTTATAGAAAAGCCACTCAATTAGAGTGGCTTTTTACTTTCTAGCTCCTTTTTCAATTCTTAAAAATACCTCCTTTCAAAAAGTGGGCACAGAGTTTGCTAATTATTCCTCTAAATTTGTTCAAGTTATTCAAATATAGAAAACCAATGAATTATTTAGTGGTTAATTATTGACATGAATCAATGATTAATATACCACTAAATAGAACAGAGATTTCACTATACGAAACAAAAGGAGCAATAATTATGATAAAAACGATAAAACCTATTTTAACAACAGCCATCACCGCCTGCGCGATTTCAGTCACTTCGATGTCATTTGCACAAAGCCCTACTGTGAAAGCTATTCAAGACCAAGGCACCATGTTATGCAGTGGTCATAACGGCAGCTACTTTGGTTTTGTGGAAGTAAACGATAAAAATGAATGGAAAGGCTTAGACATTGATATTTGTCATGCGGTGACCACAGCGATTTTAGGCGACCCAAGTAAAGCTAAAATCATTCCTTTGAGCTGGGCACAGCGTTTCCCTGCACTTCAATCAGGTGATGTGGATATCATCATCAAAGCGACCGGCTGGACAATGGGACGTGACACTGAGCTAGGCTTACAATTTAGTATGCCTTACTTCTTTGGTGGTACTCAGATGATGGCTAAAGCTGAACTAGGTATTACAGAGGCAAAAGAATTAGAAGGCGGCACTGTTTGTGTTGAAGCTGGTACAACAAATGAGCGCCTTATCGCGGACAAAATGGCAGATCTAGGCATCGACCACAAAATCGTTTCATACGAAAAAAATGCCGAAGTCATGGCTGCTTATCAATCCGGTCGTTGTGATGCTTTCGGTGGTTGGGGGCCTAGTTTAGCAGTTCTTAGATCCAATCAAATGGGTAACCCTGATGAAAACATCATTCTAAACGATACACTATCAAATGAACCTATTGCAGCCGCAATGCGTCAAGGGGACGAAGCCTTTGTTGACACGGTTAACTGGACATTAGCGGCGTTACTGCTTGCTGAAGAACACGGCGTGACTCAAGAAAATGTAGAGGAAATGGCGAAAAACCCAACTAACCCAACGGTTGCTCGACTATTAGGGACGTCACCTGGTATTGGTGAGCGTCTTGGTCTACGTGAAACATGGGCGAAAGATGTGATTAAAGCGGTGGGTAATTTCTCTGAAATTTACGACCGAAATCTAGGTAAAAATTCACCTTATAAGCTTGAAAGAGGCCTGAACAACCTCTGGAGTCATGGCGGTGTTCTTTATGCTCCAATCCTAGATTAATCCTATAGACCAAGAGGCGATACATCATGTCTGCAACAAGAAACAAGAGACCCAATGCTAAAAACAGACTTATTCAAATGCTGTTTTTAGCGGTCGTCATTTTGGTCATAGCGGGCGCTTTTTCAAGCGCTCGCACTAATCTGGCTGACCTTGGAATTTCAAGTGGCTTTAACTTTTTAGATAGATCAACAGGTTGGGGTTACTCCTTTTCCTTATTGGAGACAAACGTTAATGACCCTTATAAATGGACTCTATTTTCAGGATTTGTTAATACATTATTTCTAGGAACTTTGACGATAATTACGTCTACTATCTTGGGGTTTCTTGTTGGGACAGCAAGAGACTCCCATAATATTACCATTCAAGCCATTGCGACCATCTTCATTCAAACCTTTAGGAACATCCCACTTATTCTTCAATTGGTTTTTTGGTATTCCGTATTAATACACATGCCCAGTCCGCGACAGGCTTATGATCTATTTGATATTGCTTATTTATCGAATCGAGGCTTTATGATCCCAAGTATTAATGCTTCACCTATATTCTTCATCGCCATTTTGATCGTTTTAACTGGGTACTGGATGTTAAAAAACCGAATCCCTCAATTAAAACAGCTTCCGACAAAACGGTTGTATGTCACTCTTTTTGGCATAACAGTTCTGTATCTTCTATTTTTTATTGATGGGCCTTTGTTGTCTATTCCCGAACTAAAAGGTCTTAGATTTGTAGGAGGAACCACAGTACCTGTCGAACTTGTCACTATGATTATCAGTACCTCACTTTATGGTGCTGCATATATTGGTGAAATCGTCAGAGGCGGCTTAAACGAAGTACCAAAAGGGTTAGTAGAAGCTGGAAACTCCTTAGGGCTGAATGAACGTATGGTCTGGTGGAAAATTAAAGTCCCTATGGCGCTTCGTACCATCATCCCACCTTTGGGCAATCAATGGGTCTTTATGATGAAAGCCACAACGGTTGGTGTGGCTATTGGTTTTAGCGACCTCTTTATGTTGATCTCCACATCTATTACGCAATCCGGACAAACGCTTGAATTAATTGCAATTTTAATGAGTGCCTTTTTGCTCATTAACTTTTCTCTTGCGCAGTTTGTTAATTACTTGAACACACGAATGAGGTTAAAAGGGCATTAATATGAGTACTTTATCTCAATCGAGCCAAAAAGCATTGTCACTGAAAGCACCATCACGCTCTAAGATATTCATGCACATCTTACGTACACGGGCTTTTCATTCAAAGGTGGATGGTTTTATCAGTCTTTGCTTTTTTGCCATTTTATTAACGGCTATCTATTCTATTTTTAACTGGGCCTTACTCGATGCGGTTTGGCTAGAAGAAAGCGTTGCTCAATGCCAAGCCGCTGCTGGGGCTTGTTGGTCAGTGATTGATGCTCGTTACAAACTGATTTTATTTGGCTTGTATCCATACGATCTACATTGGCGTCCGACATTAGCTTGTATTGCCATAGTAACAACTATTATTCTTTCCTGCCTTCCTACCTTTTGGTCGACAAAACGATTGTCCATTCTTTGGGTAGTCGGCTTTTTTACTTTTTTCTTTTTAATGCGAGGTGGCATCTTAGGTTTAACCCATGTGCCAACAGGCCAATGGGGCGGCTTAGCATTAACACTGTTTCTGTTCTCTTCTGTTGTTTTATTAGGGATGCCAATGGGGCTGGGCTTAGCATTGGCTCGTCGTTCGAAGCTACCTGTTATCAGTTATGGGGTATCAATCTTCATTGATTTGATCCGATCATTACCACTACTCACTACGTTATTCGTTGCTGCGGTGGTAATGCCGATCTTACTGCCTGATTGGATGGTAGGAGACAAAATCTGGCGAGTCATTATTGCTTTTGCGCTCTTTTTTGCCTGTTATCAAGCGGAGGTATTTCGCGGAGGTTTTCAGGCCATTCACAAAGGCCAATTTGAAGCTGGTGATGCATTAGGTTTGAGTTACTATCAAATCCTTGCCAACATCATTATGCCTCAAGTATTTAGACACTCTCTGCCTGGCACCATTAATATGGTCGTGGTTACCTTTAAAGAAACAGCCATTGTTATCATTATTGGTTTCTTTGATGTCTTGGCCTCGGCGAACGCTGCATTTGGGAGTGCTTTATGGGCTCCTTACTATATGGAAGTCTATGTATTCGTTGGTCTTATTTATTGGAGCTTTATTTTTTCATTAAGCCAATATGGCGTCTATTTGAAAAAACGAATGCGCATTGCCTCGCATTAATAAGTAATTTGGCTTTGATCTAATCTGACCATCAAAGCCAAATCACCTTCTTTATTGATCAATAAACATACGACAAGAACTAAGCATTGTTTGGTTTTTTGAACGGAGCCCGCTTTATAATGAGCAAAAAGAACACACATTCTTATGTCACCTCAAATCACTGGGGTGCCAGTGTAATCAAATTAGACGATAAGAAACTGACGGTTTCCTCACATCCAGACGACCCAAACCCTTCACCTATTAATGATAACATCTCTGGCGCTTTACAAGGCCGATCTCGAATCCAAAGGCCTGCCGTTCGAGAAAGTTATTTAAAATATGGGCCATTAGGAGCAACGAAAGAAAGAGGTACGGAAAAGTTTATAGAAGTCAGTTGGGAGACCGTTTTTGATCTCATCACAAAAGAGTTAACAAGAGTCCGTACAGATTATGGTAATAACGCCTTGTTCGCAGGCTCTTATGGTTGGTCTAGTGCTGGCCGCTTTCATCATGCTCAAAGTCAACTAAAGCGCTTTTTGAACAGTATTGGTGGATTTGTTCGCTCTGAAGGGAACTACAGCTATAACGCAGCCTTAGTGCTTATGCCTTATATTGTGGGTAATTTTCGTGACCATGTTAAACAAGCCACACGCTGGACAACCGTTAAAGATGAAGGCGAACTGGTGGTTATGTTTGGCGGTATCCCGCTGCGTAATGCTCAAGTTTCCGGTGGAGGTATTGCCAAACATTCTTTGAAAGATGATATGAAAGCCTGTGTGGATGCAGGCGTTCGATTCGTCAACTTCAGCCCCCTAAAAAATGATGCAGCAACCGAATTAAATGCCGAATGGCTGGCCCCCAAACCCGGATCCGATACCGCAATAATGATGGCCATTGCCCATACGCTGATCGTAGAAGATTTATACAATAAGCCTTTTGTTGAGCGTTACACTGTTGGTTTTGATAAGAATAAAGCTTACTTATTGGGCAACATTGACGGCATTGTCAAAAATGCCGCTTGGGCTGAAAAACAATCAGGTATTTCTGCCCAAAAAATCATAGCGTTATCACGAGAAATGGCATCTAAACGCACTCTTATTTGTACAGCTGTTGGTTTACAGCGGGCAGAGTATGGCGAGCAGCCCTTATGGATGACGGTACTTTTAGCCTCTATGTTAGGCCAGATTGGTTTGCCAGGCGGTGGTTTCGGTATTGGTTATGGTGCTGACGCCAGTATTGGTGTGGTTGATCGCCCTCTTCGCTGGCCTTCCTTTCCACAAGGAAAGAACCCGGTGGAAGACTTTATCCCCGTTGCGATGATCTCAGAGATGCTGTTGTCTCCTAACACGCCCTATGAGTACAACGGACAGACCAGAGTTTTTCCCGATATAAAAATGGTTTGGTGGGCTGGTGGTAACCCATTTCATCATCACCAAGATCTTAACCGACTGCGCAAAGCCTTCCAAAAACCTCAGACCGTGATTGTTAATGAAATCAGTTGGACAGCAACCGCTCGACACGCGGATATTGTTTTACCTGTCGCCTCTACCATTGAACGCACAGATATAGGCGCTGGTACTCAAGATAATGCCGTCATTCCTATGCCACAAATCATACCGCCACCTTTTGAAGCAAGAACAGAGTTTGATATTTATTCTGAACTTGAAAAGCGACTTAACATAAATACAGATTTTAGCCGTGAAATGACCTCAGACCAATGGCTAGAAGAAATGTGGGCTTCATTACAAAAGGAAGCCAAACAACATAAAAAGGATCTTCCCGACTTGAGCACGTTTCTTAAAGGAGACGTAATCAGCTTCGATGACCCAGCGCCACAAGGGGTGTTTCTTTCTGACTTTCGCCAAGACCCTGACCAATATCCATTAACAACGCCAAGCGGAAAAATAGAGCTGGCTTCTGATGTTATTGCTGGTTTCCAATATGAAGATTGTCCGGGGCAGCCAACTTGGCTTCCTCCCAGAGAATGGCTTGGAGCCGATACCTCACAATTTGGTTTACACATGATTTCAGGGCAACCTGCCACACGTTTACACAGCCAACTTGATGAAGGTGCTTACTCTAAGAGTATGAAAATACAAAATAGAGAACCTATCCTAATTCACCCAAATGATGCCGCCAAACGAGGTATTAAGGATGGGGATGTGGTGATTGTGTTCAATGACCGTGGGCAATGTTTAGCAGGAGCAAACGTTACGGAAGACATATGCCAAAATACGGTTTTTTTATGGACTGGTGCTTGGTATGACCCGAATTTACAAGATAAGAATCATCAGGATAGACATGGTAATCCGAACGTTTTAACACACGATTATCGTACTTCACGTTTATCGCAAGGCCCAGCAGCACAATCCGCTTTAGTGGAAATAAAAAAATATCAGGGCACACTGCCCGAGGTTCAGGCTTTTATCCCTCCTATTTAAAGCAAGTGCTTTATCAATAAACCACACTCAGGTTATTTGCCAATAACCTGAGTGTTTTAGTCTGGACTAGACTTTAGGACTTAGCTTAATCAGAGTCATCACCAAAAAGGCACCGAGTAACATAATGCCACCTGACAAATACAAACCTAAATCATAATTGCCCAACCAAGAGCTGAGTACGCCAGTTAACGTCGGGGCAATAATCTGAGCAGACCCATAAGCTAGGGTCATTTTGCCCATAAACTTGGCGGGATTAGAAGGGTAAAAATGCCCCGCCATCGTTAAAACAAGACTCACGCAAGCAACAAAAGTAGCACCAAATAAAATCGCACCAATACCAACAACAAAGAAATTTTCGCTGATACCCGGTAATACAATACCAATGATTTGAAGAATATAAGCCAACAGTAACGTTCTTAAATACCCCCATCGACGAGCCAACAAATCCGAAACCAGTACAGCAGGTGTTGCCGCTAAGCCCAATAAAATGAAAATTTGCTGTCCACGCCCTTCCAAAACAGAAAAACCCTCGACAATATCAACAATAAAAGTCGCGCTAACTACGTACCCATAACCAGCGCAAAAATAGGCCACCATAATAATCCATACAAAAGCCTTAGAGGGCGGTTGATCCACCACTTCTTTCACACTGTGATGCACTACTATCTTGGCTGGATCCGGCATCCAAACCCAAGAGGGAATGGCAAATACTACCCCTATTAAGGCAAGGTATAACCATTGATCCTGCCACCCAACGGACCAAGCCAGTAGTAGTTCAACTAACAACGCCGCTAAAAAAATACCCAAACCAATACCAGAAAAATGGATACCTAGCTCACCTCTTTTTCCTTGGCTTACTAACCATTTTAGAATCAATCCAGAAGCAAGAACAAAACCGGCTGACGTACATATTCCAGAGAGATAGCGCAGGATTGACCATAGATAAATATCGGTTGTGAATGCCATACAAGCGGTTGTTAGAACCGCCATCAATAGATACAAACGATAGAGAGTAAATTTGTGATTAAGGTTACTCAAATTAGCAACAATCAGGACACCTGTTAAATAGCCTGCATAATTCACCGTCGCTAACCAGCCACCTGTGATTTCATTTAATCCTGCATTGGACTGCATAATAGGTAATAAAGAGGTATAGGAAAAACGGGCAACGCCCGCCGTTAATATCAAGCTACATATACCGGCAATATAGACTTTCATTCTATTAAGATTTGTTTGCATGACACGGTCCAAAGAA
>CALLIL010000028.1 GCA_938009755.1 uncultured Marinomonas sp.
GTCATCAGTGTCTTAATATCGTAGAAGGTCGACGCTTTCAGCATTTTCTACGCCTTCTGCAGTCACAACAAAACCTAAACTGTGTGATAGCCCAATCGCCGCTTTGGTAATAAATTCATCGCATTTGTTACTGTTCATATCCTGAATAAAAGCACGGTCAATTTTCACTTCATTCACAGGCAACTCGCGTAAATACGCCAGTGAGGATTGCCCTGTACCAAAATCATCGATCGCAAGATGAATGTCCATTGCTTGGAACGATTTTAAGACACTGATGACTTTCTCTCTGTCTGCCATAACGGCACTTTCAGTCACTTCTAGTGCGAGCGCCCCTTTGGGTAATTGATTTTTAATAAGGGCCTCTTCAACCATAGATGGTAAACTTTCATCGACTAAATCATGAGCTGATAGGTTAATCGCCACACGAATTTCATGTCCTGCTGACCACCACTCACGCAACTGAGACAACACAGAGTTAATCACCCATTGAGTCAAAAGCTGAATACTGCCCGCATGCTCCAATAGTTCAATAAATTCATCGGGCGGAATAAAGCCTAGCTCTGGGTGAATCCAACGGATAAGCGCTTCTGCTTCATTACAATTGTTTTTCGCCGCACCACCAACTTTTGGTTGATACACAACAAATAATTGGCCGTTATCCAACGCCATTGGCAAATCTTGAATAATCGTCAACTGTCGCTGATGAATCTCATCCTGTCCTTGTTCATAGAAAGCGCAATGTTGTTTGGATTCGTTCGCTTTATCCGACACAATATCAAGGCGTCTTAATGCTGTATTGACGCTGCCTGTGGCTTGCTCAAAATAAAGTACCGCAGCACTGATTTCGAGGCGCATACAAGAATGTGCAGTGGAGCCACTTTCCGTTTCAAACTCCCTATCAAAAACGGCATGCAATTCGATGCAATCTTCTTCCGTAATGTGCTGTTCAAGAATCAATAAAAAGCGATCACCGCCTAAACGCGCGACCATCAGCGCATCCGTTTTCCATTCTTTGAGTCGACACCCTACTTTTGACAACAACAGGTTACCGACATCTACCCCCAACATGTCATTGATATTTTTAAAGTGGCGAATATTAACTAACAACAATGTGCCATTTTTTCTCGGTAACACATCCGTCAAATAGTGCTCAACGGCACTCTGGTTAAACAACCCTGTTAATGCATCGTGAGAGGCTCTGTATCGCAACTCTTCTTCACGGCTGAGAATCGATGTTTGCATGGTGGCCATGGTGTTCGACAACACGCCAAACTCGCCACCAACATCAGGTGCCGTCATTTCAGACTTGCTTTTTCCTTGTCCTATTTGAGTTGCATAATCGACTAATTGACTAATCGGCTTGGTCATATTTCGTGCGAAGGCCACGCCCAACAACAAAGCAAGGGCGAGCGCACCAGAGAAAATAAACAGTAATTGATTACGAGTATTGTTGTAGCTTTCTAACCAAGGGCCATAAGGCAAATGAATAATGCCCCATTGTCTAGGAACATTGATATCCACACCTAAAGAAAGGTATTTACCGTCATTTGAAAAAACTGGCGCATCCAGCATGCCGTCCAACTTCCCAATTTCTGCAAGAAGTGTCATTTTTTCTTTTTCTGGTAACGTCGAACTGCCGGATAACGTATCCGCAGAATCAGTTTCGTAAACAAAACTGATGTCCAAGCCAGCAACATTTTTAATTTGCTCTGCAAGTTCTTGATCCAATAAAAACGCCATTCCTACCCAAGCGATAATGTTAGGCGCTTTAATAGGAACTAAGACAAGTTGGTATGCTCTGTTATCAAACGCAATCTTGGTGCTAATAGAGGCCCCACCTGAGCGGCGTGCGGTCAAGACTAAGTCAGAGATGGTATTGTTAGCATTTAAGGTTTCAGTGGCGGTGATAATATCACCATTCGGAGACACTAATAGCGAGATGTCGGCATTGATTCGCGCACCATGGTTTTGTAAAACCGACTGGATGGTTTCTGTTTCTCGGGTTGCCACGGCTTGTTTAAAGCCGAAATCTGAGGTCAAAATTTCAACACCTTGGGTAAGTTGCTCCGCTCTAGATTCTAAAAATAAATCAAAGACATTACGAGAGACATCAATCGCATCAACACCTTGTTTATAATTGTCTTCTTTTAACGATGACAATACGGCCGAAGCGGTTCCTAATTGCACCAACGCCAACAGTATTAACACAAATAGGATCAATCTCGCTTGAAAGCTTTTCAACACTTTAAAGGCCTCATTTTAACCGTCTCGGAAGTAGAAATGTTCCACTCAGTTTAGTTCATTCAAATTCTAACAAATGGTCAATTATCAAGAATAATAGGGTTTATAAAAATTTTATGCCAGACATGAGAAAAAGACTTGTATAAAAAACGATCTTAACATAAGTTGTAAATATTAACTTTTGTTAATTTGAGAAAGGGATTGTCATTATGAAAGATCAAACCTATCGTGTTTATGAGTCCATCAAGCTCGACCCTCTTGCCTCACAGCAAGCCTTAGCTGATCGTCTAAACATGAGCCGAGAATCCGTTGCAGGGCACATTATGCAACTGACTCGATCGGGTCATATTCTTGGTAAAGGCTATTTGTTAGCAGAACAAAATACTTACATTGTCATTGGTGGTGCCAACGTTGATATCAATGGACACAGCAGCAACCCATTGGCTCCCCATGACTCAAACCCAGGCAACATTTCACAAAGCCCTGGCGGTGTGGGAAGAAACATTGCCGAAAACCTTGCTAGATTAGGTGAAAAAGTACATTTAATTGCGCCTGTTGGCCTCGATCAGCGTGGCGATTGGCTCATCGAAAAAACTCGTTTAAGTGGTGTCGGCACGCTCAACATATTGCGCCATGACACCTTACCAACAGGCACTTACCTTTCCGTCAGTAATGATCAAGGGCAACTACAAGCTGCCATCGCAGATATGCGTATTATTGATAGCTTAGATGAACAAAAATTACGCAAGAAGCTGGCGTTATTTCACAGTGCTCAAAGCATTATTATCGATGCCAACTTGAACCCTGCGAGTATTGAATGGCTGGCGTTACAAGCTTTAGAAGCAGAGCTTATTGCAGATGCGGTATCCACCGCCAAAGCTTCAAGACTTAAACCGTTATTGCCTAAGCTTAGCCTACTAAAAGTGAACCAAGACGAAGCTCGCGCGATCCTAAATGTCACAGAAAAAGATCCTCACAAACTTGCTCAACAGTTACTAGAAGCCGGCGTCAAAGGTGTCTTATTGAGCCTTGGAAGCAAAGGCGTGTTGTACGCCAGCCATGATAAAAATTTGTTAAAAGCCTGTCATCCGACAAACCCTGTCAGTGATACTGGCGCAGGCGATGCCTTATTAGCCGGTTATTTGAGCGCCTGCCAACAATACGACGATCTCGATGACATTTTATCATTTGCACTCGCCTGTGCCGCAATGACACTAGAAAGTGCTCACGCAAACCACCCAGAACTTACCATTCAAAACGTCACTCAATGGATAGAAAACCTATGAATCAATACCTAGATATTAACCCTGATGTCGCCAAAGCACTTGCGGAAGGCAAACCAGTTGTTGCTTTAGAAAGCACCATTATTTCGCACGGTATGCCTTGGCCTCAAAACGCTGAGACAGCCAAAAAAGTCGAACAGATTATTCGCGATAACGGCGCCGTTCCAGCCACGATCGCCATCATTGATGGCCGACTCAAAGCTGGCTTAAGCAGCGATGAAATTGATACGTTGGCCAAAGCAGGATTGTCTGTGACGAAGTGCTCTCGTCGTGACTTGCCGTTTGTTGTGGCACAAAAACAACATGGTGCAACCACGGTCGCGGCGACCATGATTATTGCGGCGATGGCTGGCATTAAGGTTTTTGCGACAGGTGGCATTGGTGGCGTGCATCGTGGCGCTCAACAAACATTTGATATTTCTGCGGATTTACAAGAGCTAGCAAAAACTGACGTTGCAGTGGTCTGTGCAGGCGCAAAATCCATCTTAGATCTTGCTTTAACCCGAGAGTATTTAGAAACCCAAGGAGTTCCTGTGTTAGGTTACCAAACCAGCACATTGCCCGCTTTTTATACTCGTGAAAGTGATCAAACTGTCGATTACAACTTGTCATCTGCCGCTGAGATTGCACAATTTATCAAAGCAAAATGGGACATGGAATTACATGGTGGCGCGATTATCGCCAACCCAATTCCTGAGGAATTTGCGATGGATAAGTCCGCTATTGATAAGGCGATTAACCAAGCATTGGAAGAAATGGAAGCGCAAGGTGTGGCAGGGAAAGAATCCACGCCGTTCTTATTGGCACGCGTCGCAGAATTAACTGGCGGAAACAGCTTGGCAAGTAATATCCAGCTGGTGTTTAACAATGCACGCCTTGCCGCTGAGATTGCCGCGGAACTATAAATAGCGACGTGATAAAAATCGAATAATTACTGGCGAAGCTAACTTTGCCAGTAATTGTCTTTCCAAAAATCGATTTGACTGTCTTCGAGAAAACTCCACGCCACAAACCGGCTGATTTTTTGGCCTTGCGCCATATCGATGGTTTTCACTTGTCGTGCGCCCACGTCTTTAAGCACTTTATACAATGGCGCTAAATTTTCTTGGCGTGCCACTAACGAGGTAAACCAGAAACAGCGATCGCCATAATCAACGCTTTCTCGAATCATTCGTGAAATAAACCCTGTTTCACCGCCATCACACCAAAGTTCAGGCGCGGTTCCACCAAAATTTAAAGCCGGCTTTTGAGCGCCGCTTTGTCTGGTGTTGCTCGTTTTCCCTTTAACACCTCGCCATTTTCGATTCGACTCTTCGGTCATCGCCGCTTCACTGGTGTGAAATGGAGGATTACAAAGAGTTAAGTCGAAGCGTTCTTGTGGCTTCCAAACGCCTTCAAATATGCGATTTGAGTCTTGCTGTAAACGCACTGAAACGGTGTTTTTCAAACAGGAATTCGACTTAATAATCGTATCACATGTAGCGACAGCAACTGGATTAACATCTGACCCAACAAACTGCCAGCCATATTCTTGATGACCAACAATCGGATAAACACAATTGGCACCAACACCAACATCCAACACCTTGATGCCCTTACCTCGCGGAATAACGTCTTGATTAGAATGAGCCAGTAAGTCTGCCAAATAATGAATATAGTCAGCGCGACCAGGAATAGGAGGACACAAATACCCTTGAGGAATGTCCCAAAACGCGACACCATAAAAATGATTTAACAAAGCCCGATTTAACGCTTTAACGGCGTCAGGATTGGCAAAATCGACCGATTCATTTCCGTATTTGTTAAGTTGAATGAAGGAAGACAGGTCAGGCGATGAGTCAGCCAATAGTGCAAAGTTGTAGCGTGCTCGGTGAGGGTTACGAGGATGAAGCTCAAGTTTATTTGTACGTTTGTTTTTTGTCTGTTTACCTTTCAAACCATTATCCTGCGAGTCTTTCAATCAAACAAAAGTATAACCGAACGTCACTTAATTCTCTAAAGCCAAAGCATAAAAGGAGCGACAGAAAGCCCTAGAATCAACGCAATGGCGAATAAGGTAAACACCATTTCCACTGGGTTCTGACGAGCATGCTGTACGCAGCCAAGTAACCATTGCCCTACACTAATCGGCCGCATGGTTTGCGCTCTGGCAATTTGATCTTCTCTAATGCATTCCAGAGCTTTCTTTGCCTGTGCTTTGTCCTTTACCCAAATGCCCGCCATGGACATTTGCCAACGTCCAGCAACCGTTTCATAAAACGCAATATCATGATCTATAAGCAATTGGCGAATATCGTCTGCTTCTTCGTCAGGAACATATTTGAGCCGAAATACCAGTGTTGCCATGAAATGAACGCCTTGGGTATTAAAAGAAACGCAAGAGTAAGAGAAGACAGCAAAGAATTCAATCGTCAAAACGTCGAATGCTTTATTCGCTGGCTGTGTTCTCTTCCATCCAAACAAGAATCTGCTCTTGGGAAAGTGGACTGCTGAAATAATAGCCTTGGACTTTATCAACACCCAGTGTTTTCACAGCCTGTAATTGCTCTTCTCTCTCCACACCTTCAGCAACAACCACCATATCAAGCTCTTTCGCTAACGAAATCACTGAGGTTAATATTTGCCCCGTAAAAGGATCTTCCTTCAAGGTTGAGATGAAAATTTTGTCTAGCTTGAGTGTGTCGTATGGGAAGCGCCTGAGGAAGTCTAAACCAGAATATCCCGTACCAAAATCATCCACCGACAAATGAATTCCTAATGCTTTTATATGCTCAAAGCGGCTCACCATTAAAGGCAGCTCTATCTCATTCAACGCACAGGTCTCGGTAATCTCCAAGCCTAAATTACCTTTTAGCTCAGGAAACTCTTCTAATAGCGCCACTAACTTAGTGATAAAGTTGTTTGCCAATAAGCACTGTCGATCAATGTTAACAGCTATTTTCACACCATTGAGATCGTCTTGATGTTCTCGATAAAACGCCCCGACTTTACGCACAACCATCCAAGTTAAGTTGTCAATCAGGTTTAATCGGCTGGCCACTTCCACAATAGACAAAGGAGACACTTGCCCATGATAAGGAGAAGTCCAACGAACCAATGCCTCCATGTCCTTCATTCCAGATCCGTCTAAAGACAATATTGGTTGATAGTACACTTCCATGTCATTGTTCTTAATGGCTCGTCTAATACAATGAGGCAAAGAATGAAGATAGTAACGGACACACCAATGGAAAAAGCAGAGTATAATCGTTGTCAGTAATACGGCACATAAGGCAAACGGTAGTAAGTAATAAAACCTTTCCCTGTATACTCTCTGAGGCAATTGAACATCCAAAGTAATCGACCAATTCGTGATCACCGCACTTTGTTGAGAGAGTAAATTTACGTCTTTATTAAAACGTTCTGAGGTGATATCTAATTTACCCAAGGTTAGTCGGTAAGAGTAATCTGGTAATAAAATACGTTCAATCTCATCCGTTAGGCTGCTAGGAGGCGCTAAACCATTCGCACCTATGCCCTCGCTACCTAGATAAAATGCAATAAAGGCTTTATCGCCGAGTGTATGAGTTTGAGTAATCAAAGACACCGTTTTATTGTCCTTACTCTGTTCAATACGCTCTGCGATGGTTGAAAATATCCTAAAATCTCGCACACCATAGTCCGAACAAAAGACTCTATAATCATTATTAAACAAGCCAAACTCTTTAAACGCACTGGAATAAAACGTACTGCTGCGTAAACGTTTGATGTCTTCTTTCTCACAGGTCAGTGTAGAATTATCAACCACTTGTTTAAGCTCCGAGAAAATCACATCCATCTGACTTTCTAACGCGCTTTTCGCCAAACTGGTTTTGTCTTTTATATCTTGGATGAAATATACATAAAGGCCGACAGTGAATAAAACTGCCCCTAAAAGAAAAGAAAAAGAACAATAAAAAATGAGCGTTCTTTTTTTAAATGGTAACGATGCGATGATATTTTGAAGCATAAGGAGATCCTTCATGATGCAACAAATTGCACGCATCCCTGTAAGAAGATTATAACCGTTCTAGAATCATTACATATCTATATAAGATAACCAATATGAAGGAGACGTTAATATTTTATATTTTCTCAATAACAATAGATAAATAACCAACCTCAAAGCCAAATTTGGTCATAATGGATTCATTCATCACAACGCCTTCTTTGACCATATACATTCGATCATCTACGTTAACTTCCAATATATCGCCGTCATAAGGTACTTGCAGAACATAATTCATAAACAAGGCATTACCCGCAATAGAAATTTTACCACTGCCGACAACATCATTGGCTGTGGCGATATAATCGCCTTGTTCATTGGGTGTCATAACCCAAGTACGCTCTTGTACTTCACCATCATCAAACAAAAATACTTCCGCCAGTGTTCCAACGCCGTTTTCCCAGCTGCCTTCTAACGTCGCATTAAAATAACGAATCACCTCACCACTGCGATTTTTTAAAATGCCATGGGCGGTTAAAGAGCCCGAGAAAAAAGACTGCAGCTCAAATTTCGGCTCATTATTCTCATACAAAGAAATGTCAGACGTGGAACAAGCCGATAAGAAAAATACAGTGAGCAATATGGCCATTTTACGCCATGCATTCATGCGTCTTATCATTTTATTAACCTTCTTTTGAATATTGATAATAAATGTCTACTTTTTTATATTCGCCTTTTGCATTGGCAATATTAGCTCTTCCAGTAAAGCGCAATAAGGCTTTTTGGCTTGGTTCATAAGCCACCACAATCGGGTCGACCGCCAATTTAATGACCCAAGAAATCGGGCTTAATGCAAAACACACTGCGCCTTCTTGTGTGTTTTCAAGACAAGGGGTGCGTTTAAAGCGGAAATTAAAATAATCTTGTTCGCTTGGTACAAGGTATTTTATGTCCATGCTTTTACCGCTTTGTAATACAGTCCAATACTGTTTAACAAACGCATCAAAACCCGCGTCGACAACCATGCCCGAAGAGAGATTCACCGAGCCCACATTCTCTTTTGCAGTAAGGTTTTCTTGGTATCGAACCTGCATTGCATCACCTTGCTGCTGGACCGCTATTTTTTCTCCAATACGCTGGTTCAATTGAGTAAAACTTGGGGTAATCGCAGACAAAGAAGAATCAATGGTTTTCTTTGCAAACACACTCCCGTCTGGCTCTTTGTATTCAACCGTATGAGTCACGTCACTGACTTTTTCATGGGTTTCGGTGTAAAGCAAAGTACCCTTTTCTGGGTCATACGCTTTGCCAATCACAACTGAAGACGCTGCCTCTGCAAAGCTTACAGAAGACAAAGACAACACACTGCTCAGTGCAAATGATTTGATGATATATTGAGGAAATAAAGCCACGTCTAATGTCCTTTTATCAAGTGATCTGATGCGTTGAACAATGCCCACTTCTCGCTTAAATAAAAGCCGATAGGCAACACTATTGCCCAAATAGCAGAGACCAACGCCAAAGAGAAAAACGCAGGCTCAGCAAGGTTAATACCGGCCATTTTTGCTCCTGCGTAATAACTGAATACGGGGCCGATGGCACCCATAATAACCAACAGCCTGTAACGAGCACGAAACACAGATAAGCTATGAGCGAATAATGTGGCGGTGCTGGCCCACAAACAAATCAGCCAAAGCGGCGCAAAGTTAGCGGCACTCGAGTCTTGATTTGAGAACACACCAAACTGAAACAGAGAGCTGTCAATCACAAATCCCAACATGGCGAAAGTAAACAATAAGCGCCACTCTTTACGAGTGCGCATAAAGTAACGGTCGTGAATCCATAAATACATCACAGTGACAGCGAGTGCCCACTCACTGCCGGCCAATAAACAGACAAACCAAACTACTTGAAACAACGCCGCGTTCAGAAAGCGCTTCATATTATTCGATCGACAAACGATGCTCAGGTTTTGCAAAGACAAACTGCCCTGTACTAATCGCTCTTTCTTTAAAGCCACCTTCACAGTACGCAAGATAGAAATCCCACATGCGGCAAAACACATCATCAAATCCCAGATTTTTTACGTCACGATAGGCATCATGAAAACGTGAGCGCCAATCCGCTAAGGTCTTCGCATAATGCTCAGTGATGTCTTCCAAAGCGATGATTTGCATGTCTGTTTTCGTCGCGATTTTATCCGCAATCACTTGGTTTGATGGCAAACAACCGCCAGGGAAAATATAACGCTGAATAAAATCGACTGAACGACGCGCATAATCGTACCGCTGGTCGGCAATGGTAATGGCTTGAATCACCATGACACCATGAGGTTTTAATAAATTACTGCATTGGGAAAAGTAACTGTCATAGAATTCGTGCCCAACGGCTTCAATCATTTCAATGGACACCAGCTTGTCGTATTTTCCTTCGAGGTCACGGTAATCTTCTAACAACAAGGTAATCTGATCTTGTAGTCCTTCCGCCTCCACACGCGCTTTTGCAAACTCAAACTGTTCTTTGGATATGGTCGTGGTCGTCACTCTACAGCCATAATGCTTGGCGGCATGAATGGCCATGCCACCCCAACCTGTGCCAATTTCTAGTAAATGGTCATTTTCGTTTAACGCCAATTTCTGGCAAATACGATCCAATTTATTCACCGACGCCACTTCTAAACTGGCGTCGTTTTGAGGGTAGATTGCAGAGGAATACATCATGGTTGGATCAAGGAAAAGGGAGAAAAAATCGTTACCAAGATCGTAATGAGCAGAAATATTTTCTTTGGAGCCTTTTTTCGTGTTCGCATTAAGTCTATGCAGTATTTTCGTACCGATTCGGCTCCAAATAGGTCGCTTCGCATCCATTTTATTAATGATATTCAAATTCGCGACCATCAAACGAATCACAGCAACCAAATCAGGCGTTGTCCACCAACCTTTCATGTAGGCTTCACCGGCACCAATACTGCTGTTTTGAAACACGTCTCGATAAGCGTGAATATCTTGAACAGTAATGTGCGCACTGTACTGAGCACTGTTTTTGTCTTCACCAAAAGTATGGGTTTCACCGTTTTCTTCTAGCGTGAGATGACCCACTTCTAGCTTCTTCAACATGGTGAACACCATTTTACGAGCTAAGTTATCAAACCATGTCACGGTACGAGTATTTGTCACTTTTTGGTTTTCCATACTTACGGAGTTCATTGTTATTTAGCCCCTCTTTTAAAACAGTTAGTCGAGTCATCGAACCTAGTTATTTGCCGAATCTGGGTGAGAATGAAACGGTACTTTTTTCATCAATAGCTTTAGCGCTTGCCAATAAATGCCATACGCAATTTTCATTGTCATAACAGGGTAAGAGAATAAAACCTTAGCCATGGCTGACGGCGTGACCGTTACCTTAGATAAAGATAATGTGGCGTCAAACACACATTGCTCATTTGCTAATTCTCTATTTTGCATGTGCACGGCGATCTTGTTATCCGGCGTATTGCTGCGCCAATCATAAAAATGATCCATGGGATGAAACGGTGACACATGCATGGTCTTATCAAATTTAATACGCTGTGTTTTCTGGTTTGGATCACATTTCAATACGTACGCGATTTTTTCTTTCCAAGGCGTATTGGTTACTTCCAGCAACATGGCTTGCAACTGCTCATTTTCATCAAAGCAGTAATAAATAGTGATTGGGTTAATAATGAAACCAAAATAACGACAATTCGTTAGCATACGAACAGGCC
Organism: uncultured Marinomonas sp.; assembly: GCA_938009755.1. Taxonomy (GTDB): domain Bacteria; phylum Pseudomonadota; class Gammaproteobacteria; order Pseudomonadales; family Marinomonadaceae; genus Marinomonas. The sequence continues at coordinate 11,237 of CALLIL010000028.1, forward strand.
CCATGAGCGACAAGCCCAAACGCTGATTCACTTCCGCTAATACAGCCTCTTTAATCGACAAAGCGTTATCACCAAAGTAATCTGCTCGATTGAACCTCGCCATCGACCAAGGCTTGGTTGACCACCAAGGACTTAACGCCATGACATCATTGAACTCATCCAAATCAAAATACATCATAAATACACGATAGCGAAACGCGTGACCGCGCGGTGCATATCGTCGATGACGAACCATGCCTTGATAAATTCCACTGTGTTGAACCGCGCTTGTTACATCTTTTTTCTGCGCCATTTCTGCTCTCACCTTAAAGTGTCTTTTATTACCAAGAAATGCCCAATGCTTTCGCGACACGAACACCGCTCCAACAACCGTCTTCATGGAAACCATTACGCCAATAAGCGCCACAGAACCAGGTGTTGTTGACGCCATTAATTTCTTCCCAACGATCTTGTGCTTTCATTCCTTCTAAAGTAAAGGTCGGATGTGCGTATTGAAAGCGTCGCAATATTTTGTCTTGGTCGATCATGTCTGTTTGATTCAATGTCACGACATAAGTGGCGTCACTGGAAAAGTGCTGCAGAATATTCATGTTATAACTTAGCGTAGCAGGTTTCGTATTATCGGCTCCTAAATGATAATTCCAGCTTGACCATGCCAGTTTCTTTTTCGGTAGCATGCTGGTGTCGGTATGAAGAACAACTTCGTTATTCCGATAAGGAATTGCCGATAAAATCTCGATTTCTTTGTCACTTTTATCACCCAATAAAGACAGCGCTTGATCACTGTGACAGGCAAAAACAACCTGATCGAAGGTTTCCTCTGAACCACCGTCAAATTGAATCGTAATCTTGTCTGGTGCACGTTTTACTTGTTTGATTTTTGAATCCAAACGAATGCGATCTTCAAAGTCCTTAATTAAAGGCTTCAAATACGCGGAAGAACCGCCTTCAATGACTCGCCATTGAGGACGATCATTGACACTTAATAGACCATGATTTTTGAAGAAGCGAACGAAGAAAACCAACGGAAAATCCAACATTTCATTTAATGTGGAAGACCAAATAGCACTACCCATAGGAATCAAATAATGGCTAGCGAAACGCTTTCCGTAGCCCTTTTCTTCTAGGTATTCACCAAGCGTCACACCTTCTTTTAACTGGCCACTGTCTAGATCAAGAATGGCTTCTTTATTAAATCGTAAAATGTCTTTCAACATGCCTAAAAAGGGAAAATTAAACAGATTTCTGCGCTGCGCGAATAACGTATTTAGATTATTGCCTCCGTATTCTAGCCCTGTGTTTTGGCAGCTCACACTAAAGCTCATTTCGGTTGGACGAGATGACACGCCGATTTCATCCATTAGACGAATGAAGTTTGGGTAGGTCCAATCATTGAACACAATAAATCCCGTATCGATGGCTCTGTTACCATCGCCTTCTGGCACCTCAACGGTTGCCGTGTGACCACCGATTCGATCGGCAGACTCAAACACCGTAACCTCATGTTGTTGATGCAAAAGGTACGCACTGGTCAATCCTGATATCCCTGACCCTACAATGGCAATTTTCATTTTTTCTCCTTAACCACTTATTTTTGAAATGCATTTGGCACACAAAAAAGAGAAAAATAAGTGGCAATATTTAAAAAAAATTTATGATTTATCTTGGTGTTTTGGCGCCAGCATAGAGCGCCACATTTTGGGAAAATGCCGTCCAAACCAAAGCACAGCTGACAGCCTTTTTGGAAAGGCATATTCGTCTGGACGAGCATCTAAAGCATCAAACATACGCTTTGCCGCGTCTTCTGCTGACATAAGAAACGGCATAGGAAAGGTATTCTTTTTCGTTAACGGCGTATCAACAAAACCAGGTAATAAACAGGTCACATCAATATTAAAGGGAGTTAAGTCAATACGGAGGGAATCTAAAAAGTAACGTATCGCCGCTTTACTCGCACCGTAGGCTTGCGCTTGTGGGAACGCCGCTTGAACCGCTTGCGAACTAACGCCAACCAAATGCGGTTTATCTGCTTGTTTGAGCAAAGGCAAACACACTTCGACACAATTTACTAAACCAAAAAAGTTAACCGACATAACCCGTTCCATCATTTTCCAATCTGGTTCCGCAGCAGACATGTCTAGATATTCACAAGTTCCAGCATTTAATACGGCGCAATCTAGATGATCAGTGAAGGTCATGATGGTGCTACGAACCTCATCCACTTGGCTGGCATCCGCCACATCAAAAGGGATAAACTCAAGCTTGTCGTACACTCTCATCAAAGACGTTAATGCGCCCTGCGTTCGAGCACTTGCTAATACTTGCCAATCATTGTCTAAATAGCGTTTTGCCAATGACAAACCTATGCCTGAACTGGCGCCGGTGATCCAGACAACTTTTTGGGTGTTTGATGTTTTCATCGATGTCACCTTCATTCCAAAGACCTTTAATGAGCGAGGCGTTTTTTAAGTACTTTCACCATAGAACCTAAAAGAGGAACGTGCTCATAAATCAACTCGCCCATGTCATACACATCTTCATGAAAATAAATACGCTCGTTAAATTGAATCTGACTCACACCTCGAACCGTTATCGTTTCTCTGCCCAGTTTTGGATGTTTGAAGTGCATATTCCATTTAATGTATGCCGTGTCTTGGCCAATCAATTGGTCTAAATACTCGAAGCGACCACTGTGTACATTGGCACACATTTCAGACAAATAAGCGTGTAAGGATTCCACTCCGCGCAATGCATGAACAGGGTCTTTGAACAGCACATCGTCCGTGTATACCTCTCCTATCCTGTCTAATTTGGGGTGTTTTACATCTTGATAAAACGCCTTAAATTGCTCTATCAATAAAGCTTTAGACTTGGTTTTAGCGTCCGTCATACACGCCTCTCATTCCTTAATGTCATTCAATGCAATAAAAATAAATACAAAATAAATGTATTTATTATGGTTAACCATTAAACGTACAACGCCATTATCTGGATCACATTATTTCTATTGAATAGACATTCACACATTTTTTACTTGTGGCCGAGTAAAAAGTGATCCATCTTGACCATCATGCACGTATGTCATATTAAACACTTACAACAGCTTTCCTTTCTTTATGGAGCCATAAATGGAACGCGCAACAAAACTACCCTGTGACGAACAGCGAGCGGCAGATATTTCTGCTATTGCTCTGCATCGCGATCAAGCTGCGCTGGTCCGTTTGTTCGATCACTATGTGCCTAAAATCAGAGCATTTTGTTTAGCCGCCCAACCAGGGGCGAGCTTAATGGCTGATGATATCGCTCAAGAAGTGATGATTCGCATCTGGAATAAAGCACACACATACAAGCCAGAGTCAGCATCCCTAAACACTTGGGTGTTTACGCTGGCTAGAAACGCTCGTATCGATTACTTACGCAAGAATAGCCGACACCAATCTGACATTGACCCAGAATACCTTTGGCAAAACGTGGTGGATGAAAACGTCGACCTTTTCAAAGACGCTCAAGCTCAGAGAGATCAAGAGCACATAAGACAAGGCCTAGATAAGCTGCCTCAAGATCAGCGACAAGTGCTCTATAAAGTCTATTTAGAAGGTAAAACCCATAAGGAAGCCGCTGAAGAACTTTCCCTTCCGCTTGGCACCATAAAATCACGGGTTCGTCTTGCCTTGCATAAACTCACTATTTACATAAAGAGGTAGAATCCATGATCCACTACCATCCAACGATCGAAGTATTAACAGATTACGCCGCAGGCTCATTACCTTTGGCTTATTCATTGTGCGTATCAACACATTTAGAACATTGCGCTGAATGCCAAAAACAAGTGAAGAAGCTTGAAGTAGTCGGTTCTCAACTGTTCAATGCCGGACAATCTGGCACCACGACAGAACAACATGACTTAAGCAATCTAAAATCCAGCTTTTTAGAAAAACTGTCTCAGCAGCCTTCTGCTTTTCATATGAAGGAAGACGAGCCATCAAATCCAGTTGATGACGAAACAAACCGCTCGCCACGTTGGGACGATTACAAAATTCCACGAAGCTTACGTCAGTTCATCACTCAACATTATGATGATCTCGCATGGACACGCTTGTCACCCTCGTTCAAAATCGCCACGCTTTATAATCAAGAAGGCGGTGCTCAAGTGGCGTTAACCCGAGTCAAAGCGGGCGCGCATATGCCAACGCACACTCATACAGGAGACGAAATCACATTGGTGCTAGAAGGGGCGTTTTCTGACGAAAGTGGCGTATATCGTAAAGGGGACTTTATCAACCGTGATTCAAGCCATAAACACAAACCCATTGTGACAAAAGACGCAGAATGCATTTGTTTAACCGTGTTAGATGCGCCAATTCAATTTACCGGTTGGTTGACTCGACTATTGAATCCTTTGATTCGTCGTCATCATCCTTATGCAGGGTAATCCGCAAAAACATCGCTAAAAAAGATACTGTCATTGTGTCGTACTATAGAAAGTAACGGCACAATAGCAGATGTTTACCAATAACAAGCAAACATTATGGAAGTCTGGTATAGTCTTTATTCCCTCATATAACAAGGACTATTGATCATGGCAACAAAGAAGAAACAGCCAGCTGCTTCAGAAACGTCGGAATCTATTGAGAAACAAATGCAAGAGTTTCTGGCTCGTGGCGGAGAGATTGATAAAATTGACACAGGCGTCAGTGGACAATCACAACTTACTGGCTCTCGTCATATTTCCCTTGGCAATAGCAAGACAAAACCACAGCAATAAAACATAGAGGGCATTTTCATCGTTTTGAATGCCCTTTGTTGTTCCTCTATTCAGTAAAACCAATCACCTTCTCTAAATAACTCTCTACTTTCTAAAGACATTTTCTGAGAATGGCATTTCATAACACGTCATATTTTCGCCACAGAACTGTCATTTGAATGTCATATTAAGACTCTACTCTCACTACAAGCCTATTAATAAGCCTCATAGAGAGCGGAGCCACACTGTGATACAAGTCGAGCAAATGATCGCCAATAAATCACCTCAATTTTTCGACAAAAGCCCACTCATTACACGCCCTACGTTAAGCGTCTTAAAGCGCTTATTCCACGAAAGCGAAGTCAATCATTTCCTGGAAAAAAACGACGGCTGTGTTGGGTTCGAATTTATTGATCGTGTTTTAGATCATTTCAACTTTAGCTATCAAGTGAGCCAAATAGACCGCCGCAATATCCCAGCAAGCGGGCGCACTATGATCATTGCCAATCACCCTCTCGGCGCATTAGATGGCTTAGCTTTATTAAGATTGATTGGCGAGATTCGCCCTGATGTAAAAATCGTCGCGAATGACCTGTTAATGGGGTTTGATGGACTAAAAAACCTTGTTCTGCCAGTGGATAATTTAGGCGGAAAAACCGCACGCAAACAACTCAAAGCGATTATGAGTTGTTTGCACAACGAAGAAGCCGTCATCATCTTCCCTGCAGGTGAAGTTTCTCGTATGTCACCAAGTGGCGTGAAAGATCAAAAATGGAATCAGAATTATTTAAAATTGGCGCAAAAAACCAACAGCCCTCTTTTGCCCGTTCATATTGGTGGCCGTAATTCGATGCTGTTTTACACCAGCTCTTTTGTGTATCGCCCTTTATCAACAATTCAACTTGCCAATGAAATGTTTCGTCAGCGCAACCGCAAGATTCCCATGCAAGTTGGCCAAGCCATTCCCATTCAAGAATTAGCTCAATTACCACTCAGCGACAAAGAAAAAAACAAACTGGTTAAGCGCCACCTGTATCGTATCGCCAAGGGAAAAAAGCCGTTACTAAAGACAGAGAAAACCGTCGAGCACCCACAGAACCGACAGTTAATTAAAAACGAGCTTAAGCAGTCCGAACACCTCGGCAGCACCAAAGACAACAAACAGATTTACCTTTTTGATTACGACCCAATGTCAGTCACCATGAAAGAGATTGGCCGTTTACGTGAAATTGCGTTCCGTAAAGTAGGTGAAGGGACTGGCGAACGTTCGGATTTAGATAAATTCGATCAATATTATCGTCATCTAATTTTATGGGACGAAGAAGCACTGGAGATTGTCGGCGCGTATCGTATTGGTGAAGTTGCCCGCTACATGAAAGAAGACAAACCAAACCGTATTTACAGCGCGGAATTGTTCCAATACTCATGTGATATGGAACCTTACTTTGAGCAAGGAATTGAGCTTGGTCGCAGCTTTATTCAACCAAAATATTGGGGAAAACGCAGTTTAGATTATTTATGGTATGGCATTGGCGCCTATTTAGATCGCCACCCAGAAATTCGTTATATGTTTGGCCCGGTGAGTTTAAGCAACAGCTACCCACAAATTGCCAAAGACTTTATTGTGTCGTTTTACAAACTGTACTTTTCCGATAAAGAGCATTTAGCTCGTTCTTTTACACCATACGCAGTCACAACGGAACACGCCGATATTATCTCTGGGTTGTTTCAGGGAGATAACTACGAAGAAGACTTTAAGGTGTTAAAAGAACAGCTCAGCCATTTTGGTGCTAGTGTTCCAACATTATTCAAACAATACAGTGAGTTATGTGAGTTTGGTGGTGTGCGATTCTTAGATTTTGGCGTAGATGCCGACTTTGGTTACTGCGTGGATGGTTTGGTATTAGTTGACCTGAATACAGTGAAGGAAGCGAAACATAAACGTTATCGAGGCCATAACGTTTAAAGCCAGGCTAGAAGCTAGGCTGGCTTTAAATAATCACGATCTTGAATCGTGGTTATGGTGTGTGTGGCTTTCAAATTCCTGTTCTGGTGATTTGAAAAAGCCTAAATACACAATTTGTGCAACAACCATCACACTTAACAAAACGAGTACTGACATTTGGAAGTCCATAAGAGCACCTCTTTTATTCTCTGCTGCTGATGACATCTATTTTAGAACACTGCAATAGTATTGAATGTGTCTTTACGTTACCGCTTCAGCCAAAAAGAGCTCAAAATGTATACTTCTAAGCCTATCTAAATACGTACAATTTTTATCCGCATAAAAAAATTACTTACTGTTTTTTTATAGATCAAAATCGAGCTCTTTTTTCTCTTGAAAATTAGAGGTGCTCTTATG
>CALLIL010000029.1 GCA_938009755.1 uncultured Marinomonas sp.
TAATCCGAAGGTCGTTGGTTCACTCTCCAATTAAGAAAAGTGGCTCCCGCAACCAATTAATTAAATGACATTGTTAGTAATTATCTTAGAAGATAAATTAGTCGCGGGATGGAGCAGTCTGGTAGCTCGTCGGGCTCATAACCCGAAGGTCGTTGGTTCGAATCCGGCTCCCGCAACCATTTCTAGTAAAACTTATCAGTCAAATCAGATTTAATCTCATAATCCTAAAGTCGTTGGTTCACTCTCTATTTAAGAAAAGTGGCTCCCGCAACCATTTCTAGTAAGGCTCATAATCCCAAAATCGTTGGTGTATTCTCTATTTAAGAAAAGCGATTCTAATGGCTGGTTTTGATAAAGTTTGGGGCGTTCATCTTTGATAAAACAGTGTGTTGCGTACAAACCGAGTGCCTCTGTTGATTTATTAGAGTGAAAAATCATCCCATCATTATTTTTTTATTTCTATTACGTTGTTTGGTCATTTCTTGAAGAGAATGCGGTACATTAAGCGCATGCATATATGATTGTGTTGAGGTTCTTGGACGATGTTGATGGAAATGATGAATAAAAATAGAGACACATTGGTGGTGTTGTTATTGGTCTGTGTTTGCTGGGTCGGTTTTATCGATAGCTATGCTGAGCAATACATTAATGATTCTATTGCTACGTCTATGGTGTCGTTTGGTGTTGCTAGGCTGTTCAATGGAACTGTATCTGTTTTATCCACTATCACCTTGCAAGTGCCGTTAATCGGTTCCATACAAATCGGTGAATTACTTGATCCGTTAAATGATTTGGTTGAAGATTTTTCGACCATTATGAAATTCTCCATTTCTTCCTTGTTGATTCAAAAACTGATGGTGGAAATCCTACAAACCCTGCATTTTAAAATATTCCTGACGTTATCAGGTGTTGCTTTTATTATCTCCAAATTTTATTACCAAAGTGCGCACTCTCAAGCGTACAAGCTTTTTGTGTTTGCGCTTGCTTGTAAGTTTTCTATTGCGCTGGTGGCGGTTGCCAGTAGTTGGGTGGACGATGCTTTTTTAAAAGACACTATTGAAACGCAAAACCACACTTTATTGTCTTTCCCTGTTACGCCCGAAGCACTTAATCGTCAGTTGGATTTAACGGCAGAGATCAAGCAACAAACGGAAGATAGGTTAGAAGAAGAAAAAAGAAAGTCAGAAAAACTGAGCAACGACATTTTCATTCTAGAAGGTAACCAAGCTGAAAATGACGAGTATTTATTGAAAATAGAACAAGATATTGATGCGTTGTCTAAAAACAAATCTTTGATTGAGAATCTGATCAATAAATCCACAGAAGTGAAGATTTTAGAGCAAAGGCGTCGTGCTACGTTAAGAAAAAACTTGCAAATTGAAGGTGAAATTGAGGATTTGCATGAAGCGCTTGCCGACACAGATGATTCGATTTTATCTCTTGAGTCTCGTTTGGCTGACGATGACATCAGTACTTTTCAAAGCTTGCGAGATGGGTTTAGTAATATGGCGATGGCAGCGCAAAAGAAGATTACCAATTTCGTTGATACGTTGAACGTAGCCATGGAAAATTTCATTAACCTTATGGCGTTGTTTGTTTTCAAAACCATGGTCATACCTTTGTTGTTTTTATTCGGTATGTATAAAGTGTTTCAAAAAATCTGGAACATGGATTTAAGAGAAAAACTTGCGATGAATAAAGAATAGCGCAGTGTTATTTATGCGCTTTTTATTTGCTCAAGTAACCAATGAATAAAAGTTTTGACGCGATTATCATCGACCATGTTTTTGTGACAAACGATTCCCCATTCGCCAAAGCCATTTGCGTGATGAGACACAGGAACCACTAAACGACCAGAAGCAAGATCTCTTTCAGCAAAAGGCCCATTGACCAGTGCAATGCCTTCTCCAATAATGGCAAGCTCAAGTGCGGCCGCCAACGTGTCAACTTCCATCATATTTGGAGAGAACTCCTTGCCTAGAAAGTCTACGTTAGCTGATTCAAACCATTCTTTCCAAGACCAGTATTTTTCTTCGGTATGCACAGATATAAGCGGGTAGTTGGTTAAATCTTCGGCGGTAACGTGTTGCGGTAATTTTTTTAAAAACTCGGGACTACAAACCGGAAAAACGTTTGATTGAAAAAATGGTTGCCAGTGAAGGTAATCCGGTAAAGATTGCGTGTTATAGATAATCGCAACATCGGCGTGCTTTTCATCGAATTCCCAATCGGCGTTATAAGTATGTACTTCTAGGCTGATGTCTGGGTGTTGCTTTTTTAATTTAGGTAAACGCGGTGTTAGCCATCGAATCGAGGTTGTGATGTATGTTTGGATTCTCAGTGCAGGTTTGCTGGTGTTGCAGCGAACTTCTTCAGTTCCTGCAATAAGAATATCTAAGGCTTTACGGACGAATTGATAATACTGTTCCCCAGCTACCGTAAGGCGAATATGACGACCTTCACGAACAAACAGCTTACAAGCAAGACTGGTTTCTAATGACTGAATTTGATGGCTGATTGCTGGGTGCGTTAAATTCAGTTCTTCTGCCGCGCCGCGAATACTCTCGAGCCTTGCCGCCACTTCAAACCCTTTTAATGCTTTTAAAGGGGGTAATTTACGCAAGTCTATTTTATCGAGGTGTTTCTCTTCTTGTAAGTCTTTTAGCTCTAGGTTTTTCATTCCATTCCTATTGGCACTGGCGGTATTCACGGTTTTTCTTATGTTCTTCGACAAAGAAAAAGCTTGTTAGATGATAAGAAGTCGTGGAGTTGATTGGAAGATTTTTTTTACCAGTAAGCTTAAAAAAAATCAATTTTTAAGCCAGAGTCAGATCGTTAATCTTTAGGCTGATTTTTCATAACAGTTTTCTTCCGCTTTTACACTTAGCATGTAAAAACCCAATTTGGTAAGAAAGCGATACTCACTCAATGTAAGAGGTGTCATTATGCAAGTAGGTTTTATTGGTTTAGGTAACGTAGGTGGTCAATTAGCTGGCAGCTTATTACGCAATGGTATGAAGGTTATGGTTCGAGACCTTGATGACGATTTGATGGCAACATTTGAAGCGAAAGGCGCAGCAACGGCGACGTCTCCTAAAGCATTGGCTGAAGCATGTGACGTTGTGATCACTTGCCTTCCTTCTCCTGCGGTATGTTCTCATGTGATGGAAGCGGATAATGGTGTGATTGCTGGTATGAAAGAGGGCGGCGTTTGGCTGGAAATGAGCACAACAGACGAAGCTGAAATTCGTCGTATTGCTGAAAAAGTAAAAGTAAAAGGTGGTTTGCCTGTCGATTGCCCTGTATCTGGTGGTTGTCACCGTGCGGGAACGGGGAACATCTCTATCTTCGCCGGTTGTGAAAGAAGTACCTTCGATAAAGTGTTGCCAATCCTAACCACAATGGGTCGTCGTATTATTCATACTGGCGAATTAGGCAGTGCGTCTAAACTAAAAGTTATTACTAACTATTTATGCAGTGTTCACCTTGTTGCCTTGTCTGAAGCTCTGACTTCTGCAAAAGTAATGGGCTTGGATATGAACGTGGCTTATGAAGCGATCAAAGCATCATCTGGTAACTCTTTCGTACACGAAACAGAGTCTCAAGTGATCTTGAACGGTAGCCGTGACATCAGCTTCACACTGGACCTTGTATCTAAAGATGTTGGTTTGTTTAATGACGTTGCAAACCGCCATGGCTTACCACTAGAACTTGCGCCACTTGTGGTTGATATCTTCAAAGACGGTCAAGCGCGTTACGGCGATCGTGAGTTTTCTCCAAATATCATTCGTCGTTTAGAAGACGCGTGTGATGTGAAAGTGTTAGGCAAAGGCTTCCCAGCACAAATGATCGATGACGAGCCAGAAGAGCCAGGTTACGAAGTGAAAATTCCACTCCGCAGTGATTACTAATTCTTCCAGAATTTAGCCTCAAAAAAGCCATCTTAAGAAATTAAGATGGCTTTTTTTGTTCTGCTTCATTTTATTTACGCAACAAGTTTGCTGATCACGGCAACTTGACTGTGGAGCGTTTTATGAACTGGGCATTTATCGGCGATTTCTAAAAAGCGAGCCGCTTGTTGTTCGTCTAAATCACCTTTAAAACTGATGTTTCTCATAATGGCTTTAATGCCGTTTTGTTCTTCGCAATTATCACGTAGAAAATCCGCTGCCGCCACAAGGTCTTGAACATTCGACGAAAAGTTAGTGTTGGAAAAGTCGCCATTACTGTTGCCTAACCCCGTAAAATCAAAGTGTAATACCGCAATGCCTTTTTCCATTAACGCACGACTGATCCGAGAAGCTGTCGCCACATCTTTACCGCACGTAAAGCAATGAACGAAGAGGGCGTTGCTAACAAGCCACTGAGCCTGTGATGACCACCGGTAAATTCTACTTTCTGACGCATTAAGACATTCCTTCATCCAAAAAATAAATAGAGGAGCACACATTCATGCTCAAAGTTATTCCCAATATGGCTGAAAAGCGGAAAGACGACTTAAGAAACTGAGCAAGAAAATAAACATCTACAAGGAAGGTTAATTAACGCAAGTCAAACTCAAAGCAACCACACGTAGGCCGAACTTTAGTTCGACACTCACGACTAAATCAACACCTCAAGGGGCGAACCCCTTTACTGTAGAGGGTTTTGATCTTACTTATCAAAACACATACAGGAAATCCCAATTCACTCGCGCTACATTAATACCATAATGGAATAGAAAGACAGTGACTAACGGATGGTTAACCCTCGTACAATCCCTCCTTTGTATTCAATAAAGCACAACGCGCACGCTTGTCCTTCTGATTTTTAATTTTGTGAATAGCTTTGTAAAACACTGAAGATTCAGTTGGCTTTAGAGTTATTCAGAGAGTTTTTAA
>CALLIL010000030.1 GCA_938009755.1 uncultured Marinomonas sp.
AATGACTAAATAAGCTTAGAGTAGTTTTGCAACAACATTGTTTTTTTTTTGAAAAAAGGTCATTTAAAAACATGGAAAAAAATCTTAATAATTTCATTCTCGCTATAGTCGCTCTTTTTCTAACAGCTTGCGCTTCACAAAGCACATTAGAAAAATACCAAACCAAAGCCGATGAAGGGGATACAGAAACTCAGGTTTTGCTGGCCGAAAGCTATTACTTTGGCACATCTGATTTGCCAAAAAACAAAAAAAAAGCACTCTCTTATTATCAATTAGCAGCGGACTCTGGCAGCGCTTCTGCTGCGTTTAGTCTAGGTGTTATCTACCAGCAAGATAACGCATACGATCAATCTGTTTTCTATTATCAAAAGGCATCTGAATTAGATCATGCAGGCGCGCAAGATAATTTGGCGATTCTATATCAATACGGAACAGGCGTTGAAAAAGACATGGTAAAAGCAGAGCAGCTTTATTTAAAAGCATTGGTGAACGGCAGTGAGTACAGCAAACGAAATTTGGCCGTCTTATACAGAGATACTCAACAAACCGATAAAGCCATCGATATGTTTGAGCAAATACTTTTTGACCCAACCACAAAGAATAACCCTTATCGATTCAAAAAAGCCGTCGCTCTTGAGCTAATGGATTTGTACCAAATAAAAAAGGATCAAGAAAATGCTTATATTTGGGGCTCTGTCGCTGTCTTGTCTGGTTTATTTGATTCCAACATTGAACACTCAGAACAGAAAAGTGCTCGCTATAAAGCACTCGCTGACACACTCACTGATATTCAAAAAGACCGCCTAGCTGAAAGCGTCCTCACTCGACACTATAAGGCATTTCAGCACTATGAAACCGCCATAGAAAAATATAAAACGTATTTGGTACATGATGGAATAATCGTATTACCAACGAAGGAACTGGTTAGCTTCACTGCATATAAGGTACAAATGAAGAAAGATATTTATGGCGCGATTAACTTTTATAAAGGCAAAGAAGACAAGAAGTCTCGCATTAACTTCGCGCTTCATACCTTGAAACTTGCTGCGTATCATATATCTCTGGGCGCCTTAACGCCTCACCTAAATATGGCGAGATCCAACATTGAAGAAAGCATTCATATTTTGAACGATTACAACGATAATAATCTTGCTAATTTGAAAGCCAACTCAGCGCTTAAACTCGACGTTTTATCTCGCGTTACGTACGCCCAGCAAGGCATAGCAAATCAGGAACAGATTACAGAGTAGATAAAGGTGATTTTAGTTTATTAGCCATATCCATTGCCATGGTGCGAATGACACTGTTAAACCAGCTAGAAGACAAAGTTTGCACCATGCTTGTGTAACCATCAGAAGGCAGTTTATCGGTCACATAAAATGTGTTTGATGCGGTCAGCTCTCCCAGTTCGGAAATAAGCTGCCAGCGTCCAGCAATGTGAATGATGCCTTCTAGATCGGCATAAAAATTGTCTACTTCTATACTCAGCGCAGCAATGGCATTAGCCGGTAATCTCTGGTCACCAAACCAGCGGATATTAGGTAAGGTTTTTTCTAAACGCTGTTGTGTTAAACGAGTTAATTGGGCGGATAAGGTTTCCGCCCATAAATTACTTTTCGAGCGATGCACGGCACCTTGTTTGGAGACTAAAACAATCTCATTGCCCGCCAAATAACTGGACACAGAAACAGGCATGAGTTGGATCTCAAGCGTAGGCGTTATCTGTGGTTGTGCCATTTTAAGATCCACATCCATCAATAAATATTCATTGCTCGGCGCCACTGTAGAGGCGCAAGCAGTGAGAAACCAAACACTCACAGCAACAAAAAACACTCGTAACTTAACCATCATATTCATTTATTCTCTTAAACTATTTGGCTGCTTTGGGTTGCAAATCTGAACGATTCGTATTGTCGAAAATCAGCGTACTTGGGTTTTCTCTCAATTGTCTAAGCAAAGGTTGTAGCTCATTTAAAGCACGCCCCAATGACACCATATTTTCTCGTAATGGTCGTCCAATTTGACCATTCGCTTGGTAGGTTTCCAATGTTAAATTCAATTCAGCCATCACACTAGAAAGGTCCTCTGGCAACTGCTGCGTTTCGGTTTTCTCAATCAATTGCGTGACACTGTGACTTAACGCTTGTAGCTGTCGCAATGTTTCATTGGCTTCACCCATGGTTTGTCCGAGCTGCTGAAAAGTATCTTTCAATGGGACTTCAGCAAGATTATCAAGAAGGTTAGACACTTTACTTTCTATATTGGACAAAGAGTCTGGCCCCGTTGGAAACACTTGATAACCTTCGAACTCCTGTAAGCTTACTGCTGGTGCGTTGTCGATGAAATCCAAACTAATCACTTTCGCTGCATTCAAATAGTTGCCTATTTCCAACCTCGCTCTTAAGCCCTTTTGAATACGATCATTCAACAAGTCTTTCCAAGTCTGCACTGAAATATCACCTGAAACAGTTAGTGCATTCAATCGCTGAGGCTCAATACGAGCCAATACAGGAATCACCGGGCGATCTTGTGCTGTCAGAGTGTCCATTGAAACACCCGTAAAAGGCACTTCTAATACAGAACCAATACGGACACCTCGAAATTCCACATCAGCCCCCGCCGCTAAGCCACTGACATTTGAGTCAAACAAAAAAACGTACTCAATACCATCGTCATAAAAATGATTATCGGCCTCTGTTTTCGAAGCGAACAAGGGGAATGAACTTAGATCTTCGACCGCGGAACCGGCGACTTGATCCTTGCCTAAACCAAATGAAATACCACCGGAGAGAAAGGTTTCTAATGAATCGAGCTTAACTTCAAAGCCTTGTACCGAGCTTCTAAACGACAATCCTGGTGTAATCCAAAATTGTACAGCGCTGTTCACCAATGAATCATAAGGTGGTTGAACAACAATACGATACGTAATCGCACCAGAATCCGTATCAAAGCCAACTTCTTCCACATAACCGACTTCGTAGCCACGAAAATGCACCAAAGTTCCAACATCTAATTTTGCACTGTCTTTACTGTGTAATAAAAGATGGATGCCCTCTTCTGAAGTCGATAATGGCGGCTGACTTAACAAAACAAATTCTTCTGACTCCTCCCCTTCTTCTCCCGGTGACATATCAATATAAGCACCTGACAACAAGGTTCCTAACCCACTCACACCTTCTTTCCCAATGCGCGGTTTTACCACCCAAAACTTCGCATCTTCTCGCAGCATTTCTTGCGTGCCTTGATTCATACGAATACGAATAATGGCGTTTTCATAATTGCTACTCAGCTGAATATCGATCACTCGACCAACATCCACATTACGTGCTTTAAGCTTTGTCTGGCCCGCTTCTAAACCTTCTGCATTGGAAGCCACCAGCGTAATAATCGGCCCCTGGCTTGCCCAATTTTGATACAACATCCAGCTCGCCACAATAATTGCTACCATTGGCACCAACCAAATGGAGTTAAAACGAATACGCTTTAGGCTTTCAACATTATTGCCTTCTTCTATCACGACTTTTCCTCTCATTCTTTTCCGTCCACCGCGTTTGTGGTTGGCGTCACGGTCTTAGCGTTATCCCATAATAAACGTGGATCAAACATGTTGGCGGCCATCATGGTCAAAATGACAACCGCAGCAAAAGATAAAACAGCAGAGCCAGGTAGGATCGAGATGAGATTTCCCATTTGAACCAACCCCGCCAGTACGGCAACAACAAAAATATCGATCATCGACCAACGACCGACCACTTCAGTAATACGGTAAAGCCACACTTTTTGGTGTAAATCTCTTTCTGACGGAAAATAACACTGCCAACATAGCCAACTCAGAGACAATATCTTCACAACGGGGACCACAATACTGGCTAAAAATATCACCAAAGCCACAGGATAAGAGCCAAGCGACCAAAGTAAAAAAACGCCTCCCATAATCGTCGAAGGTTCGGTGTTGCCGACAAAGGTGGTCAACATAATCGGGAAAAGATTAGCAGGCACAAACATAATTGCAGCCGCGATTAAAAAGGCAATACAGCCGATTAAACTTCTCGGATGACGACTATGAATAGAATGCCCGCAACGACTACAGTGGTGAGCTTTGCCTTCTAATGTTGCACCACAAAAGTGACAACCAATAAGTGATTGCTGCCTCGCCGATGCCAGTGGTTCACTGATTACATGGTTCGGCCCTGAACCCGCGACTTTATTCCATAACCAGCGCCGATCTACCAACCCAATGGTTTTTATCAGCAACACAACATAAGCACAAAAAGCCCAAAAAGATAATCCAAGATCAATGTCTGCCAAACTGTTCATTTTAATGAGGGCAACTAAAATGCCGACTAAAAAAACATCCACCATTAACCAAGGGCGAACTGCCACAACCCAACGCATTAACGAGCGTTTTAATTCGATACTCACGTTATGATTGTGAAATGACCACACAAGCCACAGCACAGAAGAAAGATACACAATAGGAAAAATAAACAAAGCCAAGCAGACAATAATACTGAGGATCAAAAAGTCTTGTGCGATTAAGGTACTAATAATTTCATACAAGGTAACGGTACGCTCTGCGCCATTACTGGAAAAGCCTAAAAATGAAAAAGACAACGCAAGCATCAACATTAGAATAGCGGATGAAGACGCACCAAGAATGCGTCCATTTGCCTGCTCATAAACATTCAATAACACATGTCCACAACGTTGACATTTAAACCGCTCTCCCGCTTTCAGTGGCGGAATACGATGCAATAAATCACATTCATCGCAGGCTGTCACACTTTCATAAAACAATGAATCACTCATATTTTTTTAAAAACCAACCACTCAACTTCTGTGTCCAATACAAGACTATGACAGTGCAATATGACAAACGATCCATTAGGAGACTCTTTTTAGCATAGGCTCTATTTCATTAATGAAAGAATTTGTTAACTGACACAGTAAAAAGAAAGAAAGCTCAAAACAAAAAAGCCATCTATTAAGAATAGATGGCTTATCAATGAATACTCTTGATAATGTTATCGATTCAGTACTTGCTGAGTTTCAAACTTTAATGGCGTTGACTTCCAGCCTTCTAGATCGGTATCAACATTGGCTTCCATAATAACGTCTACCTCAATAGGACCAGAACCAGCCAACACTCGATACAAGCTGGTTCCCATATCACCGACACTAAGGGACAAAGGAATAGACAAAGATTTTTTCTTTCCTTGTGGAAAATCCATTGAGCTAATGTTTCCTTGACCAATTGTTTTGCCTTGGGCTTTCAACTGATAATTCACATCCTCAAGGCGAACATCAAACACATTTGGATTCATAATGTCCAAATCAACGCTCAATTTCACTCCAGTAAACCCAACGGAATCCACAGATAAATTCTCAAACGCGACTTCTGGTGGTTTAGGAACAGGCAACACATCGAAATAATCCACAGGCATTTTAAAGTCACCGAGTACAGGTAAGTTAATAATCACATTACCCTTTACGCCATAGTCCACTTCCGTTTTTTTATCTAATCCATCGATGCTTGCCAATACTTGATCAAATGTCAAAGTCACAGGCAACTTCACACTGCTTCGACCTTTTGCTGGAATCGATAAGCTTGTATCAGGTTGCGCAATTGATGTCAGCACACTGTTATTTAACATCAGGTCTAAATCGAACCCAGCCGCATTCAACTTAAATGCATTTCGATTTTCAACCTCCACTTCCACCAGCAAAGTAATGGATTCCATTGATAATCGCTCTATCGACACGCTCGCTACAGAAGCCTCTGGTTTACTCACATCTAATGTCTTCTCTAAAGACGCACAGCCAGACATTAGCAAAACGAAAATCACACTAAACCATTTTAAAGACATCGAACACTCTCCATCCAGAATACTCTTTGGCGTTTGCGCTATTTAGTCGCAGGTAAATAACCCTGTAACTTATCTGGTAATTGGTTCAGAATCATTACCCTTACTTTATGCCAAAAGATTGACAGAAGTAATAAAAGTACCCCCATTACCATACCGGTAAAAGCAAAGCTTTGACCAACGCCACCATAATTTTCAATCAGACTTGATACCGCATAAATCACATAGATCAGCGACGATACCATAAAAGCACGGCGATCAATGACAATAGAAATTCCCGTCATAACCGCATACAAGAGAATGACGACCAGCATTGCCGAAAGACTGCCACCCCCGTCGAGTATGCCAAGGCTGATAAACGTCGGATGAATAATCAAGGGCGCGGATAACAGATGCAGCCAAAAAGCCACATCCGATTTATGCGTTGTTCTCGTTGTATCGGATGAATCCCAATACATAGCAGAAAAAAATGTAACACAACCACAGAAGAAAGATGCCCATAATAGAAGTTTTGAGCTGTTTGGAAAGATAGTCACAACAATAGCGACAAGAAATGCCAGCGCCACGCCTGTTCCAAGGGCAACCGTTATAGGAACTTTAAAACGACGCCAATGACAATAAGTAGCAAGCGCCGCCAGAGCAGTGCTTATTATCACACTATAACTCTCTTCACCATTTACAAAAGAACCTGGCGGAATACCAAATAGGAGTTCAGAAAGACTAAATACACTGCCGACAAAACAAAATAATAAAACAATTGCTGGTAACGCCATTTTGCGTTTTAACACAAAAATTTCAGCAAGCCCCCAAGAGAGCCCAGCAAAGACAAGGTAACCGAATACTGGACTAACACTAGACAACACCCAAAGAGAAGAAGCCAATAGCAAACCACAAGCAATCACGATAAAGATATCGTTGAACCCGCCAATCAATTTGAAACTTTCTTCATCGACAGAAGAAACACCTTTTGCTTGCGTCATCATGTCACGAAATTCATCCACCGATGTGGATGAGAAAACACCTTTTTTTACTGCTCTGTTCAAATCTTCATCTGAGTACATAACTGTCCTTACACTCACTTTTCAGCCATTAATAAAAAAGGAACACTCAATGGTTCCTTTTCATTTTTATTAATCATAACGCTTATTTAGACACTAAGCATGTTGAGAATGTTGCGAATGTCCGCCACTTTTTCCACCGCCTTTACCACCACCGTGATGAGGCGGGTGGGCACAAGCGACCAAACTAAGAACACAAATAATCACTAACATAGGACGAGCAACACGTTGGATCACTTTCATAACCACTCCTTAATACGTTCTGTTTCAAATTATGCATCAGCGTAATTTATCACATCGAATAATGAGTCAGTATCATTCGAGTATTGATTGTAATAAAACAGATGGTATTTTCACCGACTGCACAAGAAGTTGACAAAAAACTCGCTTTTTCTACCCATTATGGTCTCGAAGGCCTCGCCGACCCTCGACCTTTTGGAGGACGATTTCCCTGCCCTTTTGGCGCACCATTTTTTCCACCTGAGCGTTTCCCGTTCGGATGTTTGGTATTTGGGTGTTTCGAGTTTGGCTTTGATGCTGCGGGCTTCGACGAATTAGGTTTTAATCCTGAACGTTTAGCAGCATTTGACAACGTTTTTTGTGCTCTGTGTTCTCCTCGATGGTTATTTTTCGTTCTTTGTCGAGAAGACTTTGTTGACGCATCCGCTTCTGAAGACGAATGCTCAATGGATTTAAGCAATACAGCGAGTTCTTTTTGTGTCAAATCACGCCACTCACCAACAGGCACGCCTTTTAAGCTAACGTTCATGATTCGAGTGCGCTCTAACTTCGTGACTTCATAGCCAAAATATTCACACATACGGCGAATTTGGCGGTTCAACCCTTGTATTAAAGTAATGTTAAACACATTCGGGGACACTTTCGTCACAGGGCATTTTTTCGTCATGGTACCCAATATAGGGACACCGCCCGCCAAGCCGTTTATAAAATCATCCGTAATCGGCTTATTGACCGTCACCAGATATTCTTTTTCATGGTTATTGCCAGCACGCAGTACTTTATTAACAAGGTCACCATTATTGGTTAGAAAAATAAGACCTTGAGAGTCCTTATCTAAACGACCAATGGGAAAAATACGCACGCCATGACTGACAAAATCGACAATATTGTTGCGCTCAGAACTTTCCGTTGTACTGACAATGCCTACGGGTTTATTCAATACAATAAAAACAAAGTCGTCCGCATCTTGAGGTTCGATAATTTGTCCATTCACTCTTACCGTATCACCAGCGGCAACCTGATCACCTACTTTGGCCCGTTTTCCATTGATAAAAACATTGCCTTGTTCAATAAAGCGATCTGCGTCTCGTCGAGAGCAAATACCACTTTCACTGATGTATTTATTTAATCGAGTAGATGAAGCGTTGAACATAAAAGTTGTCTAGTATTCCTAAAATCGTCTCTTTAAAAAAGAGGTTAAAGTGGCCGTTTGTCGCAACGAAGAAGAGCAACATTATATAGCAATATCAGACACAGGAAACCACACAGAGCGTAACAACAAAATAGAATACAGCTAACTTGAATAAATGGAATATAAAGGAGATGCGGTATAGTTCATTAAGGCTGGAGCAGAGTTAAGTAGCGAATCCACTTCTTTAGCAGGCAAAGGCCTAGAAAGCAGATAACCTTGTTGATAGCCAAGATGTAACTGCTTACACACATTACTCTGTTCTTCTGTTTCAATGCCTTCTGCAATAACAGTAAGATCGAGATTATTTAGCATTATTGACAGGCCTTCCATGACTTTATAGCGTTTATTTCCTTCATAAACAGAGGATTGCATGCTTTTATCAAACTTAACAATATCAATAGGACAATCTATCAAATGAGATATAGAAGAGTAACCCGTACCAAAATCGTCTAGAGCAATTTTGAAACCGTAAGACGATAAGAGCGTGATCATCTCTGTGATTTTTTCATTGTCTTTAAACAAAGCCGTTTCTGTAATTTCCAAAATAATCATGTTGGCCGCAATACCACAGCGTCGAATTGTTTTCAGTAAGTGTGTAACCAGCTCTTCGTTTTGCAGTTGAATGGGCGAGATATTAATTGCCATGGTCAATGGCAGGTCATACTTTTTATGCCATACAGACAATTGCTGTATCGCTTCTGTGATAATCCATGGTCCCAGCTCACTGATTAGACCGCTTTCTTCAGCAATGGGAATAAATTCATCAGGTGTATACATGGTTTCTTTTTGAGGCCAGCGGATCAAAGCTTCAAAGCCCACAATAGATTTTGTTTCTGTCGCAAACACAGGCTGGTAAAAAATTCGAAAACCACTTTCATCTATTATGACTTTCATTTCATTTTGAATATTAAAGCTACGATTAAACTCTTCTTGATAAAGGGCTTCGTAATAATTAATTTGATTTTTTCCAAGCTGCTTAGAACGATACATAGCAATATCAGCACATTTCAATAACTCTTGGAAATCACGGGCATCTTTCGGAAACACGGCACTACCAATACTAACGCTGCAATTGATCGTTTTTCCATTGATACAAAAAGGCGCTTTCAGTTGTTCGAAAATGTCATTAGATAGCTGCTGAATCTGATCATAATGGGTGACTTTCGTCATCAAAACAGCAAACTCATCACCGCCTAAGCGAGCAAAATATGTGTGTTCACCTAAGACATTATCGATTCTTAGAGCCACATCCTTTAACACGCTATCACCAATTCCATGACCTAACGTGTCATTAATATGCTTAAAATTATCAACATCTAGCGCTAATAAAGCCATTTCAGAAGCGTTATCTTCTCGGCTTCTCATCATAACGGAAACCTGTGTTTCAAAATGGTAACGATTTGACAGCTTCGTAAGTACATCTTGTTCAGCCAATTGCTTTACAGCAAGGTAGCTTTCATGACTACTCTTTTCAGATTGGAAACGTTTTTTAGCATACAAAATAGCTTTATTTAAATTACGTAAAGAGATATCACTTTTTGATAAGAAATCTTGAGCGCCCGCTTCTATGCATTCTAACGCCAGCACCGAGTCTTCAGACGAACTCATCATAATGATGGCGGTATCACCTAAATTTGGTTTAGCTCGCATCTCAATCAACATTTCAATGCCATTCACTTTTGGCATATTGTAATCAATTAAAACGATGTCAAACGCATGATGGCATGACATCTCTAACCCTTCCGAAACCGAGCTCACTTCAAATATGTTATGAAAATCTGTTGTTGTACATAATGCATTTTTGACGAGTTTACGGTCTACTATGTCATCATCCACGATTAAAATATTCATACTCAATTCCTCATGAAGGAAGGACCGCTATTTGCCAATAGCCATCAATCGTCTCCACCATTTTATCAATACTACCTTGAACGTTATCCTTCAAAAAATAACCGGCGGCCTGCTTAGAAAACACCTGGTTGATGTCTTTTTGATCCATCGATGTTGTCATTAAGAACACCACCGTGCCTTTATATTCAGGGTCATTACGTATCTCATTTAGCAATTCTTGTCCATTCATACGAGGCATATTCAAATCAAGCAATACAATAAACGGTTTTTGTATCTCGCCTGTTTGAATTTTTTCCCATGCATCAAGGCCATCTTTTGCTCTGACAATTGAGTTTGAAATTTTTCGTTGTGAAAAAGAGCGCATCAATAACTTAAAGTCTACTTCGTCGTCCTCAACCACCAACACCGAAATTACTTTTGACATACCTAGCTCCTAATTTCTTTTTCTCGGCCAATAGACGCGAAAAGTAGTCCCTAATTTACCGTCAGACTCCACTTCGATTTTTCCACCGAAATTATTCAAATGTTTTAAAACGACTGACAACCCCATGCCACTGCCTTCAACTTCATCGCGAGAACGGAGTGTTTGAAAAATTTGAAAAATACGATCGAAATATTTTTCTTCTATCCCAGGTCCATTATCTGTGACTTCTATAATGTAATAATGTCGAGAAGGCACAAGCGAAACGTTGACAACACCTTGCTCTTTATCATTATGCTTTATCGCATTACCAATGAGGTTTAGCATTACGGTTTTAAACGGCACGACTGGTACAGTGAGATTGGCCTTTTCTATGGTAATGTCCATAGAGGCTGGAACATCTAAAAGCGTCTCTAAGTCATTATGTAAATCGTTTAAGTTAATATTTTTCTTAGAAGTGTCGTTAGGATCTATTTTTGCGTAACCTAGTAAATCATCAAGCAACACTTTCATTCTGTCTGCACGGTTAATGACCAGCTGTAGGTTTTCTAAATGCTCTTCAGGTAACAACGCCTTACAATCTTCTTCAACCCACTCTAGTAATCGTTTAATCGCATTAAGGGGCGATTTCAAATCGTGAGAAGCGATACTCGCAAAATCGTCCAGTTCACTATTAGCTTTTTTAAGATCCCGTATTAAACCTTCTCTTTCTGTAATATCACGGCAAACGCCCAATATATGAGGTTTGCCATGCTCGTCTTCAAAACGGCGCTTTACCGTTTCGATAATAATATGGTCACCGTTCGGTGAATGAATATTCTCAGTAACAACACTAATGCCTTTTTCAAAGGCAATTTTGTCTTGTGCTAAAAATATAGCCGCTTCGTCTTCTTCAAACTCCTCAACCATTGTAAAGCCAATGACTTTGTCCCTCATTGCTTCTGGAAACAAGGTTAAAAACGCATCATTCGCGTACAAGATACGAAAATCTTCGTCTTTTACAAAAATAAAGTCTTGGTTATGCCGAGAAACAAGCTCCTGTAACTCCATGGTTCTTACAATATCGGAGGTGTGTTTTTGCTGAAGTAAGTGATTATTAATGTCTCTTTGCAATACGCTTAGAATGGCCTTTTCTCTATCATCAAAAGGGTCATTGCTCTTGCGCTCAAAAATCAGAGTACCAAAAAGCAGCCCTGAAGGCAGAACAATAGGAGAATGTATCTGTGATACTGTAGGCAACGCATCATTAACATTGGCTTTATCATCCAGCTTTGCAGGTAAAATTAACTCATTAAATTGGGTTGGAATACCGACACTAGAGCGCTGAGACTTTTGCGTAACAAGACTTTCCCCACAAGTCGATAATGAAATGACATTGCCTTCTATATTCGTGTTGATTACACAATAATGAGCATCAAATATGGTCCTAGCCAATTCGCAAATACTGTCTAGATTCATTTGAAAGTGTTGATCGAACTTTAGTTCCCATTGCCCAGTTTCTGGGTTTTTCTCAGGTTTTCCCAGGTAAGTCTCTACACGTGGCATCGAATATCCTTCTCTTTTATAGCGCTACATACGTATTTGGGTGAACTATAGACAAGATATATAAAAACCACTGTTGCAATATGTAATAAGAGCAAAAGAAATGTAACCTTTTTATATCCTGCATTAATGCGTTTTCTGGGGCTTTTTGAGAAGGAGAGGAAATTAATGGGAAACATAAGACACAAAAAAGCCCACGTTGCTTTAGCAACGTGGGCTTTTTGAAAATCGTTTGAATTACTTCGCTAGCTTAGTGAAGTAGTCAAAGATAACTGGAACATCGTTTTGGCCAAGGCCAGCGTCAACACCCGCTTGAAGAGCTTTAGAAGTACCTTCAGCGATTGGAGACTCAGTGCCTAGATCTGACACCATTTGTAAGAAGTAGCCCAAATCTTTGTTCGCATTCGCTACAGAGAAACCTAGTTTTTCTTCGCCGTCTACCGCGTAGAATTTAGTGAACTGCATGAATGGAGAATTAGATGGACCAGCAGACATGATGTCGAACAACTGTTGACCGTCAACGCCAGCTGCTTTTGCTACAGCAAATGCTTGAGACATAGCCGTTACCGTTGTCATACCGATGAAGTTGTTGATCAATTTCGTTGTATGACCAGCTCCTAGTTTACCAAGGTGGAAAACGTTCTCGCCTTGTTCTTCTAGAAGAGGTTTTACTTTGTTGAACGTCTCAATGTCACCTGCAGCCATGATGTTCAATAGACCATCTTTCGCGTGCGCTGGAGTACGACCCAAAGGCGCATCAATCATGCCACAGCCTTTTTCAGCAAGTGCTGCGCCGATTGCGATAGTAGAAGCTGGAATAGAAGTACCGAAGTCGATTAGTGTCGTGCCTGGTTTCATACCCGCTAGAACACCATCTTCACCGTGAACGATTTTTTCAACAACAGCTGAAGTCGTAAGACAAAACTCAACAACATCACTTGCTGCTGCTAATTCTTTTGCAGAAGTGAATTGAGTAGCGTTACCGCGAGCAAGTACAGCATCTACTGCATCTTGATTAAGATCCATTACGTTTACTTGGTAGCCGCGCTTTTGCAGGTTTTCTACCATGTTGCCGCCCATAAGGCCAAGACCGATAAAACCGATGACTGGTTTAGACATATCTAACTCCTAGAAAAAAGTAATTGTATTATTATATGCTTTCTGCGCGTACAGAATATACATCTAGTCGCACTTTAGCAAACCTTGAATGCCCTGAAACCCTTCTATCTTTGCATAGATTGATCAAAGACAAAAAGAATCGCCACTCTCGCCT
>CALLIL010000031.1 GCA_938009755.1 uncultured Marinomonas sp.
TGGTCGCGCGACGCGGCCGCAGCTTCTTTCTCGCGAATGGAAGCGTTCTCGGTCATCTCCCTCGCGGCAAGCACGGCCTCCGAGGCTTCGCGCGCAGCCTGCTCGGCGGCCTCCCGCTCTTCGGCTAGACGAGCCTTGGTAAAAGAAAGTTCTTGGACAAGCCTTTCAAGTTCTTCCTACGCACACGCAGAGACGAAAAAATATAACAGGGTACGGAATGAGGGGGGGTTGGTTGGTACAAATGCGGAACGCGACAACGTGAGAAGACGGTATTGACCAGGGGAAGTGGGGTAAGTGTGTACTTGTTTCATAAATAGCGGTAGTCGTACGGCGATGGATTCTCGCATCCCTACAGTGCCGAGAGGAAGCACGTCAAGTTTCCACCGACCAGGTAGACTGGCCAGGGAAGGGGGGAGGCAGTGATACACAAGGAGAAACATATTTTAAACCGAAAACTGCAAGGCAATCACACCACAAGAACATTAAGAAGCGTCAATATCATAGGACGGCCGGCATTCATCACCAACGCAACGGATTAGGCGACGGCAAGCAGCAGCACCGAATGAAAACAACGTGATTAGCTGTCTGCAAGGCCAATCGTCGATCAAAAGCATCGATACGCAATCCAGTAAATAAGTGCATGTTCATGCCTTCCATAGGTACTGCGTCGTGAGGGTAATTATTTCGAAGTGAATCAACACACGATCGAGAAGAGCGGGGATGGGGAGGCAAAGGGTAGCGCGTTTCGCTGCAGGGACCGCGGTGGGAAGTTGACTATGCCCCCGTCAGGACCGGACAGGAGAGGAAAAACAATTATTCTAAAGTGGCTACTTCGACCGCGATACACCTCGTACAACGTCAAGAAAAAAATAGCACAACCAAAGAAAGAACTTCGAGGCAAGCAAAAGGCCGTCAACATGGAACGGCAACCCTAGACTACTGTAGTCTATAATTTTTCTTCGCCTCCAATAATTTGACTGCAACTCCACACGGCGAGACAACCGGAGGACACCACGTAACCGTCAACAAGCATTTTTTTTTTTTGCACATACCTTGATTCTGTGAAGGGTGAGCATATTGCGTATAACTCAAAAGCCGCAATGACGATATGGTGGGACCATGTAGGCTATCAAATTAGTGTTGTTGGTACAGCTGAAGTAATAACCGACGTTGCAGCCGATGTTTTTTGGCAAACTCGAAGCAGAAGTGCTCAATTAACTATTACAGCCTTTGACCAAAGTGAGCTATTGGTTGCAGAGAGTGACTTAACAACTCGGTTACAGGGCGCATCGACAAGCTTTGCAGAGAAGCCTATTCCAAGGCCAAATAATTGGGGGCAGAGCAAAAATAAATCCATAAACGGGGAAGTGGGAAGGGATGGCGTAAAGTTTAATTTTACTCTGACCCTAAATAATTCGGGATTTATCCCGACAATAGTTACATGACACCACCTAAAACATTGTCGAAATGAATTTCGACCTACACATCCGTAGTGTCGGGCTTTGATTCAACAAAAAACAACCTCAACTGATTTGTAGGTCGGGATTTATCCCGACAATACCCAATCTCCACGGAACAGAAAATGTAGGTCACGATGAGGGAGGAACGACCGTAATCTGACATTGAAAACGCAGTTTTCATCTTCAATACATATATCGGTGACTAAAATCGATACTGGAAATCCAAATCAACTCACGCTACATTAACGTCACCATGGAATGAAAACAAAGTGACTAGCGGACAGCGAACCCTCCTAAAATCCCTTCTTTTTATTCCTTTAAAAATAACACGCACGCTCGTTTTACCCGTTTTAAATTTTGTGGATAGCTTTGTAAAGTACTGAATATTCAGTTAGTTGTAGAGATATTTAGAGAGTTTTTAAAATGTGTAAACGCGCATACGCACTATTAAAAATGTTATGCCTAATGGAGACGAAGTTTGAAAACTTTTCAAGAAGCTATTAATTTGCTAGATGAAGATGAAAAAAACTCGATTATTTTGGCGAATGGATTCTCACAAGCATGGAGTCCGCAGATATTTAACTATTCGAATCTTTTAGTTGCTGCAGATTCCGGTGACAGAGATAGCGTTATTCGACCACTTTTTGAAAATCTAGGTACATATGATTTCGAAATAATATCAAAGCATTTAACAGCAGCAGAGACCGTATTGGGGGCGCTGTTCTTTTCTGGCAAATAGAAGCCTTTTAAGGGCAAATGATGGCTTTGGTTTCGATGTATTCGTGCATGGCTTCTTCGCCCCATTCTCGTCCGTTACCAGACTGCTTCACACCACCAAACGGTGCGTGCATGGAGAAATAACTGCCTTGGATATAGCACTGACCAGCTTCTAGGCGCGCAGCGATCGGTAGCGCGGCCGCTTGGTCTTTCGCGTACACGCCAGAAGACAATCCGTATTGGCTGTCATTGGCTATCTCGATAGCTTCTTCTAAGTCGTTGTATTCCAAAATACACAAGACTGGGCCGAAAATTTCTTCTTGCGCGATGTGCATTTTCGGAGTGACTTTAGTGAAAATGGTTGGCTTGATGTAGAAACCTTTGTCTAGGTTTTCTGGTCGCTCTGCACCGCCAACTAATAATTCTGCGCCTTCGTCTAAACCAATTTGAATGTAGTCTTTAACGATCTTGTATTGTTGAGCGGACGCTAGTGGACCCATGGTTGCATCGGCTTGATTTGGCTCGGCGACAACTTGCTCTTCTGCGACTTGTTTTGCAATTTTAATCACTTCTTCATAGCGACTTTTCGGTACAAGCATACGAGTTAATGCGTTACAGGTTTGGCCAGTGTTCGCCATCACGTCTTCTACGCCGTAACGAACAGCCGCTTCAATATCGGCGTCTTCAGTGATGATATAAGCGGATTTTCCTCCCAGTTCTTGGCACACGCGTTTTACGCTAGATGCAGCATTTTTCGCTACTTCGATGCCTGCTCGAGTCGAGCCAGTAAAAGAGATCATATCGACTTTTGGGTGCTCGGCCATAACCGGGCCAATTTCGTGTCCGTGACCAAACAGAAGGTTAAACACGCCAGCAGGTAAGCCAATTTTATGGACGATTTCGGCCATGATGATATCAGCAAGTGGTGTTTGTTCTGCAGGTTTAATGACAAGGGTACAACCTGTTGCTAAAGCTGGTGCTAACTTACCGACTAATTGGTGAAGAGGGTAATTCCAAGGGTTGATCAGTGCACAGACACCGATTGGCTGCTTGGTGATGAGGTTGTTTTCACGTTGTTCTACTTTATCGACCATTGGTGCCAGTTCAGCGTAGTAACGCATGGCTTCAATAGCGCAATCTAAGTGGTACGCGCCAACAAGGTGAGAAGGGCAACCCATGCTCAGTACATGTGCTTCTACTAGGTCGTCATAACGTGCTTGCATCTCGTCGGCAATAGCATTTAAGTATTCTGCGCGTTTATGGTTTGGTGTATTTGACCAGCTAGATAAGGCGATTTTTGCGGCATCAATAGCGACTTCAACATCCGCAACGGAGGCCATAGTCACTTCTGCGACACAGTTTTCGGTTGCTGGGTTGATCAAAGAAAAAGTGTCAGTGCCTTTAAGTGGATACCAGTTGCCATTGATATAAGCGCTATTAATGTGTTGCATAAAAACAGACTCCATAAATTGGGGTACAGGATTTGGTCGGGTCAGATTAATCGACTGGCAGAAAGGTAACAATTTATAT
>CALLIL010000032.1 GCA_938009755.1 uncultured Marinomonas sp.
TTAGAAAAAAAAGAAGAAAAAAGACAGCCTGCAAAGAAAGCAGTTATTTCTAAAAAAGATAATACTGATACTGCAAAAAATGATGTTTCAAAAGCTGATATTACTAAAAATAGAAACCCAACTAAACATAGTTAAAGATAAAAACAAGCAAATAGAAAAAATATTAATAGAAGAAATAATCAACATAAATGATGAAAATTTCGGAATTTTATCACTTACAAGAAATATTAATTCAAGATCAATGTGGTCATATTATTCAAATGACCATCAAGGATTTATGAT
Source organism: uncultured Marinomonas sp. (assembly GCA_938009755.1). Taxonomy (GTDB): domain Bacteria; phylum Pseudomonadota; class Gammaproteobacteria; order Pseudomonadales; family Marinomonadaceae; genus Marinomonas. The sequence continues at coordinate 283 of CALLIL010000032.1, forward strand.
TTCATTTAAAACAGAAGACGATGAAAAAATAAAATTCCCTTTTAAATTTTACTCTGATTCAATTGAATACAAAGAGGAAAGAGAGATAAATCTTTTAAGCTCTATCTCTAATCTCAACAACAAAGAAACAAAAATAATTAAATCTCTATTTTCAAAGGACTCGGATTGGACGCATGAAAATGAGTTCAGATTTGTAATACACCTTAACGTTTTAGAAACCAAAAAAACTGATAAAAGAGGCTTCCCAATCCACGCCTATGTCCTACCAGAAGGTCAAATAGAAGCGATATATTTAGGAGTCCATGCCAATCCATCTCTAGAAAGGAAAGCAAAATTCTGGATAAAGACATTTGCTCCTAGTGTCAAATTGTTTAAAGCCGAGCCCTGTAACACACAATATAAACTCAACTATAGAAAAATAAACATATGACACACACCCGACACACCGAACACCTAAAAACCACTCAATATACCATATAGATATCCTTATAAATCAATAATTTACTTTTTTCAAGATGTTTTACACAGAGCTCCCCCCCCATCTCCACCAATTCAAAAAAAACCACCTTAGGGTGGTTTTTTTATGCCTGTGGCTTCTATTTCTAATCAAGAACGCTGTAACAGTTGGTTGATGAAGTGACTGGATTTTTCTCTTAGCTCTTTGGTATGGCGGCTTAATTGGTGGACAGATTGTTTCACTAAAGCCGCTTCTTGGTCTGTGTTTTGAGCTTGTTGGTAAATGTGGTTAGAAGAGTGCTGCGCTTGTTCAGACTGCGCCACTAGCTCACTTAATTCTTTATGCACTTTATTTGTGGTGTCGCCTTGGTGGCTCACATCTTGGGCAACTTCCAGTGACAGTTCGTTTATTTTTTTGATGGTTTGGGAGGTTTTTTCAATGCCATCAATGGTCTCGCCTATTGTGCTTCTTACTAATTCGATTTGCTCTCCAATACTGTCTGTGGCGTCTGATGTTTGCGCGGCTAGGTTCTTCACTTCAGAGGCCACCACCGCAAAGCCTCGGCCTGCTTCGCCAGCTCTTGCGGCTTCGATTGCGGCGTTCAAGGCCAATAGGTTAGTTTGGTCTGCAATGGATTTTATTAAGGCAATCACCTCGCCTATATTAGCAGCGGTGGAAGACATTTTTTGAATGAGTAAGTCTGAGCGTTCCGCTTGTTCAACACCACTTTTGGCAACCTCTGTGGTGAAAACAATTTTTTCAGAAATGTCTTTTGATGTATGCCAAAGCGTTTCCACTGTGGTAGAAATATTTTGAGCACTTGAAGCCGATGCGGACGTCATCTCTGCGGTATTTTTTGATTCTTCCAGTGTTTGCTTAATCGCTGATGCAAGCTGATCAGAGCAATGTCCTAGCATGTCTACCGAGTGACTAATATTTTGAGTTGTGTCTTCTACATCGTTCTTGAATTGTGATGTAAACCCCTCTAGCAACTCTTTATTTTCTAGGATAGAAATGGTGTAAGGCGTCTTACCAACCAAACTCATGGTAACAATCGCAGAGGTGGTAAATGTTGACCCATCTGCCCGTTGATACGTCAGCCCACCACGCCAGTATTTATACTGTTTAAGTTGGTCTTTTCCTTCTGCCATCATGTCATCACGGCTGCGATTACCAGGCTGCACTTCACATAGAATCGTATTCAGGTGTTTGCCTACCAAGGCTGAAGCCGATGAATACCCTAAAGCCTTTAACATGGCGGCATTGACGAACGCCAAACCTTTGTTTTTTCCTGAGCCTAAGCAATTAATAAACGCAGGAGAAGACAAGTTTTCAATAATATGGTGACCAATAGCATGATGGCTAAATGGATTCACTAACTTCATTTTGTACTTCCTTATAGTGACCATGAAAATCAGGCAAAGTAAGATCGTTACTCAACCTAGTGGATAAAACACGATATAACGCGCAAGCAATATCATTGAGGGTATGACGAGCCGTAAAAACACTGTCGACGCCTAGCTTTTCAAATACACTTTCTTCTTCAACAGGAATAACCCCACCTAGAACCAGCGGACAGTCAACACGTAATGATGATAATAATGTTGTAACAAAAGCTTGTTGCGCCCCAGATAACACAGACAAACCAATGCAATCATAATGCTGTTTTAGGTCTGCATTTAAAATGTCATCTGGCGTAGAGAAAACGGGCAAATAATCGACTTCAATGCCTAAATCATTAAGCAAGGACACAATCACTTTCGCGCCGCGATCATGGCCATCCAGCCCTACTTTGGCGACTAAAAAACGTAATTTTCGGCCCACTTTCTCGGACAAGAACCGAAAATCGTCTATTATTTTGGAGTCTAAAGCCTGTTTAAAAGAGCCTTGCTTGATGGTTTCTGGCTTGCGGTATCTGGCTTGCTCATCGGTTAAAGCTTGAATGCATTCTCCTACGGTTGCTCGCAAGCGAATGGCGTCGATCACAAATGGCATCAGATTTTCTTTGTTTCGCACCGCCATTTTTAGTGTTTCTAACGCTCTTTGAACCGATTGATTGTTACGCTTTAATTTAAGGCGAGCCATTTTTTGGGTTTGTTGAGAAAGGGTTTTCTCAGCGTTAATGGTCTTCTTTTCTTTTGTTGAATTCATTGCTGACGGCTCGCTTTGCGAAGCAGAGGACACGGCTAAAGTGCTTTTCTTACCAATTATTGTTTTATCTTGGTTCTCTTCTGCAATGGCCGACTGTAATGCATGTTGATGAATAAACGCCGTCAACTCTCCTGTTTCAACTAAAGACCTCACGCCGCCCTGTTCGTCTATTTCTTGCTGAACTTGATGAACATAATCAACAATGTTTTGGGTCGCGGTTTCCATCATATAAGAGCCGCCCCAAGGATCGACCACATCACCGATACCTGTTTCATTCAATATGATTAATTGAGTATCCAGCGCCACTTTACTGGCTTGGTCAGATGGCAAGGAAATCGCTTCATCATAGGAGTTCGTGTGGAGAGATTGCGTGCCACCAAATACGCCAGCCATGGCTTCGATAGTGGTACGCACAATGTTATTCAGAGGTGACATTTCCGTTAAAGAAGAGCCGGAGGTTTGGCAATGCATTTTCAGGCGTTTGGCGCTACTGGAGTGCACTCCAAACTCTTCTAGCAATTCGCTCCACAATAGGCGTGCGGCTCTTAATTTGGCAATTTCTTTGTAAAAATCCATTCCCACACAAAAAAAGAAGCTCAAGCGTTTGGCCACTGATTCGATATCAATCCCGCGTTGCTCAAAGTGCGTTAGATACGTTCGGGCATTTGCCATGGTGAGTGCCAGCTCTAATTCGGGTGTCGCTCCTGCTTCTTGAAAATGGTAACCAGAAATGGAAATACTATTAAAACGCGGCATGTTTTCCGCACAATACGCGACAACATCACTGACGACATCAAGAGAAAAGTCTGGCGAATGTATGTAAGTATTGCGAGCAATGTATTCCTTGAGAATGTCATTTTGTATGGTGCCTGTTAACTGTTCTAAGGGAACGCCTTGCTCTTGCGCCGCGACAATAAAGCACGCCATAATCGGTAACACAGCACCATTCATGGTCATGGAAACGCTGACTTTAGCCAGATCAATTCCATCAAATAACACCGACATGTCTTCGACTGAATCGATGGCGACGCCAGTGCGTCCCACATCCGCCTGCGCCAATGGATGATCTGAATCGAACCCTAAATGAGTGGGTAAATCGAAAGCAACAGATAACCCCGTCTGGCCTTCAGCAAGAGAGCGTTTAAAAAAAGCATTGGTTTTTGATGCCGTCTCAAACCCCGCATATTGTCGAATTGTCCAAGGCTTACCTTGGTACATTTCGGGGTAAGCACCTCGAACGAAAGGCACTTGGCCATGTGCATGACACCAGTTTTTTGCGGTTTCAGGAACGACAACATACGCGCCTTTAATCGGTTTCAAAGGAGAGATGTTCATTGATCTTCTCCTTTCTTAGCCATGTCACTATGGTTCGCCTGAAAGGAAGCAAGAGGATGTTCCATATAGGCTTTTCGAGTCGAAATAGTGGCAATCGGTTTACGATCTGAGAGGCGGTATAAACGCCCCTGATGACGGATCTCATCCGTCGTTTTGTCTGTACTTTTCTTGTCCTGAGTCTGCAAACTCACGAGCAACGCATCATCCAAATTGATATTGCCGTAGTAACAGATTGTTCTATCGAGCGTCCGCCATAAGCGAGAATCTTGCGACTCTGTCGATTTCATCTGGAAATGCCGTTCGGCTCGATCCATAACGGATTGGAACTGCGCAAAGTACAGAAAGTCTGCACCATTAAAATCGGAATACGGACAAGGTTGGTAGATATAAAATCGCTCATTAGCGTCTGTGGCATTATTATGAGCGTGCTCCGCTTCTGCCACATGGATCGTTCGACCTGCTTTGTGTTCCTTCATCATCAAAAGCGCATTGTCATTGTCCGACCACTCGCCTTTAAACACATCACCACGAGCAACACTTTGATTGTTACCTTGCTCAGTACGATTCACAAAGCTCGACAGCAATTCAACGTGGCCGCAGCATTCCCCTTCCACTTGTATTTCATGATGACTATAAGACCTCGATGAAGAGACTCGCTGAAGCTGTGTGTTAATCGTCAATGTGCTGTTTTCATACACTTTTTCAAAAGCAGCTTGAGTGATCTTGACCACCAAAAATGCCGCATACATTTTATGACCTTGTTGACTAACAAAGTCAGGATTGGGTAAGCCAAGGTTTTTTGCCAGTGCTAGCCAATGCTGATGGCCACACTCTTTAAGTAACCAGTTTTCACTCAGTCCACCTAACGCCAGTTGCGGCATGCCAACAACAAACGTTTGTGTCAAAACTCCCTCAGGCTTCCCCATATTTCACGATACCTCTGGCAAGGTTTGGTTAGCATTTTCTTGGTTTTTCACTGAAGCAGAAAACGTCTGAACATATTGAGTAAGATATTCCGCATCCGTCGCAACGCCAGAGAATCGACCTGAACCCCACGTATGCAACCAAGGCAAACCAATAAAGTACAAACCTGCTTCATTCGTCACGCCACGATGATGCACTGGCGCACCCATGCCATTAAACACAGGTAAATCCAACCAAGAAAAATCAGGCGTGAATCCAATACACCAAATAATGCTGGTAATACCTGAAGCCGCTAGATCAAGGTTCTCACGCTCTTCTTTAGGTTCCCAAACTGGCTCATAAGGCGCTTCTTCTGGGGCACTAATGCTATTTTTTTCAATGTGACTATCGATACGAGCATTGATGTTTTTATAGGTATCGTCTGCGGCTTTTAGGTTGTCGCTTAGGTTCGGCTTAAAAATGAATTGACCGTCCTGATAATTCTCCATCAAGCCAAACAGCTCCATACCTTCCAGCGCAAATTTACGTAAATCAATTTCACGGCCACCATCGCGACCAGTGACATAATGATTGGTGTTATCACGAACCCCTTCACGCAATGGATGCTCATCCACTGTTTTCTGGTAATACCCCATATCATCAAGCCATTCGACAACATCTTTACCTCGATATTGACGTGCCACACGAGGCGCATTCCCTGTGGCCAGAAACACTTTCTTCCCATCAATGTGTAAATCTTCAGCGATTTGCGCGCCAGATTGACCAGAACCCACCACCAATACGCCACCTTCTGGAAGTTGTTGAGCATTTTTATATTGATTGGAATGCATTTGTAATATTGTCTCAGGGATACGCTCAGCCATACGAGGGATGATAGGTTTTAAATAACCACCAGAGGCAATCACTACTTGTTCAGCGGTAAATTCCCCTTGAGTAGTCAATACGACAAAATGACCATCGTCTGATTTGGTAATTTTCTCAACGCTGACACTTTCTAATATTGGCGGTTTTACTTTCGCGGCAAAACGGTCCAAATAGCCAATAATCTCATCGCGTTTCATAAAGCCTTTTGGGTCATCACCATCATAAGGATGGTTCGGCAATGCACACTGCCAGTTAGGCGTCACCAAAGTAAACGAGTCCCAACGTTGCGTTTTCCAGCTGTGCATCATGGTATTTTTTTCGAAAATCAAATGATCAATACCACGTTCTTGCAAGCAAACACTCATCGACAAACCCGCTTGGCCACCACCCACAATCAAAACGGTATAATGACTTTTTAAAGCGCCTTGCTTTACGAGTGTATTTTCAGGTGTATTTTTCGGTGTTGATAAAGACATAATCGTATCCTCTAATCGATAAAGCGTGTCATTTTCACGGCGGCATCGGGTATATTTTCAAAGCCAGTACAACGCGTTTTAATCACGCTTAACTGATCCATTGCACTAGAACAAGCAAAACCAAAACGCGCACCGACTCTCTCACTTGCGGCATTAAGTGCGGTTTCGCTGATATGTAAGAACTCTTTTAACGGGTAGGTTTGCCCTTCTGAAAAGTGCTCTTTAATGACACTGGAAGGGGAATAACACGCTTCGGTTGTGCCATCAGGCCAAACCACTTCAAAATGAACTACAGGCATAAAGACTCCTTTTGATCTGCGCTTTTTATGAAGCCTAAAAAATGATGCTTCTCAAAGTCCCAGAAAACAGATGTTTGTTTGCGGTGTGATGTGTCTTGGTCGATGCCAAGACGGCGATCAGTAGAAGTGGGATCGATATAAGTGACATCAATAGAAGCGCGTTCTGTGACATGACCAATGCAAGCAGCATCAATATCACGACGCTTGAACAACGCAGTCACCTCGTCTATTCGATCCACAGGACAAGTCATTAGAAAACCAAAGCTTGGAAACGCACAAAGCCAGTCTTCCCACTTAACGTGCTTAGGTTTTGGAATGTCATTCAAAAAAATGTCCGCCCCTGTTTTAGAACAATCCATAAACATGGCGAGCGTGCCTAAAAGCCCAGCTTGGCTAATGTCTTTACATCCCGTCAAATAACCTTTCTCTGCCAACAAAGGCAACAACTCTAAATCACCCTTAAGCCGCTCTGCTGGGGCATTCGTGGTGGCATTCCAATTAAGATAAGGCGCTCTGAACTCACCTCGTTGATCCATTGCCACAATAATGGCGTCACCCGCTTTGGCGTCAAAGCTCGATAACACCTTGTTAGCATGACCCAAGATAGAAACCGCCAATTGAGTGGCGTCACTTTTATGGCTTGTGTGACCACCAACAATTGGCACGCCATACGTTTCAGATGCGGCTTTCATTCCCAGAAATATTTGCTTGGCGGATTCGTCAGAGCTTTGCCAAAGTGCATTAACAACGGCTCGTGGGCGACCTCCCATAGCGGCAATATCACTGATATTGACCATAACGCCACACCAACCAGCAAACCACGGATCATTTTTTACAAATTCAGGAAGAAAGCCCTCGACTGCAAATAAGTCATAACCACAGCTGTTTTTGAGTACCGCCGTGTCATCACCATTTGAGAAGCCTGAGGGATTTTGTTGGTCAAACGAGGAAATCACGGGAGCCAACGCCACTTTAGAAACCACACCAGGGTAATGGCGAACCTTATCTAGCAGAGATTCCAGCATGGGCCGCCTCCTCAATAAGATTATTTGGAATCGCTGCATTGAAATGGACTTCATCACCAAGCAGATAAGCACTGACAGATTGAGTTTTTACTGGGCGCCCAGTGACCCAAAAACCCAATTCTGGCTGCTCTAAAGCAGGATAATGTGGAAGGTCAGCCTGCATTTTGGCGTGCTTCATGCCGTGTATTGTTTCGTACCCAATGGTGTCCCAATTCAGCCGTTTAAAAAGCACTTCATTTTGTTCTTGAACCGTCGCCAAAAACGTATGACAGCCAATGGTATTTGCACTAGAAACCGCTAATTTAATCAAACTTGCGCCTAACACACCTTGGCGGCGAAACTCTTTCTTAACGGCTAAACGCGACCCCCACCATAAGCCCGGCTCAGATTGATGAATACGCACGGTGCCAACCACTTCTTCAGGCATACCGATAATCGATGTGGTCACAATCAAAGGTTGAGCAATGGTGTCGATTTCGTCCCTATCGTGTTCTTCAAAAATGCCTTGTTCTTCACAGAAAACCGCTTGTCGAATACGTTTCGCCTGTTCAATCTCCCAATCATTGGTTGCCCATTTCACTTGAAAAACACGACCTTTTTTATGCGATTTGTCGTTCATCTTCGGCCTCCTTCTCAAAACGAGATAAAGACGAACAAGCACCACAACGAGCACAACCCGCTTTTACCTTGTCTGACGTCATGTCTAGATTAACCAGCTCTTTGGCAAGAGGGCGAAGTACGGCTTCCATAAATTCAGAGGTGGGCGCAGGCCTGTCTTCCAACGGCGTTCCTGAGATGGGAACAAATGGCACAACGAATGGGTAAACCCCTATCTCGATTAACTTGCGGCAAGTGTCGACAATGGTTTCTTGTGTATCACCCAAGCCGGCTAAAATGTAAGTACTTACTTGCCCACGACCGAACACAGCAACCGCATCTTCAAAAGCTTGATAATACTCATCCAAAGAAACCTCGGCCTTGCCTGGTGTAATGCTTTTTCGCAATTCTGGCGTGATCACTTCTAAATGCATACCAAGCGCATCAATTCCTGCATCCTTCATTCGTTGATACCAAACAGGATCTTTTGGTGGTTCACATTGGCCTTGGATCGGCACATCGACAACAGCTTTGATGCCTTGGGCACTTTCGCACATCACTTTTGCGCCACGGTCAGCGCCAGCGGGCGTTCCAGTTGTCATGACAATGTGCTTAATACCATCTAATTCCACAGCCGCTTTGGCGACTTCGGCCAATTGCTCTGGTGTTTTATGGGCAATAGTACGACCCGCTCTCAAAGATTGGCCTATTGAGCAAAATTGACAGGCTTTACGACGACTCTCATAACGAATACAGGTTTGTAAAACCGTCGTCGCAAGCACATCGGTACTGTGCAATGTCGCGATGTGAGAATAGGGAATCCCATCCGCTGTCGTTAAATGATAAAAGTTCGGGTCTTTGGCAAAGGTAACATCGGCCAAAGGAATCTTATCGGACAACAAAGTCGCACTCTGTTGCCCTGTTTCCGTCTGTTGTAACTCATCACTGTCAGACAAAGTAAAAGGCGACGACCACGCTGTTTGCGTATAGATTGGCACCATCAATGTTGTGCCATCCACTGTGATTGCCTGATGATCAGATGGGCCAGCGCCACCGCGACGGCTTACATGCGCTTGGTCTGCCGACTGTAAGCGCAAGCCCTTCGTTTGTAATTCAGTTAAAAACTGAGACTGTTTCATCTTGAGCTGTGTCATCACTTGACTCTCCTTTATTGAAAGGGGAAACATTCGAAACTGGCTGAGCACTGTTTGTGAAAGGCAAACCATCTACATATTCCGTTGCCTTTGCGTTCATCTGTAAGCTCAGTAACTCTGGGCGTGCATAATGACCTACCGAATCCATCATGCGTTTGCGTTTGTCTATTAAGCGAAAATCCAAATCTGCATAAATAAAGCCCTCTCCTTCTGTCAGAGATGGCGCAAGGTGTTTGCCTTCTGGGGAAATAATGGCGGTATTACAGCCTTCTCTTAATGCATTCTGCATTTTTGCATCTGGCGTAATACTTTGGATTTGCTCTTCGGTTAACCAGCCTGTGGAATTAATCACAAAACAGCCTGATTCAAGGGCATGATGACGAATAGTCACGTCCATCTGCTCACCAAAAATAGGGCCAACTAACGAGCCAGGGAATTGAGCACAATGAATTTGCTCATGTTGCGCCATTAATGAATAACGAGCCAATGGGTTGTAATGCTCCCAGCAAGCTAAAGCACCGATGCGACCCACAGCGGAATCAACCACTTTTAAGCCTGAAGCATCTCCTTGCCCCCAAATCATTCGCTCATGGTAAGTGGGGGTAATTTTTCGGCGCTTAAGAATCAATTCACCTGTGGCATCAAATACCAACTGAGTATTGTATAAACTGCCGTTATCACGCTCATTCACGCCTATCACAACGACCATTTGACGCTCTTTCGCCTTGTTACCAATCACTCGTGTTGTATCACTTGGCACAACCACAGCCTCTTGATATAAGCGCAAATGCTCTGGGCCTTGACTCACAGGAGGCAAAACAAAAGAGAAATAAGGGTAATAAGGTAAAAAGGTTTCAGGAAAAACGATGAGCTCTACTCCGCTCTCAGCCGCCTCATCAATCATGTTTAATACTTTGTGCAGCGTACCGGACAAACTCTCCAAGTCAGGAGAAATTTGAACGGCCGCGGCACGAACGATTGGGTAATCACTCATCGCCGCGGCTCCTTTTACATTGTCCAAGTATCAACAATGATGGCATTGTCACGGGTATGTAAAAGTTTGATATCCAAAACATCGAGTGGATTAATTGGCGTAATTCCCTCGATCAATGAACGCTCACCATGGCCATACAAAGCTTGTAGAGCAAAACGACAAGCGTAAACTTTACCGCCTTCTGCCATGAATTTTTTCAACTGGTTGTTGAAGTTCATGTGACCAGGAAACGCCTCATCACCCAAAGTCGGGAAACCACGTTGAACACCTAAAGTCACACCAGGTCCGTATAAAAGAATGCTGGTCTCGTAACCTTTTCTTTGCAAACGCGTCGCTTGCAGCATATTTACAAAACCAATTGATCCTTCAAAAGCTACCGTGTGAAATGTGACTAACGCTTTCTCACCTGGCTCCGCTTTCACATCTTCAAAGACTTTTTCTTCATAATCGACTAAAAAATCACCGTCTTTATTTGGCTCATATTTTACTTCTGGCATCGTATTCTCTCCGGTTTATTAGTTTTTTTAAAAATCGATATAATCAATTTCAACTAATACATTGCAACCTAGGTGCCAATGATTGCACAATAAAAAGCAATCAATTTGCAAAAATGATGCGATAAAGTAAAATACCAAACGCAAAAAAACAGAAAAATATTTTTTGAATAATT
>CALLIL010000033.1 GCA_938009755.1 uncultured Marinomonas sp.
AAAATTATGTTCAATAATCAAACTCTATGTTTTTTACATCGGCTTGGTGTGAATTTTTCGAGAAATATGCAATGGAATATCATAGACCTAAATCTAACCACCAACCTAATCAAGGAGAAGATTTTTGAATCGATATTACAAATTTAGAACTGCTAGATACCTTGATTTTGGTATACAAAAAGCACCTTTGCTTCGTGAGCAAAGTGTAATGCAAGGTCGAGTTATCGATCCCAAAAAATTACCTGAATTGATTTTTGAACATAATTTTCCTATCGGAGAGAACATACCTCATTTTTTAACTGGAGGAACAGTTCTAGCTAGTAACAGGTTAGTAACCGTTCTAGAAAGTGCTGGAGTTGATAATTATCAGGCTATTCCTGCTACTTTGATCAACCCTAATACAAATGAAATTAGGGACGATTATTTTCTGTTTAATATTCTTGGTTTAATAAAAGCAACAATCTTGGCTGACTCTGATTACGATGAATTAATGGAGGGAAGCGTAGAGGGGATTGAGTTGCCTTTAGTCGCTTTTAATAAAATAGTGATAGACAGTAAAAAAACTAATGGTGCGGATATGTTTCGACTTGCTGAAGATCCCATTGATATAGTCGTGAGCTCTGAAGTGGTGAAAGCGTTAAAGGCCAATAAACCTGAAGAAGGTTGGGGAATCGATATTGAAAACCTTGAAGTTAAATAACTTAATCGAGGGGATATCGCCGTATTACAAAAATATAATAATGAGAACAAAACCTCAGCACCACCAAGTAAACATAGAAGCCTGTTTGTTCAGTATTTTTGCTTTGTAAGTATGGTCGCAGGCTTTATTCGCGGCGCCATAGCACACATGAAGCGGGATTAAGTGTTCTTCGCGAGGATGACAAAATTTCGCTGAAGGCGCGGATGACCAATCAATCATAGCCTGTTTTCGGTTTTCTTCAGAGACGCTTTTGTCTTCCATAGTGGCGGTTAGCCAATCATCAAATTCGATGTTTTTCACATCGGCTTGGTGTGAACCTTTCGAGAAAAAGGCCTTCATATTGTGAAATGAAAAGCCTGAGCCAATGATTAATAGATTATCCCAATCCAATGTTTGTAATGACGCGCCGATTTGAATGTGTAATGCCGCGTCGAGGCTTTGCGCCAATGAAAGCTGAACACATGGAATGTCGGCGTCTGGGTACATGATTTTAAGCGGCACAAACAAGCCATGATCGAAGCCACGGTGTTCATCTTGCGTGGCGTCAATGCCTTGCTTTTGTAAGCTGTTTAAAATGTCATGTGCCAATTCTGGCGAACCTGCGCATGGGTATTGTATTTGATAAGATTCTTCAGGAAAGCCGTAATAGTCGTAGATCAATGCTGGTGCGTGCGCCGATGTGACGATGGGGATTTGGGTTTCCCAATGAGCGCTTATTACTAAGATGGCGCTTGGCTTCCCAACGTCTTTGGCGATTGTTTTCAGAGTTTGGATCATCTCGTCATGGCTTGGATCGTTCAGCAAAGGCATTGGGCCGCCGCCATGGGAAAGATAAACAATGTTGCGGTTTGAAGTCATGTTACTTCCTAGTTAATGACATCATCTCTTCTTGATTCTGGGAAGAGATGACGTGAATGCGTTTTTATGTATTTTTGTTCACAAGTGCGTTGTCTACAGAGTAACGGCCAGCGCCTTGAATCGCTAAGGCGAGTGTTGCTGCAAACAAGACCAGTGCGTATTCGTAGCCATTGTTTGACATGAATAACCCATGACTAATGTGAACGCTAAAGATGGCAACCAACATGGTGAAGGCACTTAATGCGGCGGCTGGACGAGTCAGCAAACCAAGTACCAACGCTAAGCCGCCAAAGAATTCTGCGCTGCCCGCTAATAACGCCATAAAGTAACCCGGCTCAAGTCCAATGCTTGCCATCCATTGTCCTGTTCCTTCTAGGCCATAACCGCCAAACCAACCGAAGAGTTTTTGTGCGCCGTGTGCCGCTAACACTATACCAACGGGGATTCTTAGGATAAAAGCACTTATGCCTGCGTTTGATTGTAATAACTTCTGTTTGTTCATTGGGTGACTCCTTTAAAGTTGTTCACGAATAAGAAAAGACGGAGCACAGTGTCTGGCTCAATCTGATTGAGATGTATATTATTGGTTATGCTTTAATTGATAAATTGAGTATTTGTTGAATTATTATCAATATTTTATTTGTAATTGGGTTTGCAATTAAATTGACTATTTCAGACGCAGAATGGGAGCCATGATGGATCGTATTGAAACAATGAAGGCGTTTGTCACGGTGGCAGAAGAGGGCAGCTTTACCAAGGCCGCGGAAAAATTACAGCTCTCGAACCAATTAGTGAGTAAGTACGTTTCTCAGTTTGAAGCGCAATTGGGCGTGAGGTTGTTTAACCGAACCACTCGGCGTGTTCATTTGACGGAAGAAGGCGAGCAATGTTTGCAACATGCGGTGAGTATTTTAGAAAGCATTCACGACATGGACAGTTACTTTGGTGATTTGCAAAGCACGGTTTCTGGTCAGCTCTCCATCAGTGCGCCTGTGTCTTTTTCTACGCTTCACCTTTCGCCCTTGATACGAGATTTTAAAAAGCAGTTTCCTCTTGTGAGTGTTCATTTGGAATTGAGTGATCGCAAGGTTGACGTGATCGAAGAAGGTGTCGATGTGGCTCTAAGAATTGGTCATTTAAAGGATTCTTCTTTGATTGCCAAAAGAGTCGCGCCGATCAAACTGGCCTTGTGTGCTGCGCCTTCGTATTTAGAGAAAAACGGTTACCCAAATCATCCAGATGACTTGATCGCTGGGGATTTCCTGCGTTACAGCTACATGAATCTTGCGCCATCTGAACATCCACTATTGGAAACTTTACGGGCTCATGCGCAACACAATCAATCTGGTTTGGTGGCGAACAACGGCGAAATATTGATGACGGCGGCCATCGCGGGAGAAGGTTATATATTGCAGCCTACGTTTATTGTGGGAAAGGCGTTGAAAGAAGGCAGCCTGATTCCGATCTTGGAAGAGTACGCCTTGGATTCCATGGGCTTGTATGCGGTTTACCCGCATCGTAAATTACTGCCGCCGAAGCTCCGCGCTTTTCTTGATTTCATCGGTTCATATTATGGCGATCCGCCTTATTGGGATGATTATTGAGCCGAATTCTAAGGTGATTTTTTTATTCATAGTTTTGACTACAACCTCCAGCTGGTTTCATCTTATAATCTTGCCTCATTGGCCGTTTATCTGATTCGCTGCTTGTCTCGCGAACGATGTTGAAGGATTGGGTTGGTTGAAGTCTCTTTTTATGTTTTAGGAAACGATATGTTGACGCTTTTTTTAGGCTTGGTGATTTTTTTTGCGGTGCATTCAGTTCGCCTTGTTTCGCCTCAGTGGCGCGATGCAATGATGGCGAAAAGCCCTGCTTTGTGGCATTCCTCGGTAGGGATTTTGTCTTTGCTTTCGCTTGCTTGTATCGCAAGAGGTTACGGTGAGGCAAGGTTAGAACCTATTTGGTTGTGGTTTCCGCCATTGTATATGCGACATGTCACTTCTTTGATTATGTTGTTGTCGTTGTTTGTGTTGTTTTCTGCGATGATCCCGAAATCGACTCTTAAAAAGAAGCTGATTCACCCTGTTTATATTGCGATCAAGGTGTGGGCGTTTGGGCATTTATTGAGTAATGGTAACGGGGCGGATGTGTTGTTGTTTGGCAGTTTCTTGATTTGGTCTGTGGTGAGCTTCTCGACCTTCCGTCGTCGTGATAAAGCGTCTGGCTTGTTAGACAAGATCAAAGCAGGTGAGCAAACGTCGGCGTTATGGTTCAATCTTCTGGCGCTTGTTTTGGCGATGGTTGCTTGGTTTGTCATTGTGATGTTTTTGCATAACGCCGTGATTGGTGTGTCGCCTTTCTTGCTTCCATCTAAATAAGCTGCCCGCCGATCATTGTTGATTGCTTCTGTGCACAAAAAAACGCCCTATAAGAGTTCTCTTTTATAGGGCGCTTTCTATTTAAAAGGCATGATCTAGTCGTATATTTTTAGGTATACAGTGGTTTGTACATGCCATTCAGTGAACCGGGTTTCTTCCCGTAGATGGTTTTCGCCAAGACGAGGAAAAGTTCGCCTGTGGCAATCGAATCGGCTAAGGCGTTATGAGCGAGATAAGGTGGAAGGTTGTGTCTTTCTCGTACGGACGCCAGTTGATAATCGCCAGTTCCTGAATCGTTTTTATTGCGCAGAAGTGACTTTTCAATGACTAAAGTGTCAAGCCATAACAAAGGCAAAGGCGGTAAACCATAACGGAGTTTCACGTAAGCGTCGATGAAGCTTTTTTCAATCACGGTGCCGTGGGCGACTAAGACTTTTCCTTTCATTGCGCGGAACATTTCATCCATTGCTTCGTCGAATAATTTACCTTCGCTGAGCATTTCAGGCACGATGTGGTTGATGACTGCGGCTTCGGGTTTGACGTATTTTTCGGCTTGAATATAAGTGTGAAATGACGTGCTGATATCCACTAACATGTCGCGAATCAATAAGTAGCCAATGCTTAAAATTCGTCCTTCCTTTGGGTCTAAGCCTGTGGTTTCTAAGTCAAAGACGAAAAACTCAAGGTCTTTTAGTTTGCTTTCAGGCGCTGGAAAAGGTTCGCTGAGCAGCTCGGCAATGGCGTCCGGTAAGTTACCTTCTGCCACTAAAGAGGCGCGCTTTTTCTCAAGCTGAGTAATAGGATGAAAACGATTAAATAGCTGCTTCACGATGATTAAGCTCCGCCAAATTTGATTTTTGCTGCGTCTTGCAAGTTAGCAATAATGCGAAAGGCGTCTTTTAAGTGGGCGCGCTCAAAGCTACCAAAAGATTGTGGGTCAATATGGTTACTGGACACTTCGCCGCGTTTCATCGCTTCAAATTGATGAGTGAAACGTAACTGGCAAATAAAGCGATAAGCGCCTGTGATGTTCTTAAAGGCGTCTTCACTCATCATGCCTTTTTTATAGGCGAACTTGAATCTTTCCTCTGTGTTGGTGGAAGTACAACCAACTGAAATACCGTAAATTCTGGCTAAATCCACGACCAGTGTAATGGCGTATTTTTTGATGTTTAAGGTGTTGCTGTTTTCGCCGCCTTTTTCCAATACAAGGCTATTGAAAATCCCTAATGGTGGGTGAACAGAGACGGCATCGTTGACTAAGGTCGATAAGAAACGTTTGTTCTGGGAAATCAATTTGTGAAGGTGTTGGTGTAGCTTTTCATTAAAAGAGGCTTCACCACAAATGTTACGGGTTTCTAAGAAAACGCTGGTATTGAGCAGAGTGCTGCTGTCTGGCGTGGTGATCCATTGAGTGTAATATTTTTTCCATGTGCTGAATTTTTGTAGCCACTTTGGATTCGATGCCATGAAGTTGCCAGGGCAAAGTACAAAGCCACAATCGCCCAATGCGTTACACACAAAGGTTGCTAAGAGTTTGAAGTACGCCATGTCTTCGTCGGTGGCGGCGTCGTCAATGATGAGTGCGCTGTCTTGGTCTGAGGAAATGTGGATTTCATTTCGCGCATGAGAACCCGCAACGATCCATGAAAACTTACAAGGCGGCTCGCCAAACTCTTGTTTTGCTAAGTGAATCAGTCGGCGGTTGTAGGCGTCGTAGATCATCGCCATGACTTGGCCGATAATTTCTGGGCGAACTTTGCCTTCTACTAAGGCTTCAAAAATGGCTTGGCGTTCTTGTGTCAGGGCGACTAATTCTTCGACTGTGTTGGCGTATTTGATGGTGTCGATTAGGAAGAGAGCTTGGACGCGGTTTTTTTGCACCATGTGTGTGGTGGTTAATAAGCCGTGTACTTTGTGGCCGCTGACAACAGGAAGGCTTCGTATGTTGTTTTGCATCATCAAGGCGGCGGCGTTCAATACCAAGTCATTTGGACTGATGGTCAGCGGCGATTTTGTCATGACTTCGCTGATTGGTTGGTCGGTGGAAACGCCATCGGCGATCACGCGTTTGGTCATGTCTCGGTCAGTGATTAAGCCGACGATGCGGCCTTTGTTTTTGACCACCGCGGTGGACGTTCGGATCACATTACGCATTTCATGAGCGACTTCTTTTATCGTCATGTCAGACGTCACAATGGCAGGGAAGCTGGTGGCTACTTCGGATACTTTTTTAACGAAAATGCCTTTGTCGTTGTCGGACCACACCACGTTCATGGCATTTTGCAGACGAATTTCAGCTTGAGATGCGAAGTGCTCGGAATATTCTGGGTGCTCTTCTAACAGCTTTTCTAAGTCTTCATGGGGAACTTGATAGAGCAAGGTGGATTCAATGGCGATGGCGCTGTATCTGTCTTCACCGTCTGCTTTTGGGTTCAAAAAGGTGAAACCAAATAAATCTTGTGGGCCGAGCTTGCCGCGTAACACGCCATTTGGCTTACGTTGCTCCATGACGCCTGTGCGAATAATGTAGAGGTAGCGTTTTGGGTCGTCAGGGTAAAAATCGATCTGCTCGCCACGGCTCAAGTAGTTAATGCTCACAACCCCTGAAATTTGCTTTTGCAGCTCTGGTGGAAGCTTATCGAAAGGGTCAATGTGTGAGATAAATTCAAGTATGTTGGGCAGTAAAGATTCAATCATAAAAGGCACCAGTTGATGGTCGTGTTGTTATTGTAATTATCGATCTAAAATACGATAGAAAACAGTATAAACATACTATACCTAAAAACTAGAGATCGCCTTATTAACGAAAAAAATTAAATGGGACGGAATGACATTTGTCATTGTTACAGTAATCGCCTGAAGAAGTTGCTAAAATACAATGCTATTGCTGATTTGTTAAAAAATCTTATAAAACAATAAGATGATGGTTCAGTTTAAGAATATTGATTAGGTAGGCCTAGATATAGAGGTAAAAAGAATGATTTGCGGTTTCGATTATGGAACGTCCAATTGTGCATTGGGTTTATTGAAAGACGGAAAGGCGAGCCTTGTTCCTTTAGAAGGTGAGCATAGGTTTTTACCTTCTACTTTGTATGCGTTGGATCGAGACTTAATTACCGAGTTTGTCAGCCATAATATTAGGGCGGCGGATGAACGCCAAGCCTTTGTGTCTTCTCGTCAGCATGTGTTGACTCGCGCCCAACGAGCACGCCGTGAAGAAGACATCGACGATGACGATCAGACCTTGTTTTTTGGTCGCTCGGCGTTTGAAGAATATTACCAATGGCCGGAAGATGGCTATTTTGTGAAGTCGCCTAAGTCGTTTTTAGGGGCGACAGGGTTGCGTAACGAACACATTAACTTCTTTGAAGACATCGTTGCGGCCATGATGCAAAACATCAAACAAAAAGCTGAAAAGCAGCTTGGTGCCGAAGTGACTCACACTGTTATCGGTCGACCTGTTAACTTCCAAGGCATCGATTCTGACGCCAGCAACCGCCAAGCATTGGAGATCTTGACCGCTGCAGGCAAGCGCGCAGGCTTCAAAGAGATTGAGTTTTTGTATGAACCCATTGCCGCAGGGTTGGATTTTGAAACCAAGCTTGACGACAACAAAACCGTATTGGTTGTGGATATTGGTGGCGGTACAACCGATTGCGCCATGGTGAGAATGGGGCCAGATTATCGTCAGAAGATAGACCGTTATGAAGATTTTTTGGGTCATACTGGTGAACGTGTCGGCGGGAACGATTTGGATATTCGTATTGCAGGCAAACATTTGATGCCACTGTTTGGTATGGATTCCACACTGAAAAACGCCTTGCCAATGCCAACACAATTGTATTGGAATGCGGTCACAACCAATGATGTGTCGGCCATCGCTACGTTTAATAGCATGGAAACCAAGCATCAACTGGAGCAACTTCGTGTCGATGCGTCTGAACCTAAATTGATAGAACGCTTCTTGCGCATGCGAGAAGAAAAGCATAATTACCATATTGTGCGAAACGCTGAAGAAGCGAAAATTACCTTGTCAGATGCACTCGATCACAAGGTTTTGTTGGATTACATCGAGTCAGGCTTGTCTCAGTCGATTAGCCGTGATGGATTAGCAAATTCTATTGCGCCGCCATTGGAAAAAATGCTGCAACTTATGATGGACGCCATCGCGCAAGCGGGCGAACAGCCAGACTTAATCTACATGACCGGCGGTTCTGCAAAGTCCCCCGTGATACGAGATGCGATACAAAAACGCATTGGCGATGTGCCTGTGCTGGATGGTGATCACTTTGGCAGTGTGGCGGCTGGTTTGACGGTCTGGTCGGAGCGTATTTTTCGTTAATCTATGATGTTGTAAAACGTTAACTCTCTGTTAACCCTTCTCCCTTTAACATCCTCTTTATATTAAGAGGAAGTCTAAATGAATTATCGTTATTTACTGATTGGTCTCCTTACACTTGGCGTGGTTGGTTGTGCATCAACGCGTGAAATGGAGTACGAAAATGAAGCGGAGAATGACACGGTTAGTGCCATTGAACTGCTTATCAATCGAGTGATTGAGGAAGAGCGCTCGTCTGAGGAATCTGAGCCGTCTGTTAACGAGCTAACAGATTTAGTCGATGTCCCTGAGCTGGATAAATATATTGAAGAGGCGTTGCAGAAGAACCCAAGTTTGCAACAGAGTGTGATCGCGCTAAGTATTGCTTATGCGAATCAAGGCATATCTCGTGCGGATTTATTGCCTTCTGTGACGTCTTCTTTTTCTGGCGAAAAAACACAAGACAGTGATGATGCTTTCAGTGCAGATCTTACGGTAAGCTGGGAACTGGATTTGTGGCAACAACTTGCAGACACAAACGAAGCCGCAAAAATAGACATACTTTCAACAGAGGCCAGTTTGCAATCTGCGAAAAACCTAGTGGTTGCGAATCTGATGAGAGGCTGGTTAGCCATCAGCACAGATCAGCAATTGTTGGTGATTGAACAGAAACGTTTAGAAGCGTTGAAAAGCACAGAGAGCTTGATTCTAGAGCGCTATCGCTTAGGTTTGGATTCTCTTGATGAGCTTGATACCGCGAAAACAGCGACGGCTCAAACAAAGGCGACGATTGCGGAATATCAAGAACAACTTGAGCAAGACAAACGCAGTTTATTGTTGCTCACTGGTGGCTGGAATAAAGAGCTGACTGATATCAATGTCGCTACTCGTTTTCCTGATGTTTTGTATCCTCTGGATAGTTTGTCTGTGCAAGACCTTTCTGGTAGGCCAGATCTACAACAAGCCTTTTTCGATATCAAGGCGCAAACCCTTCGTACCAATGCCGCTTACAAAGCCATGCTGCCTTCGTTTAGTTTATCGGCCAGCCTTTCTGATATGGCTGAGAGCCCAACAGAAGCGTTATTCAATAATCCTATTTGGAATTTGCTAGGGCAAATTTCTGCACCCTTGTTTCAAGGTGGCGCATTGCGAGCTCAAGCCGAGGTGGAAGAGCTGACCACCAGACAAAGTTACTGGGTATATCAAGAAGCCTTATTGGATGCGGTGAACGAAGTTGAAAATGCCATTGGTTATGAAAGTTCTTATTCGATTCAGCAAGCCCATTTAAGCGATGCGTTAACGAGTGCAGAGCGTAGCCTTGTGAGCTCTGAACAAAATTACCGTCAAGGTTTGGTGGATATCTTCGACCTGTTGACGGTGCAGCAGCAAGCTTTTGATGCGGAAGCTGAGCTTACCTCTCTGATTTACCAAAGATTATTAAACCGAATTGATTTAGGCCTGGCGTTAGGCATCGGAGTTTCTTCATGAAAAATATATTTAAAAAACATTCCACTACCTTTGTTGTGACTCTTTTAGCGGCAGGCTCTATTTTTGCTGTTATTGCCTATAACGGTAGCCAAATGCCACCACGTGATGAATCAGCATCCTCTGCGCAAAAAACGGCACCAGAAACTCAAGAAACGCCTGCTAAGGTTGAAAAAGTACTGACGAAAGTGTCGGTGCAAGAGACGCAAGCGGGCACATATCAAGCGAAAATTGTTGGCTTTGGCGAAGCAACGTCCCGTTATGAATTGGACTACACCAGTGAAATTAGCGGCCGAGTAGAGTGGTTGTCGGATCTATTCCAAGTTGGTACACAAGTGTCTAAAGGGGATTTGTTGGCAAGAATTGATGACTCAACGTATCAACAATTAGTGGCGGAAGCGGAGTCAGACCTTGCCACCGCTGAGCTTGAGTTGTTTGAAGAGCAACGTGAAGGTGAGCAGGCACGTTCTGAGTGGAACCGTTCTGGGCTAACCGGTGAGCCAGATTCACCATTGGTGTTTCGTGAGCCACAGTTAGCCAGTGCGCAAGCCAGTGTTGAAAATGCCCGTAAGTCTTTGGTGAGTGCGAAAAAAGACTTGGCTTATACAGAAATCCGAGCACCGTTTGATGGCGTGATTACCGAGCGTACTCTTCAGTTAGGCGCTCATGTCAGTGAAGGTGGTTCCATTGCGATGCTGTACAGCACCGATTTAATTGAAATAGAAGTGCCGTTATCTAATCAGCAATGGGCGAACTTACCAGCGGAAGCGGTTGATGAGTCTTGGGGCGCGACTGTGTATGACAGTAACAGCGGCAAAGAATGGTCTGCTGTGATAAAGCGAGAGCATCAATATGTGGACAAAACAACGCGCCAGCGTTCGCTTGTCTTGGTTGTTGAGAAGCCCCTTGCCAGCGAAAATAAGCTTTTTCCTGGTACGTTTGTAAAAGCCAGTATTGATGGTAAACAGAGTGACAATATTTGGCAGTTGCCTGCGTCTGCTTTGTCTCAACAAGGGGAAATTTGGATTGTTGATGCACAAGGTTTATTAAACAAATACGCGGCGACTGTGTTGTTTGAACGAGATGATTTTATTTATGTGAACCCTGTCGTTGATGGGGAAACAGTACAAGTCATCATGCGCCCATTAAGCAACTTCCAAGTTGGCATGAGAGTGTCTCCTCAAGTGATGCCTTCTCAAGCGAGCGATGCTAAAGAAACAACCAAGGAGGCGCTCTAATATGAAAGAGTCTTCTCCTATGCCGACGGGCATTATTGCTTGGTTTGCGCAGAACTCTGTGGCGGCAAATTTACTCATGCTTGGCGTGATTATTATCGGTTTGTTTTCAATCAGCAGCTTGCGAAAAGAAGCTTTTCCAAGTTTAGATCCTGACATAGTAACCGTTTCTGTTGTCTATGACAGCGGTGATCCAGCTCAAGCGGAAGAAGGCTTGGCGCTGAAAATTGAAGAGGCTTTAGAAACCGTTTCTGGTATCAAAACCATTACCTCTACTTCAAATTCGAGCGGCAGTAGCGTATCGATTGAAAAAGAAACGGATTACGATTTGGACGAGTTGTTTGATGATGTTCAAATCGAAATTGATGCATTAAACGATTTGCCTGCTGAGGCTGAAAACCCAATTGTGAGCAAAGCGACACGTCAAGAGCACGCGTTATGGGTGCAACTTTATGGCGATGCTGATCGTGCCACATTGCAAGACCTTGCGGAGCTATTAAAAGCCGATTTGTTGGGGCAAAGTGCGATTCGAGATTTAACGGTCAATGCCACATTGGACCCGATGATCTCTGTGGAAGTGGATGAAAAAACACTGCAAGCCTACGATTTAACCTTAACGGATATTTCGGACGCCATTAACAACAGTTCTGGCACCAGTATTTCAACCAGCCTTAGAAACGGTGAAAAGACGGTTCGTTTGAAAGCGTCTGAACAGGCTTATGAAATTGAAGAATTTAAAGCGATTCCAATATTAACACCTTCTACAGGCAGTCAAATTCTATTGGGCGACATCGCAACGGTAACGGATACGTTTGAAGACGATACCTTTAGTCTTTCTCGTTATAACCAGCAAAATGCCATGGCCATTGAGTTGGTTATGGATGAGCACAGTGACGTTATTAATGTGGTGTCACAGGCAGAAGAAGTGGTGGCCAAATGGAAAGCAAGCAATACGCTGCCTGAAAACGTAGAAATAGACACTTGGTACGATCAAAGTGTGTTGATCAAAGACCGTTTATCTTTATTGATTGAAAATATGATCATGGGGATCGCACTTGTCTTTGTGGTTTTGGCGTTATTTCTGAACATTAAAGTGGCCTTTTGGGTGTCTGCGAGTTTGCCGTTTGTGTTCTGTGGAACCTTGTTCTTCATGACAGACAGCTTTGTGGGTTTAACCATTAATGAAATGACGACTTTTGGTTTCATTATGGCGCTCGGCATCATAGTGGATGACGCGGTGGTGATTGGGGAAAGCGTGTATACGACACGGCAAGCGGAAGGCGACACGATTAAAAGCACCATTTTGGGTACGCATAAAGTGGCGGCTCCAACTATTTTCGGGGTGCTGACGACAGCGGTTGCTTTTCTATCCATTTCCATGATTGACGGTAAGTTAGGGGAAATCTACGCGCAGTTCGCTACTGTTGTGACCATTTGTTTGCTGTTGTCTTTGGTGGAATCAAAACTCATCCTGCCATCGCATTTGGCGCACGTTGATACGAGAAAGCCGACTAAGAAAAACCCATTGAATGTGATTCAGCAAATCGCCACGGACAGTTTGGATTGGTTTAATAAGAATATTTATAGAAAGGTTATCACTCTGGCGTTGAACTTCCGCTATGCGGTGGTCATGATCTTTATTGCTTTGTTTATTCTAGTGGTTGGTATGCCGTTTAGTGGCGCAGTGCGTGTGGCGTTCTTCCCGTCGATTGAAAGTGATACGGTGAATGCAAGCATCAGCATGTATAACGATGTGAGCTTTGGGCAAACGCAAGAAAGTTTATTGGCGCTGGAAGAGAATGCACTCCTTGTTGATCAGAAATTACGAGAGAAATACGGTCAAACGGCAAGCGATGAACCGAGCATTACCAGCGTTCAGGTGCTAGCGGATGAAGATTCTTCTGGTACAGTAGCGATTGAAATAAGTGAAGATTCGGCCTATTCAAGTGGTGAGTTTGCGACAGAATGGACGGCTATGTCTGAAGGGATGGAAGGGGTGAAAAAGCTCAAAATACTTTCCATGCAAGAGTTGGTTGAAAGTTTCCGAGCGGAATTAAAAGCAAACGATGAAGAGCTATTGTTTGAAGCTGCGAACCTGCTTAAAGATAAGCTTCAGACCATCGAAGGCGTGAGTGGCATCGACGATAATTTGGATTTAGGTGAGCCACAATATCGTTTTGAATTGACCGCGCAAGGTCGTGCTTTAGGTATGGATGAAGCGACTTTAGCGGAGCAAGTATTGCAGTCGTTCGGTGGTGATACGGTGCAGAGTTACCAACGAGGCAAAGACGAAGTCTCTGTGAGCGTGCGCTATCCAGAAGAAGATCGCCAAACATTGGACGATATAAAAAGTGCGAATGTCAGAACCACGGATGGCACCATTGTTCCGTTAACCAGCGTGGCAAATGTGTTGTCTGATTATCAAGAGTCGGAAATTACTCGTATTGATAATTATCGAGCGGTTTATATCAGTGCGACGGTTGATCAAGACATTATCGCGTCCAATGAATTGGTGACTCAATTACAAAACAGCATTGTAAAAGAGATTAATGCAACCTATCCAACCGTGACGATTGAGTTCTCTGGTGAGGCGGAGCAACAGCAAGAGTCGACGGACTCTATGAAATCGACCTTTATTTTTGCGCTTATTATGATCTTTGCGTTGCTGGCGATTCCATTAAAATCGTATGTTCAACCCTTGATCATAATGGTTGCCATTCCGTTTGGTATTGTCGGTGCGATTTTAGGACATTGGTTGAATGATTTAACAGTGAGCATTTTGTCACTCAATGGTATTTTGGCGCTGAGTGGTGTGGTCGTAAACGACAGCTTGCTATTGGTTTCTCGCTTTAACGAGTTAATGAAAGAGGGAGCAATGTCTGTGAAAGAAGCGATCAGAGAATCTTGCCAAGGGCGTTTGAGAGCTGTGTTGTTGACGTCTATCACGACATTTGCTGGTCTTGCACCTTTGTTGGGAGAAACCTCAACGCAAGCGCAGTTTTTGATTCCAGCGGCAGCAGCATTAGGTTACGGTATTCTTTTTGCTACGGTGATTACATTAATTCTGACGCCATCTATGTTGATGATTCAGGAAGATGTTAAAACGCTAGGGGCAAAAATAAAGCATAAAGCCATGAATGTGACGCTTTTACCAAAAACGCTTGAAAAATAAGGAGAAAGATAATGGCGGAAAATCTACAAATCTTAGTTGTGGAAGACGACATTGATTTGGCAAAAGCCATTATCGAATACTTTGATCTGGAAGGCATCCAGTGTGATCATGCTTCGAATGGTGTGTTGGGATTACAACTGATTACTAACCACCATTATGATGCGATCATATTGGATATTAATTTACCCAAACTTAATGGGCTTGAAGTATGCAAAGGCATGCGTTCACAAGGAATCGACACGCCGGTGCTTATGCTCACGGCGAAAGACACGCTGGATGATAAAGTCACGGGTTTTTCGATTGGTGCCGACGATTATTTGGTCAAACCTTTTGCCATGGAAGAGCTGATTATTCGTACTCAGGTTTTATCTCGTCGGCGTAGTGGCCAAGTTTACAAATTAACCGTTGAAGATCTGGAATTGGATTTACAACAGAAACAGGTTAAACGCGCTGATCAAGAAATTAAACTCTCTCCCACAGGGTTGAAA
Source organism: uncultured Marinomonas sp. (assembly GCA_938009755.1). Lineage (GTDB taxonomy): Bacteria > Pseudomonadota > Gammaproteobacteria > Pseudomonadales > Marinomonadaceae > Marinomonas. The sequence continues at coordinate 14,638 of CALLIL010000033.1, forward strand.
ATTTTAGAATGTTTAATGCGGGAAAGTCCTAAAACCGTCTCACGTGAAAAACTTATGCAGTTTGTTTGGGGTGAGGATCAGCCAGACAGTAACAGTCTTAAAGTGCATATATTTAATCTTAGAAAAGCGATTGAGGTAGCAGGTAAGCCTGGCTTGATTCAAACCGTCTCTGGTCGTGGTTTTTCTCTCAAAGTAGACAGTGAAACATGAAGCGTATTTCCAGCTTAAAAAGATACATCATTCTCTCCTTGTTTATTACCAGTACGGTTCTCATTTTTGTGCTGTCTAGTGTTTCTATCCGGTATTTTTTTCTAGGGCTTGATGCTGCTTCTGCGGGCTTTCTTCACTCTCAGGCGCTTTATGTTGAATTAGATAAAGATGAGGAACCTGTGCAATTGGGGGAAGTTACTGTCGCGGCCCACTGGAACGACCTTCCGCAAACTATTTTAGATCATTTTCATGAAACTGAATTATCCCCAAATCAACTTGCTCAAAAAGTAGAAGGTTATCCGCTTTTCTCGCCACCAAAACACATCTATTTTGTCATGAAAGTGATACGAGACAATAAAGTAAAGTACGTATCAATGATATTAAATGAGCCTTCAGTTTCCTCTGAAAGGGCGATTAAAATGCCGTTGCTTTTGTATATTGTGCTGATTGCGATTGGTGCCTTGAGTGGCTTTGCTGTTGTTATTTTGATTGTTTTTCAACGCATTACCGCACCAGTTAAAGCATTGAGGAACTGGGCCAAATCATTGGATGAAACACAATTGTCTTTAGCTACACCGGATTTTCGTTACAGTGAGTTGAACGTGCTTGCGGACATCATCAAGTTCAGTTTGCAATCTGTGCAAGAAAGCGTTGAGCGTGAACAGCGATTTTTAGGTTACGCCAGTCATGAGCTAAGAACGCCGATTGCTGTCACCAGAACCAATGCTGAATTATTACGTAAGATGATCGATAAAAACATCTGTCAAGAAAAACAGCTTGAAGTACTTGATCGTATTGAAAGGGCGGGAATAAACATGACCGACCTGACCGAAACGTTACTCTGGCTCAACCGACAAGAAGATAAAGAATTACCGAGAAAAATGATTGTCTTTGGGGATTTTATTAAGCAAATTTCGGATGATCTGAGCTATTTGTTAAAAGGAAAATCGGTTAAGTTAACCTTAATTACAGATGATAATGAGTTACTTTTGCCTGATGTGTTGTGTCGAGTGGTGATCACGAACCTCATTCGAAATGCATTTCAGCACACCAGTGCGGGTGATGTATTGATTCAACAAGCGGCGCGTATTGTATCGATTAGAAACCAAAATACGCCTTCGGAAAACAGCGGATCAATCAATCAAGAACTGGGCTTTGGATTGGGTTTGGAGTTGACGGAAAGGCTGGTGAATAAATACGGCTGGCACTATAAAACGCAATCTATAGACGATGGCTGCTTTGTTGAAATTGAAGTCACTGAGGTAAAGTAAGCTTGCTGAGACTTTTTCCACAGTTGAGTTGCTTAAATAACGTTTAAATCGTACTCTTCGTTCAATGAAGGTGCCAGTTTAACTGGTGAAACGGGAAATGGGTGCGTTTTTGACAATTCCCATGCTGCCCCCGCAACGGTAAATGAGTGATGCTTGTGTGGTTTCAAATCACTGTTCGTAGGAATGGGAAGGTTTGTAAGCCGTTAGCAAGCATGGACACAAGACTCATGAGTCCGGAGACCGGCCTTTATCCATTGGGTTAGCTTTTTGTCTAATTCATCCTTTTAAATCATACGGGTGAGTATGGGTACATTATTGGAGGCACTCTGTGCATATTGAACCAGGCGTTGTTGATGGCGCAAAAATTGTTTTAAGTTATGGTACAGCTTTGGCAGCATTAGGTTTATCAGCAAAAGCATCATTAGACGCAGTAAAGAAAGACGGTTTAGTTTCTTTAGTTAGCCGTAGTTTGTTAACCACTTTGTTGGTGTTTTTCTTTTTCGAGGTATTACCTCACCATGCGGTAGGTGTGTCTGAAGTTCACTTTATTCTTGGTTCCACATTATTCTTGATGTTCGGCCCAGCGGCCGCTGCGATCGGACTTGGTTTTGGTCTATTGGCGCAAGGGGTTTTCTTCGCACCGTTTGATTTGCCTCAATACGGAATGAATATGACCACCTTGTTGTTGCCTCTGTTTGCTATGGCTGCGGTGGCGCGCCGTACGATTTCTGAGAATACCGCGTATGTCGATATTTCATACAAACAAGCATTGCAACTGTCTTTGACTTTCCAGGGCGGCATTATTGCTTGGGTGGCTTTTTGGGCATTTTATGGTCAGGGCTTTGGCGCTGAGAATATGAGTTCAGTGGCTACGTTTGGCATGGCGTACTTGAGCGTTGTGTTGTTGGAACCTGTTTTAGACTTGGCTATTCTTGCTGGTGCCAAAAGTTTAAATCGCTTTAAAGAGTCTTCTTTATTAGAGCGTCGACTTTTTAATTCTTAATGTAAGTGAATGTATGAGTCCTTAAACGGGGGCTTATTGTCTGAAATGCCTGAGTTATATTGACTCGGGCATTTTTGTTTTGTCTCTTCTGTCGTTTCCTTATTTTTGTCCACTTTTTCATTGGTATCATTTTTAGTTAATCAGTAATGTTGTCAAACAGTTAGGTTAAAAACATATCGGAGCAAAATATGACTACGTTAAAAGAACAAACAGAAGCCAAAGTCGCAGCGGGTCGTGCTGCAAATCCGGAGTTCATGGCTGGCATCGACAAAGCCATTGCAGAAGCAAAAAGCTTACAAAACGGCGAAAAAGCGCTTGCGGTTGGCAGCAAAGCGCCAAACTTTGAGCTACCAAATCAAGAAGGCAAAGCCACTTCTTTGACGGCTTTATTAGCAAAAGGTCCTGTTGTCGTGACGTTTTATCGTGGTAGTTGGTGCCCTTATTGCAACTTGCAGTTAAGAGCCTTACAGAGCCGCTTAGCAGACATTCAAGACTTGGGCGCAGAACTTGTCGCGATTAGCCCGCAAGTGCCAGATGATTCACTAAGCAAAGACGAAATCAGCGAAATGGACTTTCAGGTCTTGTCTGATCAGAGTGCAAAAATCGCCGAAGCTTTTGGCGTGGCGTGGAAAGTGCCTGAATACATGGTTGAACACATGCGTGTTGATCGTGGCTTGGATCTTGAGGTCATTAACAAGGGTAACGGTTCTATTTTGCCCATTCCAGCCACGTTTGTGATTGACCGTGATGGCAGTGTGACATGGCGTTATGTGGATGTGGACTACCGTACACGCTCAGAGCCAAGCGATATTATTGAAGCGTTAGAAAAGCTGTCATAAGAAGCTCTTTAAAACTACCATAGGCACTTACAGGAGTAGCCTATGGTGTTTAGCGCTTTAATGCAGAGAAAAATATGAATACACGAATTTATAAAAACGTCTTGTCTCTTGCCAAAGAATTGGTCACGTTTGCTCAGAAAAAAGACCAAGCCAAGTTTGATGATCGATACCAAAAACTGAAAAAGATCTGTGATGAGAATAACAACACAGACAAAGATCATCCTGTTCAATGGGAAACGCTCGCTGACTTCACGGACGACATTGAACTTGCTATTTCCATTTATGATATCGCTTTTAAAAAAGCGGAAGCCATTCAATCAAAAGACTACTTATCTTCCATTGGTTATTCTTTAGCCACATTAAAAGTCGAGTTCGGTGACAAAAATGGCGCGATCGCAGACTTAGAAACAGCCAAAATAAACAGCAACAAAATCATTGATAAAGAGCTCAAAGCCGAGATTCATGATTTATTGAGTACGTTGACAAATCAATGAAGAAATACCTGCAAGCCTCAACATACATCGATTGGGAAACACCGAGTGTGAAAGGTAAGGCTCAAGCCTTGCGTTTTCTATTGTCACCAGAGGCGAAGCCATGTTACCTGAAATCTGGGCAGAGCCATTGGGCATTGTGGTTGATGTACTAGAGCAATATAAAACCTATAGCGATGTGTTGGAAAACTTGCCAGATGTGGAAGTGCTTTTTCATGAAGTGAATTCAGAGAGCTAAATAGAGATGCAAGAAAAAATCAATCAGGCCTTATCTGAGCTAGAAAATTTTGATTTACCGTGGCAGGAAATGGTCCAAAGGCAATTAGAATATTGTTTAGAAGTAGAGCAGGGGAAAAGTTCTACTGAGAACCTAATAAAGCTCAATATCGGTCTGATTTCTGTTCGAGAAATTGACGAAGGTGAGCCGTTATATTCACTACTGACAAAAATACAATACGAAATGCAGCGCAAGTACTTATCCGCCGATGAAAAGGTTCAGCTGAATATATTTAATTGATAAAGCGTATTTCTATTTGATCACACAGAATTGAGTGAACGCGGTATTTACCGTTCACTCAATACTCAAACCTCAATATGAAAACCTAGTTTAGCTTCTTCACTTTCATTTTGGTTACCAGT
>CALLIL010000034.1 GCA_938009755.1 uncultured Marinomonas sp.
GTACTGGTAACTTTTTAATCAACAAAAAAAACGCTTGGCGTAAATCACCAAGCGTTTTAATCGTAACTCTAAGGCAAAAATTAACGCTTAGAGAACTGAGGACGACGACGTGCTTTGCGTAGACCAACTTTCTTACGTTCAACTTCACGAGAATCTCGCGTTACGAAGCCTGCAGAACGTAGAGTACGACGTAGAGTCTCATCATATTGCATCAATGCACGTGTGATACCGTGACGGATCGCACCAGCTTGACCAGAGATACCACCACCTTTAACAGTGATGTAAACGTCAAATTTTTCAGTTGCTTCAACAAGTTCAAGTGGCTGACGAACAACCATTTGAGCCGTTTTACGACCAAAGTATTGAGAAAGTGTACGGTTATTGATAACAAGGTTACCAGAACCGGCTTTAAGGAAAACACGAGCGGTAGACGTTTTACGACGACCTGTACCGTAGTATTGAGTAGCTGACATAATGTTCTTCCGTATTAAATGTTAAGTTCTTGAGGCTGTTGAGCAGCATGTGGATGCTCAGTACCAGCGTACACTTTCATTTTCTTGTGCATTGCACGGCCCAAAGGACCTTTTGGCAACATACCTTTAACGGCAAGTTCAAGAACACGCTCTGGAGCGTGATCAATCAGCTTCTCGAAATTCATAGAACGCAAGCCGCCTGGGTAACCAGTATGGCGGTAGTATTGTTTCGCAGCAGCTTTATTACCTGTTACGTGAATTTTCTCAGCATTAACAACAACGATGTAATCGCCAGTATCAACATGTGGAGTGTATTCAGCTTTATGCTTACCACGTAAACGGCGAGCAATTTCAGTAGCCAAGCGGCCTAGAGTTTTGCCTTCAGCATCAACCACGAACCAGTCGCGGCGAACTTCAGCAGGTTTAGCTGTAAAAGTTTTCATCAAAAAACCCTTTCAATACGCGTGTTCAAGACACGCTATACCTATTATTATTGGTTTATTAAATATCGTAATATTTAATAAACGTAAACTTACCTTTAAAAAGGCGAGCGAAGTATACAACAACTAAGCAGAATAAGAAAGCCCAAATACTGTTACGGTCTATGCTCAAGAGACAGGTATTCTTCAGATTGCATTTCTAATAAACGACTGACAGTACGATCGTATTCAAACGCTAACCTCGTTCCTGTGTATATTTCAGGGATAGCAACTTCAGCAGAGATAATCACTTTCACATGTCGATCATAAAACTCATCAACCAAGTTAATGAAGCGACGTGCCAAGTCATCACGAGGGGCATCCATTTGAGGTAAATCAGAAATAATAATCGTCGAATACAAACGCGCTATTTCAATATAATCAATCTGGCTACGTGGACCATCACACAATGCCGTCATATCGAACCAAGCCAAATCATCACAACTACGAACCAGCTCTATTTGGCGCCCTTCTATTTCCACCGAACCACCCTGAACAATATGAGAAGCATCAGAAATAAGACTCATAAAGCGCTCATCTAATGCCGATGCTGACTCGTCATTGAGAGGAAAATGATACAACTTAGCTTGCTTAAGCGTTCTCAAGCGGTAATCCACACCGCCATCCACATTCATGACTTTTGTGTATTTATTCACTAAATCAATAGCTGGCAAAAAACGCGCTCTTTGCAAACCGTTTTTGTATAAACCATCAGGCTCAATATTTGACGTGGCGACCAGTGTCGTACCATTTTCAAACAACACTTCTAATAAACCAGCCAATATCATGGCATCGGTTATGTCTGTGACAAAGAATTCATCAAAGCATAAAACTTGAGCCTTAGAGGAAATTTCTTTACCAACAATCTCCAGTGGGTTTTTCACATCATTGAGCTTACGCAGCTCTTGATGAACCATTTGCATAAAGCGATGGAAATGCAGACGCATTTTCTTATCGGTCGGCAAGCAATCAAAAAACGTATCCATAAGGTAAGTCTTTCCTCGACCTACACCGCCCCAAAAATATAAGCCCTGTTGAACCGTCGGCGACTTCTTTTTAAGAAACTTGTTAAAGAAGCCACCAGAGCCGGAATCAGGCTGATTTGCGACCAAACGATCAAACAAATCTTGTAGAGCCTCTACTGCTTCTTCCTGCGCAGGGTCATAATTAAAATCTTCTCGGGTTAAATCTTGCTTATAACGTGTAATCGGGGTCATTGTCGCTCTTTCGTCAAAATAAATGAATTCCATGCATTCTATCAAATTGCCTATCAAACAACACCCATCACGCTATGATCCCCTATAAGGTTTCAGCTATAATATAAAAACGATTTTTTGGAGAAAGACATGAACCTAGAAGAATTTGATATCATTATATTTATTACAGGCATCATTTTTGGCTGCCTTGCGACTTCAGTATTTAAAAATGCAGCAGCAAAAAAAGCCCGCAACGATAACACCAGCACAGAAGAAACTCTCACGCTCAAATCACTGCAAGCAGAACTAAACAACAGACAAACCATTATAGATTCATTGTTTATAAACAGTAATGAGCAATTGGTCATCATTGAAAAACGATTATCGAATTTACGGAACGCACTGTCTGAAAGCTCACAACAATTAAGCAGTGTTAATATTGAAAGCAGCGATAAAGACGAAGCAGAAAGTTCAATAGATACCGTGACACCACCAAGAGACTACGCGCCAAAAACAGCGAAAGAGCCAGGAATGTTAAGTGAATCATTTGGCTTAGACGGAAAAACACCAGAAGTAGAAGAACCTAAACGCAGCCTATAAACCGACATTTTTAAGCTTAAACACTGAGTTTCAAGCTAGGCAAAATAAAAAACGGACATTATCACAATGTCCGTTTTTTTATTTCACTAAATTAAGCTGGGTTATCAATATCAATGAACAAAACTTCCAAACCATATTCATCCGATAAAAATCGTGCAATAGATTGCGCCCCAAAACGCTCTGTCGCGTGATGACCCGCCGCCACAAAATGAACATTCATTTCTCTGGCGACATGAATCGTTTGCTCTGAGACTTCACCCGTTATAAAAACATCAGCCTTCGCTAACACGGCCTGCTCAATATAACCTTGCGCACCACCCGTACACAGCGCCACTCGCTTTATAGGCTGATCATTCACAGATTCAAACAACACCTCGCGACCGACAGCTTCTTCAATTATATTTTTCAACTCAACAGAAGAGACCGCTTCTGGCAATTCACCTACCAAACCAATGGATTCTTCTAGCTTTGCGCCATCTTGCAAGCCTTCTCGCTCAATCAAACCAATAGCATCGGCTAAGCCTGCATTATTCCCCAAAGTAGGATGTGCATCCAACGGTAGATGATAACCATACAAATTAATATCATGCTTAATCAAAGCGGATATTCTTCTATATTTCATACCTGTAATTTCAGGTTTCTCATTCTTCCAAAAATAACCATGGTGCACAAAAATAGCGTCTGCCTCATAAGTAATAGCAGCATCAATAAGCTTCTGACAGGCAGTAACACCTGTTACTACTCGCTTAATTTCTTTTTTTCCTTCCACCTGCAACCCATTGGGCGCATAATCTTTAAAACGATGCGGGCTCAACGTTTGATTGAGTATTAATTCAAATTCACTGCGTAACAAAGCAACTCCTTAATTTCTATGAACCAAAAAACTCACTGGACTCCAATCATTATCTCTATTCTGGCTGGCGCTTGTATAGGCCTAACCACACTCCTTATACAAGAAAAGCAGAAAACCTCTCGTTTTAGTTACGCCGCATCTGTACAGATCGCGACACCGTCCGTCGTAAACATATATACACAAATAGCTCAAAACGCTCTCACACAAGAATCCAACCAACCTTCTAAAAGCATTAATTTGGGTTCAGGCGTTATCACAACAAAAAACGGCTTCATTCTTACCAACCATCACGTCATTCAAAACGCCAAGAGCATCATAGTCGCCTTAAACGATGAAAGACGCGTGAGCGCAGAAATTATTGGCTCAGACCCCGCAACAGATTTGGCCGTTTTAAAAGTTGACCTAGAGGATCTGCCAAATATAAAAATAGGCAGCAGCAATCAGGTTGCGATTGGTGATCAAATTCTCGCAATAGGAAATCCATTCGGCATTGGCCAAACAGTGACGGCAGGCATTATTAGCGCAAAAGGTCGAAACAGCATAGGCATTAATGCCTATGAAAATTTTTTACAAACCGATGCCGCCATAAACCCCGGCAACTCAGGCGGCGCCGTTGTTAATTTAAAAGGCGAGCTCATCGGTATCAGCTCTGCCATTTATTCCAGCTCTGGCGGATCCCAAGGCATTGGCTTTGCAACACCAATAGATGATGCCATTAAAGTCATGACAGACATCATAAAACATGGAGAAGTGGTTCGCGGGTATTTAGGAATGGAAGCACAAAAAATAACCCCCGCATTAGCATCTAGCTTATCTCTTACTATTAATCATGGCATATTAGTAAGCGACATAAGTGAAGAAAGCCCTGCAGCAAAAGCAGGCATTGAAGTTGGCGACATTATCGTAAAAATAAACAACAAGCCTAGCGAAGATCCTTTTCGAGTAAAGCGCCTCATAACAGCACTGAAACCGGGGACACACATTTCGCTACATGGAATTCGAGGGCAACAGTCTTACCAAGCCGACATCAAACTCGAAAAACAACCAACAATGCAAAAAGCAAGTCATTAAGCCATCTAACGCTTATTATTCTGACAGTTCTTTAAGCCTTTGAAGACTCTTTTCGAAGTTCCCACCCGCTATATCATTGGCGAAAAAAGCAAGATATGGCCCTAACAACCCAGCACTCAACTGCCCCTCAATGGTCCAAGTAACCAAAGTAGCTCCTTGTTTGTCTTGCAGAGAGATGGCATTTTGCACCAAGTTTAAGTCTTGCTTAGGCTGAACGGTAAAACGAAAAGAGTCATTATTAATAGACTTGATCTGCAAGACACCTGAATCATCAGAGTCATTGTAAGACAATCCGATCGAATCGCCCTCTTGAAGCACGCCATCAAACGAATTTACTTGGCCGTTTTGGACAAACATCCATTTCGTCAGAAATTCGCCATCAAACATGAGGCCAGAAAGGTCACTTTTAGGCACTGAAATACTAACACTACGTTCAACTTTATACTCAGAAGGCAAAAACACACCCACTGCAACCAAGGTCAAAATAACCAAAGCTGCAATGCGTGTCACTTTTCGCAACTGATAAAGTGCTGCAGGATGTGCATTAGATGACACGATTAGTCATCCTTCAAAATACGATATTCTGCAGACATTGCATGCGCTTCTAATGACTCCCCACGAGCCAAAGGAGAGGCAATTTTAGCCAAATCACTTGCCCCTTCTGGTGAGCAGTAAATCATTGAACTGCGCTTTTGGAAATCATAAACCCCCAGCGGCGATGAGAACCTTGCGGTACCAGACGTCGGCAAAACATGGTTTGGTCCAGCGCAATAATCACCTAATGCCTCAGGCGTATGACGCCCCATAAAAATAGCACCCGCATGTCGAATTTTTTCAGCCCATTTTTCAGGCTCATCAACAGACAATTCAAGGTGCTCTGCTGCAACAACATTAGCAATATCCATTGCTTCATCCATATCTTGAACATGAATAAGTGCACCACGCTCCTCTAAGGACACCTTAATAATGTCTTTTCGGCTTTGATTATCTATCAAACGCTCCATCGACGCCTTGACGCTCTTAATAAAACTTAAATCTGGAGAGATCAAAATAGATTGAGCATCTTCATCATGCTCAGCTTGTGAAAACAAATCCATCGCAATCCAATCAGGATCCGTTTTACCATCACAAACAACAAGGATTTCTGAAGGTCCAGCAATCATGTCAATACCAACAGCGCCAAACACCATACGCTTTGCTGTCGCCACATAAATATTTCCTGGGCCGACAATTTTATCGACTTTAGGGATTGTTTCAGTTCCATAAGCTAGGGCTGCGACCGCTTGAGCGCCACCAATAGTAAAGACACGATCTACACCAGCAATATAAGCTGCAGCTAAAACGATGTCATTCACAAAACCGTCTGGCGTTGGCACAACCATGATAATCTCACCAACTCCTGCCACTTTAGCCGGCATTACATTCATCAATACTGAAGATGGATAAGCCGCCTTACCGCCAGGAACGTAGACACCAACGCGATCCAGCGGTGTCACTTTTTGCCCCAGTACGGTTCCGCTGTCTTCCTGATACTGCCAAGACGGTTGTTTTTGGCGTTCATGGTAATCATAAACACGCTTTGCTGCGGCTTCTAGACTATCAACAAGCTCTGAACTGACACGCATCTTTGCCTTTGCCATTTCATCACGAGAGATTTCTAGCTCTGACGCCGACTGAACTTGCCGGCGATCAAAACGGTTTGTAAACTCAACAACGGCACTGTTGCCTTCAGAACGTACGCGCTCCACAATATCAATGACAGCTTTTTGCACACCAGCGTCAGAAACAGAATCCCACGCAAGTAAGGCATCCAATTCCTTACGAAAGCCATCAACACTAGACGAAAACTCTCGAATGTTAAGGTTCAATTATTTACCCTCATTATCTTCTACGGCATTTCTAATCATTTCCAGGATAGGCTCTATTTCTGAATATTTGGTTTTATAAGCCGCTTTATTTACTACCAATCGAGTACTAATTGGTGCAATTAACTCACGAGCCTCTAAACCATTTGCCTTTAAAGTATTTCCTGTATCAACGATATCAACAATTAAATCAGCCAACCCCATGATAGGCGCTAGCTCCATTGCACCGTACAACTTAATGACATCCGCTTGGATGCCTTGCTCAGCAAAATATGCTTTCGCCGTTTTGGAAAATTTAGACGCTACTTTCAAACGACGGTCAGGCAACGCCTGACCAACAACGCCAGCCGTCATTAAGCGACATTTAGAAATTTTAAGATCCAACAGCTCATAAAGGTTTTTTGTGGACGCTTCCATTAAAACGTCCTTACCTGCAACACCAAAATCGGCTACACCATGTTCAACATAAGTAGGAACATCCGTCGCTCTTAAAATCACTAATTTAATATGGTCATGATTTGTGTCGAAAATCAGCTTACGACTTTTACTAATATCTTCCGCTGGAACAATATTCGCCTTTTCTAAAAGCGGTAAAGTTTCCCCTAGAATGCGCCCTTTCGACAGCGCAATCGTTAACGTTTTGCTCATCTTAATTTAAAACCCGTGAAATTTTCGCACCTAATGAACCAAATTTTTCCTCAATACACTCATAACCACGGTCAATGTGATAGATACGATCAATTTTTGTTTCACCTTCAGCAACCAATGCAGAAAGAACCAAGCTCGCTGATGCTCGAAGGTCAGTTGCCATTACTGGAGCACCTTTTAATGCTTCGCAACCACGGATAATTGCTGTGTTACCCGTTACTTCTATATCAGCCCCCATACGAAGCATTTCATCAACATGCATAAATCGATTCTCAAAGATGTTTTCGATAACACGACCAACACCTTCCGCAACAGAGTTCAATGCAACAAACTGCGCCTGCATATCAGTAGGAAATGCAGGATAAGGCGCGGTGCTAATATTAACCGCTTTAGGACGGCGCCCTTCCATATCAACTTCAATCCAGTTTTCACCTGTTGAAACTTTCGCACCCGCTTCTTCCAGTTTAGCCAATACAGACTCAAGTGATTTAACATCGGTATCAATTACCTTTACTTTGCCACCTGTAATCGCAGCGGCGACAAGAAAAGTACCAGTTTCAATACGATCAGGCATGACAGGATAAGACGTACCGTGTAGCGCCTCAACACCATCAATCGTAATGGTATCAGTGCCATGGCCTGTAATTTTTGCTCCCATGGCAATCAAGCATTCAGCCAAATCCACTACCTCTGGTTCACGTGCCGCATTTTCTAGAATGGTTTGCCCATCAGCCAATGTTGCCGCCATCAATAAGTTTTCTGTACCAGTTACAGTCACTTTATCAAAAAAGATTCGAGCGCCTTTTAAGCGGCCATCGACACTTGCAACAATATCACCACTGTCGACAGAGATTTTAGCACCCATTGCTTCTAGTCCACGCAAATGTAAATCAACTGGACGACTACCAATTGCACAACCACCAGGTAATGAAACAACCGCTTTACCAAAATGACTTACCAGAGGACCTAACACCAAAATAGAGGCACGCATAGTTTTTACTAATTCATAAGGCGCTTCACAATTATTTAATGTAGAAACATCTAACTGAACACTCATTTTTTCATCAAGAGAAACACCACAACCCATAGAGCCAAGCAGCTCCAGCATTGTCGTTATGTCATGCAAATGAGGCAGATTTTTAATAGTAATCAATTCTTTTGTTAATAATGTTGCTGCTAAAATAGGTAATGCAGCATTTTTTGCGCCTGAAGCACGAACAACACCGTTAAGTTTAGTACCGCCTGTTATTAAAAGCTTTTCCATATTATCAATCTCTTATCATTTATTGCTTCACAGCGAATTTTTTTGTTCTGGCGTATAGGTTTTCATGGTGACCGCATGAATTGCACCACTGGCAATGGCATCTTGAAGATGTGAATACACAAGTTGCTGCCTTTTAACAGTTGATAGCCCTTCAAATATCGCGGCAACCACGGTTACCTGAAAGTTACACCCTTCTCCCTCCGCAATCACATCACTTTGCGGTATGGAAGACTCTAAAAGCGCTTTGACTTCACTCGCGTTCACAATAACTCCAATAAACAATTTAAATTTTTCTGTATTCTACATGACTAATACAAACTACTTAACACTTTCGCACGCAACTCTGCCGAAAAAACATAGGTTTTCCAATATTTTACCCATACTTAACAAACCGAACACCCAAAAACGCAAAAATCCGAAGCCACTTTTCAGTGAGTTCAGATTTTTTTACAACCTAAGGATTCCCGGTAATATAACTAAGACTGCTTAGCCAAAGACTCTTTCCATGCATCAATGGCCAATTCTATATCATTTTTGTTTTGCCCCATCATCACAGCGAACTGCTTACGGAAGGTCAAACCAAAGTTAATATTATTAATGACTATATTGCTGAGCATCCAATTAGCGCCCTCTTCTTGGGCCATAAAAAAGGTAATATTTAATAAACCACCAGCTTCTAGCTCAAAGTCGACGTTAACCTTGGTTTCCTTACCTCGCCCTTGAGGACCTAAAGGAAGCACTTTAATTCGATCTGCATCCAACTCGAGCAAAGAAGCACCATAAGTATTTAATAGCGTGTCTTTTGTCACATTAGCAAAGCGGATTCGCTGTTCAGGAGACGCTCTACGATAATACTTCCCCATTACTTTTTTAGAAAAGTCATCAAAATCAATAACCTTATCTAAAATATTATTGACCCGTTCTTTTAACAAATCAGGATTTTTGCTTAAAATGTCCTTATCAGCAACGATGTCGGTACGGAATGAATCTACCATCCCAACAACAGCATCCCTCGCACCTTCGCCTTCCGCTTGAGCTAACACCGAACCAAAGACAGCAAAAAACAATACAAATTTCGATAGAATTTTATTCATACTCTACCCTTCATCATCTGATTTAAATAAAAACTGACTAATCAACGTCTCAAGCACGAGAGCAGATTGTGTGTCATAAATTTCACTACCATTTTCCAGCATATCGTCTTCAGCACCAATTGATATGCCTATGTATTTCTCGCCCAATAAACCGCTGGTTAAAATCGCCGCAGAGCTATCTGTTGGAATATTGCCAACATTAGAGTCAATATTCATTGTCACTAACCCCATATAAAGCTCTTTATCAAAAGTGATTGATTCCACACTACCAATCGTAACGCCAGCAATAGCCACTTTAGCTCGACTGGTTAACCCACCAATATCATCAAATCGAGCAACCACCTGATACGTATCTTTCTTACCAGTGAAGGCAAGACCACTGACTTGTACGGCCAAATAAACAAAAGCCAACATACCTAAAACAATAAAAGAACCAACAAATAATTCCGTACGCTTATTTCTCATCCTAAAAATCTCCAAACATGGCGGCAGTTAATACAAAGTCCAGCGCCAAAATAGCCAATGAACCCAACACAACAGTACGAGTAGTTGCCTTACCAATTCCTTCCGAGGTTGGCACACACTCATAACCTTGATATACGGCAATCCAAGTCACCACAACAGAAAAGCACACTACTTTAATAAAGCCATTCATAATGTCAGTATCAAAATACACAGATTGCTGCATTAGCGACCAAAAAGCGCCATCATGAACGCCCAACCAACTAACAGACACCACTAATCCACCAATAATTCCCGTTGCAGAAAAAATAAGACTTAACAAAGGTAAACAGATCACCCCAGCAATAAATCTTGGCGCAATAATCCTTCTCAAAGGATCAACACCCATCATTTCATAACTAGATAGCTGCTCTGTGGCTTTCATCAAACCTATTTCTGCTGTTAAAGATGAACCGGCACGGCCTGCAAAAAGTAATGCTGTAACAACTGGCGCCAACTCCCGAAGCAAAGACAAAGCAAGTAACTGCCCGACCGCTTCTTCTGAACCAAACTTCGCCAAGATGCTGTAACCCTGAAGAGCCAACACCATGCCGATAAAAGCACCAGACACAACCACGATGACTAATGACAAAACACCGACTGAGTACAACTGAGCAACCAACAAGCGAATCGACTCTTTGAAACGAACAGGTAATCGACAAACACTTTGTGCTAAAAAGATACCCGCCCGACCAACAGATTCAAGCCAATCTAAAAAACGCTCTCCTAACAGTGCAATGGTTTTCATAATGCAACCTCACTTGAAGACGTTTCTGGGTAATGAAATGGAACGGGGCCATCTGGCTCCCCATTTAAAAACTGTTTCACTTGAGGGTCATTTGAGGCTCGTATCTCATCCGCAGAACCTTCAGCAATAACGCGCCCGCCAGCCAAAATACAAACATGATCAGCAATGGACAATGACTCCTCAACGTCGTGAGACACCAAGACAGACGTAATGCCAGTCGAATCATTAAGCTGTCGAATCAATTTAACCAAGACCCCTTTTGAAATAGGGTCCTGACCAGTAAAAGGTTCATCGTACATAACCAGCTCTGGATCTAAAGCAATCGCTCTCGCCAACGCCACTCGTCTCGCCATACCACCTGACAATTCTGATGGCATCAACTGAGCTGCGCCACGTAATCCAACACTGTGTAATTTTTCAGAGGCGATTCTCTTAATCTCAGACGGACTTAATTTCGTATGCTCCTCCATAGGAAAAGCAACATTATCTGCAACAGTCATATCACTAAATAAAGCACCACTTTGAAAAAGCATGCCAATTTTCTCTCGCACTTTATAAAGCCCAGAGCGAGACAATGAATGGACATCTTGGCCATCCACCCAAATAAAGCCATTATCAGGCGCCAATTGTGCAGCGATCAAGCGCAGCAATGTTGTTTTGCCTGTGCCGCTCGGCCCCATTACTGCCGTTACCTTTCCTCGTGGAATCGTGAGTGAAATATTGTCATAAATCACCCTATCGCCTCTTGAGAAGGATAGGTTTTCAACCTTTATATAAGCATCTACCACTGATACACCCTTTTTATCCTTATCAATATGCTTTGATACTACCATCGACCTTTCAGAAATAGAATCAGCTCAAAGCAGAATACAATTTGTTTCTAATATCAAGTCTTGAATTTAAACGTTAAACCTCATTAAATGGTAACCCCAAAACTTATGAGTCACCCTATATCATGTTGCTATTTTCCCTTGCTTTAATTGCTGGGCTTATTCTTTTAGTCATCAGTTCTGACAAATTTATTGAAAATGCTGCTTTAGTCGCTGAAAAACTAAACGTCAGTCCTATGATCATTGGCATAACATTGGTTGCATTTGGCACTTCTGCGCCGGAAATGGTGGTATCTGCTATCGCCGCATTTGATAATGCCCCAGAAATAGCAATTGGCAATGTGCTTGGCTCGAACATAGCCAACATCGCCTTAGTGTTTGGTGCCACTTTATTGTTTTCCGCCATTCCTATTGCAAAAGGTATTTCAACCAAAGAAATCCCACTTGTATTGGCTATTACCCTATTATCAGGCGCTTTACTGTACGATCAATATTTGAGTTTCTGGGACGGTGTCGTACTGATCGTTGCTTTTATCGGTGTGTTGATCATTTTATTAAAAGGTGGCAAAAACTTAGAGGACGAGCTAACAGAGGAGCTTCCTGAAAACGACGGCGCGCCTATTTTAAAATCTTTACTCATTGCCATAATCGGACTCGCCGTTTTAATAGGAAGCTCAAAAATGCTTGTTTGGGGAGCAATCGGCATAGCAACGGCTCTAGGTGTCAGTGAACTGGTTATTGGCCTAACCATTGTTGCAATTGGAACAAGCTTACCTGAGTTGGCAGCGTCTATCAGCAGTGTCAGAAAAGGCCATCATGATATCGCTATTGGCAACATCCTTGGTTCAAACATATTCAACTTAGCAACCGTATTGCCTTTGCCAGCATTAATCGCACCAAGCATGACCGATTCAAACATTATGAGTCGTGACTACCTTTGGGTGCTAGGGCTAACTATTGCCCTAGCCATCGCAGTGCTTATTTTTAGAAATACCAAAAATAGCAGCATTCCAAGATGGGTAGGTTTACTTCTCATTGCTTCTTATGCTGTTTATTTATTATTAATTGGCACAGGCGCACACTAAATGTTTGCTTTAAAAGCCCTAAAAACAGTATTAATTGGTTTGGCCGCCGTAACGCTTTTCATAATGGCTTTTTGGTATGCATCCAAACCGACACAAAATTTAGTGCAAACAGACGTATTGAGTAGCTCACCTGATTACTTTATAACAAAGATAAGTGTAAAAGCGTTTAACGACAAAGGCTTACTAATAGAACAACTTAGCGCTGATCAGGCTTTTCATTATATTGATAAATCTGAGACACTCTTAGAAAGCCCTAATGTCGAACGACGTTCCGACTCTGGAAGCTGGAACGCAAAAGCAGATAAAGGGGTTATTCATGATGGAAGTAATGATATTCTATTAACTGAAAACGCTAAAGCGACAAAGAAATACCTTCAATCGAAAGATATCACCTTAACCGCAGACAGCGTACATTATTTAGATAAAAACCAATCTCTAACAAGCTCTGGAAATGCGACACTTTTCTCCACTCAAGGAGAAACTTCCGCAAGTAAAATCACTACTTATATAAACACAGAAGAAGTCATTATGGCGGGATCTGTAAGAGGGAAATATGAAACAGTTGATTAACCTTACCACTTTAGTTGCTCTTGCTCTGATGACGCAGTACGCCAACGCCTTACCTAATGACGTAGAAAAACCATTAGAAATTCAAGCAGATGAGGCTTCTTTTGATCAAAATACAGGAGAAGCAATCTACAAAGGCAATGTTTTTATTAAGCAAGGCTCGATCGAGATTCAAGCGGAATACCTAAAAGTATCCACCAACACAACGACTCGTCAATTCAGTAGTCTAGAAGCTTCTGGAAGTCCTGCAAAATTCAGCCAACAAGTTGACTGGAGCGGCAACATTGTCATCAGTAAAGGCAATGAAATTCGTTACTCCACTGAAGATTCAAAGCTAGAAATTATAGGCAATGGCTATCTTAGCCGAATGGATAATACTATTTCTGCCGACCACATCCTTTACATGATTGACGAAGGCACATTCAGTGCGGAAAAAAAGGATACCGGTCGAGTTTCTATGACACTACAACCACAAACACCAAAGGCCACTAAGTAAATGGCTCGATTAGAAGCAAAAAATCTGGCAAAGAGTTATAAAAAAAGACAGGTTGTAAAAGATGTCTCACTGTCTGTGGAATCAGGTCAGGCAGTCGGCTTATTGGGACCAAATGGCGCAGGCAAAACAACCTGTTTCTATATGATCGTCGGCATGGTAAATAATGATGCTGGTGGCATATTTGTTGACGGACAAGATGTAACTGGCGACGCTATGCACACCCGAGCACAAAAAGGCATAGGCTACTTACCTCAAGAGGCCTCCATCTTTAGAAAAATGTCTGTTGAAGATAATATATCAGCCATTTTAGAAACCAGAAAAGAATTAAAAAAAGCTCAAAAAGCCGCACGCCTAGAAGAGTTACTTGAAGAATTTCACATTACTCATATTCGAAAAAATCTAGGCATGGCACTATCTGGCGGTGAAAGACGCCGCGTAGAAATAGCAAGAGCCTTAGCCACTAACCCCAAGTTCATTTTGCTCGACGAACCTTTTGCAGGGGTTGATCCGATATCTGTTGGTGACATCAAACAAATTATCAAACACTTACAAGAAAGTGGCATTGGGGTACTCATCACTGATCATAACGTGAGAGAAACCCTGGATATTTGTGATAAAGCTTACATTGTCGGTAACGGTTACATTATTGCCTCAGGTGATGCCAGCACCGTTATTAATAACGAGCAAGTTAAAAAAGTGTATTTAGGCGACAACTTCCGCCTTTAACCTCTTATCTTTACAGTAGAAACGGAGTAGTATGCACAACTCGTTCCAATTAACTCGATTTAGAAGAGTTGCTCTATGAAGCAGTCTTTACAACTAAAGCTTGGTCAACAGTTGACCATGACACCGCAGCTACAACAAGCCATCCGTTTGTTGCAGCTTTCTACGCTAGATTTAAAGCAAGAAATCCATGAGTTCCTTGAGTCTAACCCATTACTGGAATTGGATGATGATGAGCAACTCATCAATGAAACACCAGCCAGCATTGAATCAAAAAGCGCCTCAGAAACAACGACCGACAACACATCAAGTGAAGAACCTCGACTTGAATCTGAATGGACAGAAAGCATTCCTGAAGAATTGTCTATCGACAGCAATTGGGATGACACTTATCAAAGTTCTGCTGCCGTCAGTGACAACAATAGTTATGAAGGTGACGGTGATTTTGAAAGCCGTAATGCTCAATCTGAAAGCATCCAAGATCATTTAATATGGCAATTAAACTTAACGCATATGTCTGATAGAGACATAGAAATAGCGTACGCCATGATTGAGTGCGTTCAACCAGATGGTTATTTAAGTATTACTCCTGACGAAATCTGGGAATCTCTCACAACAGAGCTTGAAGATTTGGACCTAGATGAAGTCGTTGCTGTACAACACAGATTACAACGCTTTGATCCTATCGGTGTTTGCTCTACGGAACTTAGAGACTGCCTGCTTGTTCAATTAGAGGCTTATCAAAGCCACCCTTTATACAAAAGCACTCTCAATCTTATTGATCACTACCTACCTCTTCTAGGTAATCGAGATTTCACTCAGTTAAGTCGAAAAACAAAATTAAAAGACGAAGCACTTAAAGAAGTTATTAATTTAATACAGCAATTAAATCCTCGTCCAGGTTCGGTTATTGACGTTGATGACACGGATTATGTGATACCTGATGTCTCAGTAAAAAAACGCAATGGAATATGGCAAGTTGAACTCAACAACGACGCATTGCCACCTATAAAAATCAATGAAACCTACTCTGCGATGGCCTCAACGGCAGCAACAACGGAAGATGCCACCTACATAAAAACGTCGTTACAAGAAGCCAAATGGTTTATGAAAAGCTTACAAAGCCGAAACGAGACGTTATTGAAAGTAGCAAGTTGCATAGTAAGCCGCCAGATTGATTTTTTTGAGCTGGGCGAAGAAGCCATGAAACCAATGGTTCTACATGATGTGGCTGAAGAAGTGGGCATGCATGAATCAACCATTTCTAGGGTAACAACCCAAAAATACATGCACACACCGAAAGGTATATTTGAACTTAAATACTTCTTCTCTAGCCATGTTAATACAGCATCAGGTGGAGAATGCTCTTCGACAGCAATAAGAGCAATGATCAAAAAGCTTGTCACGGACGAACCAGCAAAAAAACCATTAAGTGATAACAAGTTAGCTACTATATTAGCAGACCAAGGCATACAAGTCGCAAGACGTACTGTGGCCAAATATCGTGAGGCAATGAACATACCTCCTTCCAATGAACGTAAGCGATTGATTTAAACGGATACCATTTAACATGCCATTAAAGTCGTTACTAAGAGCAGAGCTGGTTCTTGCAAAACAGGACATTATCAGCAAAAAACGTGTTTTAGAGAGCTTAGCTGAAGTCACTTCAAATAGACTACATTGTGATAATGAGGCCGTATATGACGCATTACTCGGCCGAGAAAAACTAGGTAGTACGGGCATAGGAAATGGCATAGCCATACCTCATTGTCGCCTAGAGTCCGCAAATAGTACGGCCATTATTGTCATGTCTCTTGAGAGTCCGATTGACTTTGATTCAATAGACAAGCAAGCCGTAGACTTAATTTTTGCCCTTATCGTTCCTCCTCACGAATGCGATCAACATTTATCAACATTGGCTCAAATTGCTGAATTAGCACAATCACCACAAACGTTAGAAAAACTACGTTCAGCTCAAACAAATGAAGAGCTATACAATTTTTTTGATTCATTGATATAGGAAAAAAGCATGCAAGAAGCGTCTATCACTATTATCAACAAACTGGGCTTACACGCCAGAGCAGCCGGCAAGCTTGTTGAAACAACCTCACGCTTCTCTTGTGATATCACGATCGAAAAAGACGGTCGAAATGTTGATGGTAAAAGCATCATGGCAATGATGATGCTTGCTGCGGCGAAAGGAACAGAAATTCAAATTAAAACCAATGGCGATGATGAAGAAGACGCGATTAAAGCCATTGTAGCGCTAATCAACGACCGTTTTGGTGAAGGCGAGTAACACACCAAATGTCTGAACAAACCACCCTAACCCATCTACAAACGGTTACCGAATCTCTCGAATCGGGCGCCACAATGCAGATCCGTTATTTACTTAACGGGGCGCTACCTGTTCAAGACGTTGCCCGCTTATTAGAATCCTCTCCACCAAAAGAACGAAAACTCCTTTGGGAATTAATAGAGTCAGAGAATCAAGGGGATGTTCTTCAATATCTTAGCGAAGACATCAGCGTCCAATTCCTTAAAAACATGGATACTGAACGCCTGGTTGCTGTTTCCGAGCAATTCGAGAGCGATGACTTAGCAGATTTACTTCAACATCTGCCTGAGACAGTCGTTAAAGAAGTTCTCGCCTCGATGACGACACAGGACAGAGCACGTGTTGAAGCATTATTAAGCTACTCAGAAGATTCGGCTGGCGGCTTAATGAATACGGACACGATAACCATACGTCCGAACATCACCATTGACATTGTTTTTCGTTATTTGCGTCGCCATGAGACACTACCTGATATGACTGACAGCCTGTTAGTTGTCAGCCGCTCCGATAAATTACTGGGTACATTATCGCTCACTCAACTACTTGTCGCAGACCCAAATGCCACTGTGCGTGACATTATGGAAACCGAATTTACAGCCATTGAAGCCGATACTCCAGCCAGCGAAGTCACACAACTGTTTGAAAAAATGGACTTGGTTTCTGCTCCTGTGATTGATGGTGCAACCAAAAAGCTTCTAGGCCGTATCACAATTGATGACGTGGTCGATGTTATTCGAGACGAAGCCGAGCACTCAATGTTAAGCATGGCGGGTCTTGATGATGATGAAGACACCTTCTCTCCTATAATGAAAACAACCAAGCGAAGAGCCGTTTGGCTTGGCATTAACCTAATCACTGCCTTCATCGCTTCTTATGTTATTGGACTTTTCCAAGACACCCTCGACCAGGTGGTTGCATTAGCTATTCTAATGCCAATTGTGGCCAGCATGGGTGGTATTGCTGGCTCTCAAGTCCTGACACTTGTTATTCGTGGTATTGCTTTAAATCAAATTGGCGCAACCAACACTCGATGGCTACTTAACCGAGAATTGATTGTTGGACTATTAAATGGCTTACTTTGGGCGAGCGTCATTGCAGCCTTAACAGCACTTTGGTTTGACAACATCAAGATTGCCTATATCATTGCAGGCGCTACCATTATAAACCTGCTTTTTGCAGCGACCACTGGTACATTATTACCGATTTTACTGAAAAAAATTGGCATCGATCCTGCCCTCGCTGGCAGTGTTATTTTGACAACTGTGACTGATGTTATTGGTTTTTTATCCTTTCTCGGTCTCGCTACTATCTTTTTAATATAGGTTCCCATGACAGACTTTGATCAATTCGACAACGAAGAAGACATTCCAAAAAGCAAAACACAGATCAAACGTGAAGTGGAAGCCTTACAAGACCTTGGTAAAAAACTATTGAGCTTGAGCAAAAACCAGCTCAAGAAAGTAGAAATGTCTGAGACACTAAGAGAAGCGATTGAAGAAGATGGACGAATCAAAAAGCATGAAGCTAAAAGACGACATCTACAATACATTGGCAAAGTCATGCGCTCTGAAGATCATGAAACCATTGCTCAACGTGTTGCACTCTTTGACACAACATCAGCCGCTTACAACAAGCTGTTTCATCAATTAGAGATAAAACGAGACCAATTGATTGGTGAAAATAGCAAAGACGTTTTGTCACAATATTTGGAAGAAAACCCAGAAGTTGAAGACATCCAACTTTTACGTCAATTGATTCGCCAATCCCAAAAAGAAGTCTCTCAAGGAAGCAACACCACTAATCGGAAAAAGCTGTTTCGCTTTCTGCGCGAAGCTGAAGAAAGACGCCTTGGGCTAAAAGACTAATGACGACACTTATCTAATAAGAAAGACAACAACGCCTAACAAGAAAGACAACAACCTTTCTTATTAGGCGTTAAAGCCAAGAATCAGCGACATTAAAAACACACCGTTATTAGTCATCTTTCCCTTTTGGATCAAAACGAACCGGAGTAATGGAGGGAGATTCAAAAGGTCCTTTTATTTTGTATTGAATACTGGTCACTTTTGAAATCTGGCTGCCAAACAAACGATCAGTGATATACAACAAGCCTGCGATTTGAGGCGTACTCCATATCAAAGCGGCAAGCGGCAGCGCTCCTGTAATAGGAAAAGCAGCC
Source organism: uncultured Marinomonas sp. (assembly GCA_938009755.1). GTDB lineage: Bacteria > Pseudomonadota > Gammaproteobacteria > Pseudomonadales > Marinomonadaceae > Marinomonas. The sequence goes on from CALLIL010000034.1 coordinate 19,011, forward strand.
GTTAACGTTTCATCAAGCGTTTCATCGATGACATTTGCCGAACCCTCTAATGTCAGTTCAGCTGTAGGGGAAATTACACTAATTGGTTTTTTCGTCTTAATAATTCCGTTCTTTGCAGATAAGACACCCGAAAATTCATCATAGGTTAAGCCCGGCTCATATACATCAGAAAAATCTAAAGACAGTCTTCGACTTAAAGCGCCGACGTTAAATATTCCCAATATTTTAAGAAAGGAAGGCAGCTCTTCAACCTTATGAAAGGTACCATTTTCAGAAGAGAAACTGATGTCACCTGAAAGGGTTTCTCTACCAAAATGAAATGGGTGCCCTTCCCATCCCAGATCAACGTTCACTTTATACTTTTCTGAAGAGACAAAAGAAGTTGCCGAGAATTTCTTCGTAAGCTCCGCAAGGTCTTTACCATTTATATCCAGTGCTAAATCCACACGAGAATCTTCACCTGCATCCAACCAAGTAAACCGACCATTTAATTTCCCTGTTTTTAAACTGGTTGAAATAGGATCGATTTGAACCGTATTACCTTCTTTTGAAACAACAAACTGCCAATCACCATAAGGTTGTTCATTGAGATAAAATTGATCGACAGACAGTCTCATATTGGGAATTTGTTGCACTGATAAAGGCGCCGGACTTGACTCAGTGCTATCTGTATCATCTTCACTAACTGGATCAGTATTCCAACTTAAAAATGAAAAGTGGAGATCAGCAAGACCGTCTTTTTCTAATAATGAGACACTCATTTCATCAGAACTCACATACACAGGCTTTTCATTGTCTTTATCATACGACACTTTGAAATTATGCCACGTATTATGTGGGTTCACTTCAACAGCATTAACAATCAAATCAACATGCTTTAACCAAGAGGGAACACTAGGTAATTTAACACCTTCACCATTGATTACACCTTCATTTTCTTTGCTAGAGACACTCTTTACCGTTTCCAGCCAATTTTGGATATTCAGCGACTCGAGAAAACCTGTAACCGTTAACCCGTCAGCCATATCAACATGAGACTTATCTCCACCCAAACCATTAAGCGCTACATTTCCACCAAGGAACTGACCATCACGCAATAACACTTGAGCATCTAATAGCTGATTGTATTGAGAGGCAACAATCATATCGTCTTCATAAAGGCTGACTCTCAGCTGCAAAGGCTTCACGGCAAGAGCTTGTTTACCAATAGGCTCAGGAAAATCAAGATCAACACCAATTAAATCAGTGTCAATGATGATGTCGATCTGACCATTTCGAGTTTTATTAATTGTTAGTAGACCAGTATAAAGTGTTTCACCTGTCGTTTTCTGTACAACAAACTCGGGCAACTCTCGCCACTTAGCGACTTTTTGAACATCTGCAACACCTGAGAACTCGCCTGTAATGGCGAGCTCTCCTTCTTCAGTTTCATTTGAATTTAAGGTAAGAACAGAAGCACCACCGAACCCCTCAACACTGAATTCTGAGTCAGTAATCCCTGTGTCAGAGCTAAAATGTAAACGCCCTTCACGTATCACTGAAGGTAAGTTCAAGTCCTCCATGAATAAAGAATTATCTTGAAACTCAATACTCAGCGCCACATCAGACTCTTCATTTTCTACTAATGGGACAGCAACATCAAAGCGAGTAGTAATATCGCCACTCACCTTCCAAGCTGAAAAAGGTGAAAGAACTGTTTTCGCTAAAGGCGTTTCCTGTAAAACATCAACAATCAATGAAGACTCATCCGTGACGCCACCTTTAATATTCATCCAGCTCGCAGAACCATTTTCTATCGGCACAGAAATTTCGATGTCGTTTACAAGCAGATCAGACAAGGTTGCCGCTGACACGTGAACCGCTACACCCTCCTGACTTAGCTCAAAAGAACCTTTTACATCTTTTGCGACGGGCCAGTTTTCATCAAAAGCAATGTCTAAGCCACTCGCCTCAATCTTAAGACGTACATGCGGAGAGGCTCCTTCTTCTAATTCACTCTGGATGAGAACATCTACGGAATCGGCCTGACCAATATCTGCGTACGCCCTGCTTAACCATTCCTGTAGACTCGCATCCAAAGCATTCGAAGGAATATAAGTGAGTCGATCCTTAGCGGCCACATTGCTCCCATGCAAATCCAACGCTATCCAACTATGGTCATCATCGCCAATTTCAAGCCTGAAACTACCACTTAGCTTGGCCTCGTCTTTCTTAAGCGAAAGATTGTTGCCTTTTAACAGAAACACGTCTTGATGTTTTGCCCAATCAACATACCCTGACAAGGCTTTCACATTCCAACTTTCTTCATAAAGCTCGTCAAAATGAAGGTTTGTATCATCACTTTGAAAATCAAGATAGCCATCATCGTTCGATAAATTGAAAATAGCATCCACACTGCTAACCGCTGGAATGCCTTTATAGCCATTAACAGAAACATCTTCAAGATTGGTTAAGAACTCAAAAGACAAATCATCATTTGGCTGATCCGAAAAGTGCAAACGACCATTTTTTGCAACCCCTTCTGGAGAAAGAGCATTTAACATCTCTTTTGCCGAACTATTTTCCGGCAAACAATAATCAGCAATTTGATAAAGAAAGCTTAAGTCTATTCGGTCATACCTAATGGTTGAACGATTGGTAACTGACGACCAGTCGAAAGCAATATTTGATAATGGATAATCACTCTGGCCTTGACTCTGTAATTCCAAATTATGAACATCTAAATGCAACTTAGGCTTTTGATACGAATAATTTAGCTTAAGCGCGGATCGAGAACGGTAGCGCTTTCCATCTGAAAAAGTAAAATCCAATGCGGTGTCATGTGTCTGTAACGCTATCTCGCTGTCCACCAATACATCCAACCAAGCATCACCTCCAAATTCAACAGAAGACAACGAAAAAGGATTAGAAGGAAAAATCTCACTAACGGGAATAGTAATGAGAGGTGAATGAAGTTCCGTTTTTACGCGATACCCTCCAACAACCAAGCTTGTTTTATCGACTCTGGAGCGAATTTCAAATGGCTCTTTATAATCATCTAAGTAAAAAGTTGATTGCAATAAAGAGCCAAAGGCTTTTTGAAAAATATACAGATGAGGGATGTGGATTTTGTGATCACCTAAACGCTGACTGTACACGTTTATTTTGGCATTTAGAATAGAGAAATTACGCTGTGCGGAGAGATAATCAAGCGCCCTTTCAATGCCAACATCATTATCAACGGTTTTGGTTATACGCGCACCATTTAATCGCCACTGATCATCCGTTTCTTCTAACGACACCACAGGATTTAGAAAACGAATATAAGTAAACTGAGGACTGAGACTTAACAATGACTTTATCGTATCGATTCTAATACGCATTTCTTCAACAAAAATAGCGTCTTTGCCATTAGGAGACAATTGAAAACCACTAACGGACACCGTTGGGTCGATACCCTCTAAACGGCCATCAATACTTTTTAATGTAATCGGATAGCCTGTAATTTGCTCCAGATTACGCTCAATCTGTGGACGATAATGATCCAAGTAAGGCAGTATTTTTCCTGCACCTAAAGAAGATACAGCCAAAAGAGCAGAAAATGTAACCATTCCCCAAAAAGCTAAAAGAATAATCTTACGCAATAGCCAACTCATTTTAAGACCTGCATGTCTTGCAATCACTGAATTTAGCGAAGGACAACATCATATTGGTCTTGTGTGTACACCGAGTCAACTTGAAAACGAATGGTTTTTCTTATGAAGGCTTCAAGTTCAGCCACACTCGCACTTTCTTCATCTAAGAAACGTTCAACAACCGAACTCGCCGCAAGCACAGTATAGGTTTGTGGGTCATACGCACGATCAGCTCTTAAAATCTCACGAAAGACTTCATAGCAAACTGTTTCAGGTGTTTTCACTAAGCCACTACCACGACACGAGTGGCAAGGTTCACACAAGGTTTGGCCTAAGCTTTCACGAGTTCGTTTACGGGTCATTTCAACCAAACCTAGCTCAGAGACACCCGTAATTTTGGTTTTTGCATGATCAGCATCCAATACTTTCTCTAGCATTCTGAGTACCTGACGCTTGTGCTCATCATCTTCCATATCAATAAAATCAATAATAATAATGCCGCCAAGGTTTCGTAATCTGAGCTGTCGACCAATAGAGGTGGCTGCCTCTAAGTTGGTTTTATAAATTGTCTCTTCTAAATTTCGGCTACCAACAAAAGCGCCAGTATTAACATCTATGGTTGTCATAGACTCTGTTTGCTCTACCAGTAAATAACCGCCAGATTTTAATTGAACCTTACGATCCAAAGCTTTCTGTATTTCGTCTTCTACGCTGTATAAGTCAAATATTGGCCGTTCACCAGGGTAATATTCAATCCTATCTTTCAGCTCAGGAATAAAATCATCTGCGAAAGAGCGTAATTTCACATAATTTTCTTTTGAATCTATGCGAATTTTCTCCGTGGTCAACCCCACTAAATCACGCATTGTTCTTAAGTGCAAAGGCAAGTCTTCATAAATAACAGAAGGCGCTTTCGCCGTTTTCATTCTACGTTTTACGGACTGCCACAAACGCGTCAAAAACTTAATATCAGAAAGGATTTCATCCTCTCCTACATTTTCCGCAGCAGTGCGTAAAATATAACCGCTACTTTCATCAGCCTCTGTCAGCGCACCTGAAACCAGCTGTTTAAGACGCTCACGTTCTTGTTCGTTTTCAATTCGCTGACTAACACCCACATGAGATTGATCTGGCATATAAACAAGGTAACGAGATGGAATTGAAAGGTGAGTCGTCAAACGGGCACCTTTTGAGCTAATAGGATCTTTGGTAACTTGAACAACCAGAGACTGCCCTTCACGTAAGTAATCCCCTATCTGGTCACTCGGATTTGTTGCCTCACGATCAGCCACCTCAGAGACATGAATAAACGCCGCCCTTTCTAAACCGATATCAACAAATGCCGCCTGCATTCCTGGTAGAACACGTACCACTTTCCCTTGATAAATATTTCCTACAATGCCTTTACGGCTAGAACGCTCAATATACACCTCTTGCAAAACACCATTTTCAACAAGAGCCACACGGATTTCCATTGGTGTCACATTGATTAATACGTCTTCACTCATGAGACTCTCCCCTCTAATGAATGAATACCGAACTCTGCTAGTATTTTGGCAGTTTCAAACAAAGGCAAACCCACAACTGCAGAATACGACCCAGACATTGATTCAACAAACACGGCCCCCAATCCTTGTATTGCGTACGACCCAGCTTTTCCCCTTGGCTCATCAGTATTCCAATATTGCTGAATTTCTAACTCAGAGATAGAGCGAAAAAATACATCTGTTACAACACATTGACTCACAACATGCCTCTTACCAAAATCAGCAACACATAAAGAAGTCATTACTTGATGAGAACGACCCGATAAAAGACTTAACATGCGTTTTGCATCATCAAAAGATTCTGGCTTACCCAATATTTCTTGGTCAACTACCACACTGGTATCAGAAGCTATAAAAATTGAAGAAGGGTCAAAAGAAGGTTGTTGTGCGTACTTTTCAATGGTAGCGGAAGCTTTTTCCTGAGCCATTCGGATAACATATTGCTCCGGATTCTCGTCAGGTATAGGCGTCTCATCAATATCGGCAGGAAGCACCTCAAACGACTTAACCAAAAGACTGAGCAGCTCTTTTCTTCTAGGCGAAGCCGAAGCCAGAACAAGCATAATTTTTTCCTAATATGGCTTTACTGTATAGCGTAAAATCGACGAATACTGCGTAAAATAATAAATGACCAAGGCCACAGCAGCCCTGTAATAACCGCAGGTAAAAAGATCAACAGAGTGGGCTCTGCATGACCAATATAATGATCGACCCAGAAGTCCACTAATTGATTAGTACTTACAAGCACGCAAATAAAGAAGCCTTGCTGCCAACGATGATACATACGTAAACGCTTATAAAAAACGGCGCAGGTATAAGAAATAATAACGTATGTTAAAGAATGCTGACCAATTATTCCTCCTTGCAATAAGTCGACCATAAGACCTAAAAACCAAGCAAAACCAACACCCACTCTAAATGGCAAAGCAATAACCCAATACAAAATAACCAGTAAAGCCCACTCTGGTCGAAACCATATAAACCTTTCTGGAAAAGGCACCGCTTCAAGCATCAAAGCGGTAAGTAAAGTAATGAAAAATACTATTGTCGGCTTCATTCTGGTTCTACTTGTGTTTTATCTATCAACATAACATGGCGACTTCGACCCAATTGAGCCAAAGGAATGACATCTACATCAGCATAAGAACGACCTGCCGTTAAGGTAACACTTTTCACCACTCCGACTGGATATCCTCGAGGAAAGCGATTATCAAGGCCAGATGTGGTTAATAGATCACCTTTTTTGATATCGACAGAGCGAGGAACACTCATTAATTCCATGCTTTTCTCATCACCTGTACCACGCAAGATACTGCGAAAGCCTGTACGAGAAAGTTGTACTGGAACAAAATGACTAGCATCCGCAATCAATAAGACTCGACTACTGTATGCAGAGGTTTCAACAACTTGCCCTAATACGCCGGTCGCATCCAAAACAGGTTGGCCTACATAAGCCCCAGAAGAAAAGCCTTTATCAATCATCAATTTGTGACTATAGGCATTTTGGTCAAAACCAATTACCTCTGCCATCACGATTTTTTCATCAACTCGCTGAGAGGCATCCAATAACTCTCTTAAGCGTATGTTTTCAGCTTGAAGAGAATCCAACCTTTGTTGTCGACTGCGCAATAGAAGAATTTCTGTTTGTAATGCCTGATTCTCACTTACCAAGCCTTCACGACTTTCTAAGTGCTCATCAGCCCAATAAAAAATTTTTTGAGGAATGTTAACAACAACCTGAATAGGCGTTACTAGTAAAGTTAGATAAGGACGCACATGTGAAAAAACACTGTAACGAATATCTGAGACAATCATAATAACGGACAAGATAACCAGCACAATAAAACGTGTACCAGAAACCTTGCCGCCAAAATGAAGCGAATTATTAACGGTGTTACGCACTTAAACCTTACTCATTATCAGTAGTAAATAGTTCAGCCGCATGTTTGTCCATTAACTCCAATGCCATGCCGCCGCCACGAGCAACACACGTCAAAGGGTCATCAGCAATAATCACTGGCAAACCAGTTTCTTCACTGATCAAACGATCTAATTCACGTAACAATGCTCCACCACCAGTAAGAACCAAACCAGTCTCACCGATATCAGCCGCCAATTCAGGTGGAGATTGCTCTAACACACCTTTTATCGCTTGAACGATTTGAGCTAGAGGTTCTTGTAATGCCTCCAGTATTTCTGTACTTGTTAATACAAATGAGCGAGGAATACCTTCTGCCAAATTACGCCCACGAACATCAATTTGAAGCTCTTCACCTGTATGATAAGCCATGCCGATTTCCGTCTTGATACGCTCAGCAGTGGCATCACCGATTAAGCTACCGTATTGACGACGAACATAGGTTGTAATGGCTTCATCAAAACGGTCACCACCAACACGGATAGATTCAGAGGTAACAATGCCATTCAAAGAAATAATCGCGATTTCAGTAGTACCACCACCGATGTCAATCACCATAGAGCCAGACGCTTCAGCGACTGGAAGACCTGCACCAATTGCAGCCGCCATAGGCTCCTCAATGATATAAACCTCTCTCGCACCAGCACCCAAAGCAGATTCTTTAATTGCACGACGTTCTACTTGTGTTGACTTACATGGCACACAAACAAGCACACGCGGACTTGGCTTTAGAAAGCTATTTTCATGCACTTTTGAAATGAAGTACTGAAGCATTTTTTCTGTCACATGGAAGTCGGCAATAACACCGTCTTTCATTGGGCGAATCGCCGTAATATTACCTGGCGTACGACCCAACATACGTTTAGCTTCAACACCAACAGCCGCCACAGTTTTTTGATTACCATTATGGCGAATAGCTACAACTGAAGGCTCGTCCAGTATAATTCCACGATCACGAACGTAGATAAGGGTATTAGCTGTTCCCAGATCAATAGACAAATCGCTTGAAAACATTCCCCGGATTTTCTTAAACATGAATTCTTACATCCTGATAAATACGATACGAACAATTTCAAAATGTAACAATCGCTAGCGCATTGGGCAAGTTGATTCCGCATAAAACTTAAAAAAGTTCCCATCTATTTCATTGTTTTTTGGTTTTTTCTTAAATATTTACAAATAAATTCGGTTTTTAGCTTAGTTGGGTTTATAGGAATAGCGGTAAGAGATACAATCTTCGACAATTATTACAATTGAAAAAAATCAGGTGACACATGTCTATAGACAAAGAAGACGTGCAGAAAATTGCACACTTGGCTCGCCTTGCTCTTGCTGAGGAAGGTGTCGATCAATATCAACAATCTCTATCTAGTATTTTAGCACTCGTTGGAGAAATGCAGTCTGTTGATACTGATGGCGTTGAACCACTTTCAAACCCATTAGAAATGACTCAAAGACTAAGAGAAGACGTCGTAACGGAAGAAAACCGCCGAAAGGACTTTCTTGCCAACGCACCGGAATCCGAAGCCGGCCTTTTCCTTGTACCAAAAGTGATTGACTAGAGAGCCTATAAGCATGTACGAACAAAGCATCTCGACATTAGCGCAACAACTGCGCAATAAAGACATCTCCAGCGTTGAATTAACCAACCTTTTTCTAAAACGCATTACAGACCTCGACCCAGCATTAAACAGCTTTATTACCGTCAGCAGTGACATAGCTTTGGCGCAAGCCGCGCAAGCAGACGCTCTACTACAAAGCGGTCAAGGTTCGAGCTTAACGGGCATTCCTATCGCCCATAAAGATTTGTTTTGTACGCAAGGCACATTAACAACGTGCGGATCAAAAATGCTTAACAACTTCATTCCACCATACGAATCCACAGTGACCAGCCGTATTCAGCAAGCTGGCGCCGTCATGTTAGGCAAAACCAACATGGATGAATTCGCAATGGGTTCATCCAATGAAAACAGTTATTATGGCGCTGTAAAAAACCCTTGGAACTTAGAGACTGTTCCTGGCGGCTCATCCGGTGGTTCCGCTGCGGCCATCGCAGCAGGATTGGCTGTTGCAGCCACTGGCACGGATACAGGCGGCTCAATTCGCCAACCCGCTTCATTTTGCGGTATTACAGGCCTAAAGCCAACATATGGTCGTGTCTCTCGCTTCGGAATGATTGCTTACGCATCGAGCCTTGATCAAGCCGGCCCAATGGCGAAAAGCGCAGAAGACTGTGCACATCTAATGCAAGCCATGTCTGGTTTTGATGAGAAAGACTCAACATCTTCAGAAACACCAAACGATGACTACCTATCCAATATTAATACACCGCTAACAGGGTTAAAAATCGGCCTTCCAAAAGAGTATTTTGGCGACGGCTTAGACTCCAATGTTGCAGACATCATCATGGCAGCGGTAAAAGAATTTGAAAAACTTGGCGCGACAGTAAAAGAAGTCTCTTTACCTAACTTGCAACTCAGCATTCCTTCGTATTATGTCATTGCCCCTTCTGAAGCCTCTTCCAACTTATCTCGTTTTGATGGCGTGCGCTTTGGACACAGATGCGACAACCCGAAAGATTTGCTTGATATGTACATGCGCTCCCGCTCTGAAGGTTTTGGCACAGAAGTTCAAAAACGCATCATGGTTGGCACATACGCCCTTTCAGAAGGCTATTATGATGCTTACTACTTAAAAGCCCAAAAAATTCGTCGACTCATCAAACAAGATTTTGTCAATGCACTCAATGAAGTAGATGTCATCATGGGGCCAGTCGCGCCAACAACGGCATTTGGCTTAGGCAGCAAAACTAGCGATCCAGTTGCCATGTATCTAGAAGACATCTACACCCTATCCGTCAACCTTGCAGGCATTCCAGCCATGTCAGTCCCTGCGGGGTTTGCCAACAACATGCCAGTTGGCCTTCAAATAATGGGTAACTACTTTGCCGAAGCCAAGCTACTAAACATAGCGCACCAGTACCAACAACATACTGACTGGCACTTACAAACACCAACCATGGCAAAAGGAGCATAATATGAATTGGGAAGTTGTTATCGGGCTTGAAATTCACACCCAGCTCACCACCAAATCAAAACTATTCTCTGGCGCTGCAGTGGGCTTTGGCGCAGAACCGAACACGCAAACCACGCTGGTTGATCTAGGAATGCCGGGGGCATTGCCTGTTTTCAACAAAGAAGCCTTGAGAATGGCCGTTATGTTTGGCCACTCAATTAACGCTGAAATTGGCATGACATCAGTTTTTGCCCGCAAAAACTATTTCTATCCTGACTTACCAAAAGGTTACCAAACCAGCCAAATGGATCACCCAATTGTTGGCAAAGGTTATCTTGATGTCACACTTGAAGATGGTACGACGTCTCGCATTGGCATTACACGCGCTCATTTGGAAGAAGACGCTGGAAAATCTCTTCACGAAGACTTTCAAGGCATGACTGGAATCGATCTAAACCGATCCAGCACACCACTACTTGAAATTGTCTCAGAACCTGACATTCGCTCCGCAAAGGAAGCCGTCGCCTATGTAAAAATGATTCACTCAATTGTGACCTATCTTGGCATTTGCGATGGCAACATGGCTGAAGGCTCTATGCGTTGCGACATTAACATCTCTTTACGCCCAAAAGGCCAAGAGGAATACGGCACTCGCACCGAGATCAAGAATGTAAACTCCTTCCGCTTTATTGAGAAGGCGATTTACACAGAAATCGAACGTCAAGCCGATATTCTGGAAGACGGTGGACGAATCATTCAAGAGACTCGCCTATACGATCCGGAGAAAAACGAAACTCGCAGCATGCGCTCAAAAGAAGACGCCAACGACTATCGTTATTTCCCTTGCCCAGACCTTCTGCCAATCATACTTACACAAGAGTATGTCGATGGCATTAAAGCTACGCTGCCTGAACTGCCAAGCCAAAAGGCAGAAAGATTCCAAAGTGAACACAAGCTTAGCGAATACGATGCGAACGTATTGTCATCTTCTCGCGCCATGGCGGATTATTTTGAAGACACAAACAAAGTTGTTCAAGATGCCAAATTGAGCGCTAACTGGGTGATGGGAGAATTAAGTAAACTACTCAACCAAGAGCAACTGGAAATACAAGATTCTCCTGTAAATGCAAGCGCACTTGGCGAACTGCTGGCTCGCGTAAAAGACAATACAATCAACGGAAAAACCGCTAAAGACGTCCTTCAGTCTATGTGGAATGGCGAAGGTTCAGCAGACGAAATCATTGAAGCGAAAGGCTTAAAACAGGTCACTGACACAGGCGCCATTGAAGCAATGATTCAAACCATTTTGGACGCAAACGCCACTCAAGTAGAGCAATACCGAAGCGCTGATGAAGACAAACAAAAGAAAATGATTGGCTTCTTTGTTGGGCAGGTGATGAAAGCCTCTCAAGGCAAAGCCAACCCTAGCGTAGTAAATCCAATTTTAGCGAGAATGCTTAAAGGATAAACACCATTACGGTGCAGATAAAAAAATACCGCTTTTGCAGCGGTATTTTTTTATCTAAATACAACACACAGGATAGCAAATTTAATGCGCACCAAGCACCAACCTATCTCGACCAAGACGTTTCGCCTCACAAAGGTTGTTGTCTGCAAGTTTAATCGCTTCATCTAAAGAAGCGACATCATTACCACAAACACCCACACTGCAGGTGATTGAGATTTTTGCTTCTGTAAACTCTTTGCCTCTCAGGCTTCCTGTAAACCTCTCCAACATAGCTACAAACTCAGCAACACCCACTTCAGCAATCAAACAAAACTCTTCTCCTCCAAAACGACAAGCCAGAGTATCTGGAAACGCATCAAGAATCTCTGCACCCACCGCCTTCAATAGAGCATCTCCAGTTAAATGGCCATAGGTATCATTAACCAATTTAAAATCATCGAGATCCAACATCGCTAAAGACAACTCACCAGTATGATTACGAAAATAACGCTCACCTTCATCAAAAAGATAGCGTCTATTTTTGAGTTTGGTCAATGGATCTACGTTGGCTAGGTTGCGAATTGTTTCAAGCATTTCTTGCGCTTCTAAGTTATGAATCACTCGGCAATGAAACTCTTCATGGTAAAACGGTTTTTTCAAAAAATCATTAGCCCCAGCTTTAATAAACTTGGCCGATAATGCATTATCACCTTCTGCTGAAAGCCCAATAATAACCAAGTCTTGAAAACGCGCATTATGCCGCAGCATCCGGACCAAGTCATAACCATTTACCAACGGCATATTATAATCCGTGATCAACATTCTAATATCAGGGTCATTCTCTAGTTTGGCTAACGCCTCTTGACCGTTCTCAGCCTCGATAACTTGAAATTGATAACGTTCCAATAATATTTTGATAAACATTCGACTCGTCGAAGAATCCTCTGCAACCAAGACCTTAATATTTTGATTTTTATTAAGTCGATCAATCACCTTTACAACATGATTAAACGAATATCGACTGTCTTTTGTTATATAATCAAGAACCCCTTTATTGAGGAGACTCAGGCGCAGGTCATCATCAATATTCCCCGTTAACACAACACTGGGAATTTCATACGATAAAACCAAATCAACGATTTCACCATTTTCTGCATCAGGTAAATTAAGATCCACAATAGCCGCAAAATACTCATCATCAAACGCAATCAAATTGCGCTCTGCGCTTTTATAGCAGTCACATAAAACAGGAACAAAATTGGAGTGTTGTGACAACAAATGCTTTAAAACCTTTAATACAACAGGGCTATCTTCAACCACCAACACTTTTCTTTTCATAACCATGAGTAAAAACCTACAATAAAAGGTGGTAGTGATGCTTTTTTAAGCATATTTTTTAATTATCCACTATGACCTAGGATAACGATACTTTAGAATACACGCATAGGGCATTATGCTGTAAAAATGCAGTACAATTCAAACCTTTAACATTTTCTAGCATCAACTTAACATAAGGCCAATTAATCATGTTATGTCGGTCGGGCTGCGGTGCATGCTGCACAGCACCTTCCATCACTTCACCTATACCAGGAATGCCCAACGGCAAAGCCGCAGGAACACCTTGTATACAACTATTAAGTGATTATAGTTGCGCTATTTTTAACGATCCAGCAAGACCCAAGGTTTGCAGTGATTTTACACCAGAAAAATATGTTTGTGGCGAAAGCAGAGAAGAAGCCATTACCATTTTAAATAACTTAGAAGATTTTACATGTACATCAAATATCAGCGCCAAAACAAGGAAGCCATCATGACAGTGATGAAACATTTTTTGACCATAACCGCAGTCAGTATTTTCCTTAGCGCCTGCTCAAGCAACAGCACAAATACGCAGTTTATTATCGAGCCTCCAAGCGAGTCCCAAATAGAAAACAGTGTAAAAGCACAAGTATCTCTCGCTCTTAATGCATTCACACCTGTCGCAGGACAAGCACTGCCAAACAACAGCGTGCTTGAAGCCTATGAATCTCGTGGATACGAACCTATATGGATTAAAGATAAGGCTATCAACCCTTCTATATATAAGCTTATCGATATCCTTGAAGAGTCTTATACTCATGGATTAAATCCAGTTCATTACCACACAGAAACCATCAAAGAATACCTTGCGCTCACTCAAGCGACGCCCCAACAATTAGCGGAAATGGACGTTATTACAACCATTGCACTCACGAGCTACGCACACGACTTGAGCAATGGTCGATACGAACCTCAATTAATTGATCCTAACTGGCAACTCGATGCACCAAGCAACACTTGGAAAGACCTACTCTATTTAGACTCAGCAACTAACATGGTGAATTACCTTCCACTGCTTGCGCCTCGAAGCCCACAATATCAGGTTCTACAAAAATGGTTAGTTTATTACCAAGACCTTGCAGCAAAAGAAAAAGACATTCAGGTTGATTCTGGCGACCTCCTCAGACCTGGTGACGAAGGCCCTCGCGTTGCTCAGCTTCGAGCTCGCCTTGTACAACTTGGGGACATTCGCTTCTCAACTCGAAAAGTCAATGAAGAGCAATTTGATCTGCGACTCAAGGAAGCGCTTATCCGCTTTCAACGACGCCACCACATTTCGGCGGACGGCTCTGCAGGTGAAAACACCATCAAAATGCTCAACATTCCTTTGGAAACACGCGCCAAACAAGTCGCTTACAATTTAGAAAGATGGCGCTGGCTACCAAGTGAGTTAGAGTCCAACCGTGTCTGGGTAGATTTAACAAATTACACGGTAAACCTACACCTGAATGGCGAACTCACTTCCATGAAAACCATCATCGGCAAGCCGGAAAGGAAGACTCCGGTTTTCAAAGGGTTAATGACTTATATGGTTACGAATCCTACATGGAAAATACCGCATCGAATTGCAAGAGAAAGCCTACTTCCAAAACTAAAAGAAGACCCTAACTATCTTGGTAAATATGGCTATAAGGTTTACTCAAGCTGGAGTATTGGTGCTAAAGAGCTCGACCCAACAAAAATAGATTGGAATAAAATTTCAGAAAAGCAATTACGTTATCGTTTTGAGCAGACACCAGATGAAGATAATGCATTAGGTGACTATAAATTTATGTTTCCAAATAAAAACGACATCTATTTACACGACACACCTGCTAAGCACTTATTCCGTGAAAGAGACAGAGCCTTTAGTGCAGGCTGCATTCGCTTAGAAGACCCTGCGGAGTTTGCAGAAAAGATAACCAAAGGCAGCTCACGCTTTAAAGAAATGACCAGCTCGCTTAAAAATAAATCAAACACGGTTATTTCATTGCCAGTACAAATTCCTGTTTATCTAGTCTATTTCACAGTTGTTCCTAACGCCAATGGCATGCCTGAATTCCGTAACGATGTTTACGAACGAGACATTTTGATGGAAGAAGCCATGGGGTACAGCCCATTTGCACCAGATGAATCTATCTAATTTTTTCACATTTCTTACTCTCACAAAAAAGCTCTATAGGTCGATAACCTATAGAGCTTTTTGTTAAAGATAGTTTCACAAGATACTATCTAACCATTATACAAACAGTGATTTCTTCACGGTCATGATAAAGATGTTTTACTTGATAATGATAGCCAACGCTTGCCTTTTTCAAAAGATTATCAATTGTCTTTAAGCACAAAGACACCTCTTGATAACGCTTCTTCATAGGTAGTTTCAGGTTAAAAATCGCCCTTCTCGTCCAACCACTAGCCAACCACTTCGCCATCAATTCAGCCACTTTAATCGGCCTTTCAACCATATCGCAAACCAGCCAATCAACCGTATATGGAGGTTGAAACTTAAAACCATCTGCTTTTTCATGCTGAACTAAGCCTGTCGACATCAATTCGTTTTGCATTGGGCCATTATCAATAGCAATCACATTGATGCCTTTCTTGACAAATTGATATGTCCAACCACCTGGTGCAGCACCCAAATCAACCGCAGTCATACCTTCTACCAAGTCTGCTTCTAGCGTTTTCTCTGGAACAAACTGCAAAAAAGCTTCCTCTAACTTTAATGTGGAACGGCTTGGCCCCGCAGCAGGAAAACGCAAGCGACGAATCCCCATAGGGAATTCACTACGGCAAGTAACATACGACACACCTAAATACGCCTCATCACCGCTCAACATAAAAACATGATGGCGCACACCAACCGCTTTATTGCGCAATACACCAGACTTTTTCCAGCCTTCTCTCAATGGTTTATCTAATTTTTTGATAAGGCCAGAAAGCGATTTAGCTTCGTTTGTGTCAGCCGTTTCAATCCAGATTTCTTCTGCTAAAGGCAATTCACGAGCCGCCTCAAGCAAAGATTCAACGCGCCTCCCCTGCTCTAATTCAATCACATCATTTACCGCGATAATCTGACGGGCAAAAATCAACTTATTGAAATGCAACTGTGCGATCAACAACTCACCCGCATCAGACTGATCAAAGTTATACACAACATAGCCGGCATCTGGCTCTACTTTAGCGTAACCATAAAAACCTTTCTGGCTCGCAACCTCTGACAGCTCTGCCGCGCAATCTTTCTCAAATCCTTGACGACAGTAAACTAGAATATTTTTCATTCAATTTCCTTCTCGACCAAACACAAGGTTCACCGAGTAATATGCATTATTTTTTAGAAGGCCAATTCAGCAACGATTCATCAAACTGTTTCTCAATGCAGGTGATACACTCAAGTGTAAAAGCCGCACCCACAGAAGGCGGACAAACATAGCGTTTATCCTCTCCACGCCACTCAAAACTCAATGAATACGCATGCAAATACCCACGATCCGACATCTCTCCGCCATACTTAACATCACCTAATATAGGCGAACCGATACTTTTCAACGCCACTCTTATTTGATGCGTCTTCCCTGTCAACGGACGAACAAGAAAAACTCTCAACCCATTGTTTGAAAAAGAAAAAAACTGTGTTTTCGCGACATTTTCTTTACTTTTCGTTAACTTCCATTGCCCTCTGCGACTTGGCGCCATTCCACCAGAAATCGCACCCTGTTTTTTCTTTGGTTTTCGTTGAGAAAGCGCTATGTATCTTTTTTCAATTAAATGCTGTTCAAATAAAGAGCCAAACATCGAAGCTGCCTTTTTATGACACGCAACAATAAGTAAACCGGACGTTATTTTATCCAAACGATGAACTGGAAAAAAAGCCGATTCTGGGTACTCTAGTGCCAACTTCTTAATGATGCCTGTTTCATTATTTTCTGAATGAAAACTCATTCCAGCAGGTTTATTGATAATCCAATAATCATCACAACGGTATAAGACTTGAATCAAACAGACCTCATTACAATCAAACAAAAGAAAAATTAGAGTAGCTCACAAGGTTATCCACAAAGAAAGTGGACAACTCATATGTCAATACAGAGAAGTAAATTTATTCTTAATCTTGATCATTAGATTGTATAAAAATACGATTTCGACCATTTCTCTTAGCGATATACAAGCCTTTATCAGCTTGCGCAAGAACTTCTTCATAACGAGTAATATCAGGCGAAATAGAAGCCAAACCTGCGCTAATAGAAACCGGAATAATAATTCCTTGTGGCGTTTCAATTAACATATTTTCTATTTCTTCCCTCATACGCTCCATAATATCTGCGGCTTGTTTAAGACTTGTTTCACGCATAATAACGATAAACTCTTCTCCGCCATAACGACCGATTTCATCTTGAGGGCGTATAACAGAAGTCATCATTTTAGACACTTGCGCCAACACAAGATCACCTGCCTCATGACCATAGGTATCGTTTATTTTTTTAAAATGATCCAAATCTATAATTGCGAATACACAAGATGACTTATTTAACACAGCATCGGTAAAAATAATGACTGCATCACTCAAAACTTTTCGTCGATTGGACAAACCCGTTAACTCATCCTTTTCCGCCAACACACGCAAATAATGATTTACTGACTTAAGGCGAATCATGACGAGGTTTATCACCACAGAGAAATAGCCAGTAACAGACAAGAATACCAATATAGAGACAGTTGTTTTACTGTCAGAAGTAAAATACAGCCCTTTTAACCCCATTAATTCACAGAACAAAAACAAGAGCACAGAGCTAGTAACGATTAAAAGCTTCGCAAATCTTTGATCCGGACGAAAAACAATAAAGGCATACGCAACAATATTGGCAAACATCCAGTGAAAATCACTTTCAGCACCAAAACAAAATAGACTCAAAACAGATACTTGAATGGTTTTAATGACAGGAATTAACAGTTGAGCACGATTAAAGTACCCCAAATAATTAAGTCGTAAACCAAATAAACCCATACATAAACAGCCAACAGAAAACCAACCAAGGCTTGTCATTTGGCGAGAGAGGAAAAGAACAGACAAGATAAAGCAAACAACACAAAATGCTATGTATGAAAAGTTGACTACATGCTTTTGGTTAAGATCATTGCCAAACTCATCTTCGATACCAAAGTTTAGCAATGTGTTGATTGCATTTCGAATTATGGGCAACACAAGATTCCTATAATAAAAGCATACAGCTTGTGACAGTACTCTCCATAGTATCAGTCTAGATTGGATGAAATATTTGTCCGAGTATAGTACAGAGGTTTGCCCTTTTTTTCTATCCATTCAATTTCAATTATCCTTCCATGCTATACGATTTAATACGAAAGCTAATATTCTCTTATATCAACTAAAGACAATTAAATAAATTTTCCGTATCCTACGCCACCTCACAAATACTCAAAAATTGATTGGCATGAATATTGATTAAAACATCACGTTATCAACAATTCGCAACAAATTACTGACTGATCGGTCAAACAAAATCCATTTAGCATTCTTGCTAGCACTGTATCTGTGCGCAAAAGCACCAAATAAGTGCGGTGAAAAAGTTATTATATTGAATACATAACACCCAAAGAAATAAGGTGCTGACATCTTGAAAACACACAACTCTATATTTCGTCTTGAACTGGATAATATAACTAAAGAATATCCAGGTTGCTTGGCAAATGACAGCATTAGCCTTTCACTTATGCCGGGAGAAATACACGCTCTACTTGGAGAAAATGGTGCGGGTAAAAGCACCTTGGTAAAAACCATTTATGGTGTTGTTTCTCCTGATCAAGGCGACATTTTATGGAATGGAAAGGAAGTTAGTATCAAGTCACCTTCTATTGCTCGTGACCTTGGTATTGGCATGGTATTTCAGCATTTTTCTTTGTTCGAAACGTTAACCGTCAGTGAAAACATCGAACTTTGCCTAAGTCAAAAGCAATTATCCGATATTGAAGACTTACCTCATCGTATTTCCCAATTGTCAGAAGAATATGGTTTAGACGTCGACCCAAGCCGTTATGTTCATTCTCTTTCAATTGGCGAAAGACAACGTGTAGAAATCATGCGCTGTTTAGTGCAATCCGTAAAATTATTGATTCTTGATGAACCGACTTCTGTTTTAACGCCACAAGAAGTTGCAGGGTTATTCAATGTTCTTCGCACTTTATCTAAAGAAGGTTGCAGTATTTTATTTATCAGTCACAAGCTCCATGAAGTGACTGATATTTGCCATAAAGCGACTATTTTACGTGGCGGAAAGGTAATTGAAACCTGTATACCAACAGAGGAGACACCTGCTTCTATTGCCAAAATGATGGTCGGAGATTTGGCAGAACAAGACGCAGGCTATTCGAAAAAAGAAGGCACAGAAACCGTTTTCAAAGCAACAAACCTTTCACTGACGTCTAAACACCCGTTTGGCACAACATTAAAAGACATCAACTTCGAGTTAAAAGCAGGTGAGATTTTAGGCATCGCTGGCGTTGCCGGAAATGGCCAAGACGAATTAATGGCCATTATCAGTGGCGAAGATGGCCGCAATGTCAAAAGAGCGCTAACCATGGGCCGACTTGAAATTGGTCATATGCACCCAGGAGAGCGCCGTAAAATAGGCATGGCGTATGTACCAGAAGAGCGATTAGGTCGCGGTGCGGTTCCAGAAATGAGCTTAACCGAAAACGCTCTATTAACGCACAGCAAAGGCTTCATTAAAAATGGCCTCGTTCAATGGCAAAGCGTTAAAGAATACGCATCAGAATTGATCAACAAGTACAAAGTGAAGTGCCATGGCGAGTTTTCAGAAGCCAAAAGCCTAAGTGGTGGTAACTTACAAAAGTTCATTATGGGCCGAGAAATTGGCCAAAGCCCAAAGGTTCTCATTTGCGCTCACCCAACATGGGGTGTCGACGTTGGCGCGGCACTGGCAATCCATCAAGCTTTACTTGAACTAAGAGATCAAGGCGCTGCGATTTTGCTTATTTCAGAAGACATAGATGAATTGTTTTTACTGGCGGATCGCATGGCGGCGGTTTGCGATGGGTATTTATCACCTTTAATAAAAACAGAAGACACCAACATAGACCAAATAGGACAATGGATGGCTGGCACCTTTATTAACACGGCTGACGTACAAGAGGCCAAAGCATGATCCGTATACAAGCTCGTACTGAGCCAAGCAATATTATGAAAGTAGCGTCTCCTTTAATCGCTATTGTACTGACACTCATATTTGGCAGCATACTGTTTTCTGCCATTGGTAAATCACCAACTCAAGCTCTACAAGTATTATTAATTGCTCCGTTAGCAGACAGCTATAACATTGGAGAAATGCTCGTAAAAATGGGGCCTCTACTACTTTGTGCGGTTGGTTTATCCCTTTGTTATCGTGCAAATATGTGGAACATAGGCGCAGAAGGACAATTACTCGCTGGGGCTTTAGGCGGCTCTGCTGTGGCGCTCTTTTTTATTCATTCAGAGTCCGTCTTTGCACTGCCTCTGACTCTGATTGCTGGCATTGTGTCTGGCATGCTCTGGGCAGCAGTGCCGACGTTCTTAAAGTTGCAGTTCAATTCGAATCTCATTTTAACCACTATCATGTTTAACTATATCGCTCTTTATCTACTGATTTGGGCGGTTCATGGTCCGTTAAGGGATCCTGAAGGATACGGCTTTCCAGAGTCCGCTATTTTTGCTGATTCCACATTATTACCAACCCTCTTTGAAGGCAGTCGCATTCATTTAGGCATTCTATTTGCCATTTTTGCAGGCTTCGTTGGCTGGTTTATTTTGACGAAAACCCATCTGGGCTTTCAAATTCGAGTATTTGGTGCCGATGAACCTGCCGCTCGATACGCCGGTTTTAATAGTAAAAAACTGAGCTGGTTCGTGATGTTGTTTGCAGGTGGATTAGCAGGATTAGCAGGTGTTGCAGAAACAACAGGACCAATTGGCCAATTAACGCCTAACATATCTCCAGGTTATGGTTACTCTGCCATCATCGTTGCGTATCTTGGTCGCTTACATCCAATTGGAGCCATTGTGGCCGCTATTTTTATGGCGGTGCTTTATATGGGTGGCGATTTAGCACAAATAGAAATGGGAATTCCTGTGGCTGTCGTCAGTATGTTCCAAGGTGTTTTACTGTTCTTTTTATTAGCGTGTGATTTTTTCATTAATAACCGCTTTATCAACACAAACAATCAAGCGACAAACTAGGAGAATATTTTGGACGCAGATCTAATCGTACAAATTTTGTTTGCCGCTATCAAAACCGGCACACCATTACTTTTCATTGCGCTAGGCGAAGTGATTTGTGAGAAGTCAGGCATACTAAACCTCGGTCAAGAAGGCATGATGTTAATGGGTGCTGTAGTGGGCTTCTTAGCCGCATACGGCTCGGGCAATATGGGCTTTGGTGTCCTTGCGGCCATGGCAATGGGCGCTTTTATGAGTCTACTTTTTGCCGTATTAGTCTTACATGTTGGTGCAAACCAAGTGGCAACAGGCCTCGCTTTGACTATTTTCGGAACGGGTCTCAGCGCTTTTGTCGGTGCAGACTTTGTTGGTAAAACACTACAAGGTTTTCAGCCGATTCCTTTGCCTCTTTTGTCTGATATTCCTTATCTTGGCCGTGTTTTGTTCAGCCATGATATTTTGGTTTATTTTTCTTTTGTGATGACCATCGCGTTGATCTATGTAGTGAATAAAACGCGCATTGGTTTAACGCTCAAAGCTGTTGGCGAAAATCCGCACGCAGCGAATGCTATTGGCATTAAGGTACTAAGAGTTCGCTATTTGGCTGTAATGTTTGGTGGCGCTATGGCTGGCCTTTCTGGCGCTTACATGTCTTTGGTGTACACGCCAATGTGGGTAGAAGGAATGACAGCTGGACGCGGCTGGATCGCACTTGCCCTTGTTGTTTTTGCCTCATGGCGCGTCGGTCGCATTATGCTTGGAGCGTATTTATTTGGTTTGGCCAGCATCATGCATCTGGTTTTACAAGGCTTAGGTTGGTCTATTTCACCCAACTTACTTGCCATGTTGCCGTATGTGGCAACCGTCATTGTCATGGTTATTATTGGCGCTGACCACTTTAAAGAGAAACTGCTCGCGCCACGCTCTTTGGGTAAACCGTTTGACCCAAGAAACATGGCGTAATAACAGCATTAATGAAACGCAATAAAAGAAACAACACATTAAAAAACAATACCTTTAGGTATGAATAGGAGCAAAAAATGAAACTAAAAAGTTTACTCGTTGGCCTTGGCCTTTTAGCAGGAGCAAGCGTTGCTCAGGCTGAAGATCCATTAAAAGTCGGTTTTGTCTACGTTGGCCCTGTTGGTGATTTGGGGTGGAGCTATGAGCATGATTTGGGCCGTCAAGGCTTAGAAGATTACTTTGGCGATAAAGTGGAAACAACATTCGTTGAAAACGTGCCAGAAGGCGCGGACGCTGAGCGAGTAATCACTCAATTGGCTAAAGCAGGCAATGATCTGATTTTCACTACGTCTTTTGGTTTCATGAACCCAACTATTAAAGTAGCAAAACGATTCCCTAAGGTAACGTTTGAACATGCTACGGGTTACAAGCGCTCTAAAAACGTCGGTACTTATGTATTGCGTACATACGAAGGTCGCTATGTAACTGGCGTAACAGCTGGCATGATGACGGAAACAGACACAATTGGTTACATCGCGTCTTTCCCAATTCCAGAAGTTATTCGTGACATTAACTCAACATTCATGGCCGCTAAAAGCGTAAACCCTAATGTAAAAATGAAAATTGTTTGGGTTAACTCTTGGTACGATCCAGGTAAAGAAACAGATGCAGCGAATGCATTAATGGATCAAGGTGTTGACATCTTAATTCAACACACTGACAGCCCTGCACCACTTATTGCTGCGGAAAAACGCGGCATGCGTGCTTTTGGTCAAGCATCTGACATGAGTAAATTTGCGCCTGAAGCACACATTTTCTCTGTTCGTGATAACTGGGCACCTTACTACATCAGCATCGCTGACGCAGTAATGAAAGGTACTTGGGCACCAAAAGATTATTGGGGCGGTTTCAAAGAAGACATCTTAACCATCGAATCTGTCAACTCAAATCTTCCAGCTGACGTCAAAGCGAAAATCAGCGAAACATATGCGGCGGTTAAATCTGGAGAAATCAAACCTTTCACAGGACCAATCAAAGACAACAAAGGCAACCTTGTTGTAAAAGCTGGCCACACATTGACCGATGTAGAGCTTGCTCAAGTAAACTGGTACGTTGAAGGCATCACTGACGAAATTCCTCGCTAAGCGTTAATTTCTGAATGATATTTTGTACAACCAGCTTAGCTGGTTGTACATTTCATTCCATATTCAATAAGCACTCAGAGTCTTGTTTTTCATATTCGCTTTTTTCTTTTCCATTGTTTCGTTAAAAGCCAATATAAAAAACCATTCGTAAACGGACTTAGATATAGACAAACGCCGTAGTAAAAGGTCATTTATGAACAACACGAAAACACTTACCTCCCTCGCAAAAGCGATGCCGAAAACCGAGTTACACCTTCATATAGAAGGCACCTTCGAGCCTGACCAAATGTTTGCTCTCGCCCAACGTAATAATGTTCAATTAAAATACAAAACCGTCGACGAATTAAAAGCAGCCTATCAGTTTACAAACCTGCAAGACTTCTTAGATCTGTACTATCAAGGCATGTCCGTTTTGTTAAAGGAAGCCGATTTTTACGACTTAACCATGGCTTACTTGGAAAAAGTACACAGTGAAAACGTGATTCATGTAGAGATATTTTTTGATCCTCAAGGTCATTTATCTCGCGGTGTGGATTTTGAAACGCAAATACACGGCATTCATAAAGCGTTGCGTGACGCGGAAAGCAAGTGGGGAATGACGTCGAGACTTATTATGTCTTTCCTCCGTCATCTCAGTGAAGAAAGTGCTTTTGAGACGTTAGAGATTGCCAAACCTTTCCTTCATTTAATCGATGGCATTGGCTTAGACAGCTCCGAAGTCGGCCATCCACCCGAAAAATTCACCAATGTATTCAAAGCTTGTCGCGACCTTGGACTAAAAGTGACCGCTCACGCAGGTGAAGAAGGCCCACCAGAATACGTCTGGCAAGCATTAGACACAATCAAAGTGGATCGAATTGACCACGGTAATCGTGCCTTGGAAGACGAGAACTTAATCACAGAAATTAAAAAAAGAGAGTTAACACTCACCGTCTGCCCTCTTTCGAACTTAAAACTGTGTGTTGTAGACGATATGCAAGATCACCCTATTCGTAAAATGCTAACGCTGGGGTTAAAAGCGACCGTCAACTCAGATGATCCAGCTTATTTCGGCGGTTATATGAATGATAATTATGTGGCGTTGATTGAGAAAACACAGATCACCAAAGAAGAACTGTTTCAATTAGCTAAAAATGGCATTGAGTGCAGTTGGATGGATGATTCTGCAAAGCAAGCGCATCTCAAATCATTAGACAGCCTTTTTCTTGCTTAATCTTGTATTTACAAGTGACATGCTTAAAAACTCACAATAAAAAAGAATCACCCAAGCGGTGATTCTTTTTTATTGTATTGTTACCAATATGCTAAGATCCTTTCTTTTTTTTAATTGAGCTTCCGCTATGACCACTCCCGTAATTTTCGACGACTCTTTTTATCGACTACCAAGCAGCGAGCGCTACGCTGAAATCATTAAACATCTGCAAAAAAACCATTCTATTTGGACGCTTTCTGATGCCGAAGGTTGCTTAATCATAGAGCTAGGCAGTGAGAAGGTCTTACCTATTTGGCCATCGTCAGAGCTGGCTGTGGATTGGGGAAAAAAAGACTACGAAGGATTTCAAGCATTAGAAATAAGCGCAGACGACTGGCAAGAAAAATGGTTATTAGGCATGCAAAAGGATGGCTATTCTGTGGGTGTTGCGCCCAACCTTGCGGGTGAATGCATTGTTTCGTCAGCCGAAGAGCATGCTTTCGATTTAAGCGCATAAAGGTTCGCAAAACCTCTAAAAACACTCAACCGCTAAATAAGTATTTTATGGATTCACTTGCTTTACCTCGTCTTACAGAACAGGTTCTCTACACTTTAACGCAACAACCAAAAGGCGCTTTGCGGTTGTTTCATGGTCGAGGAAAATGTTTTGCTGGCTTAGAGCACATCACCGTGGATTGGCTAGAAGGCCAAATTCTGGTGTCTTTGTTTAAAGAAACCTCCGATGAGTTTTTATCTGCGCTCAATGCACACTTACTTGATTGGACAGAACAGCCAGTGTGGACAAACTGTGGCGCGTCCTCGCTACTTTTGCAGCACAGACACAGAGAAAAAAGCCCGACTGAATGTCTGTTTAGCCACGGAGCTGATAACCAATACAAAGCCACGCAAGTCGTGAATGAAGAAGGGTTATTGTTTCAGCTTGATCTCGGAAAAAACCAAAACTCAGGACTGTTCTTAGACATGCGCTACGGTCGTCGTTGGGTGAAAGAAAACAGTGAAAACAAACGCGTTCTTAATTTGTTCTCATACACTTGTGGCTTCTCTGTGGCAGCAATCGAAGGCGGTGCCGATTTCGTGGTCAACTTGGACATGGCAAAAGCGGTATTAAACCGTGGTCGAGAAAATCATAAACTCAATAAGCACAATAAGCACAACCTAAACAACGTAAAGTTTTTTGCCCATGATATTTTTAAATCTTGGGGAAAAATAAAGAAATACGGTTTGTACGATCTCATTGTAATTGATCCTCCGACGTTTCAACGCGGCAGCTTTGCCCTCACCAAAGATTATCAAAAAATCTTACGTCGCTTACCAGAACTGCTTACGAAAAATGGTCACGTATTAGCGTGCGTTAATGACCCAACACTGCCTGCTCAATTCCTAATTGATGGCATGAAGGAAAATGCACCCGAACTGCTTTTCCAACAACGCTTGGAAAACCCACCAGAGTTTAAAGACATTGATATTGAAAGCGGCTTGAAAGCATTAATCTTTCAAAGAACCCTATAAAAACATCGAATAAATGAAAAAAGGAACACAGCATGCCTAAAACAACCGTAACATTTGAATATGAGAAAGAAACAAAGAACAGTGTGCGTTATCAAGAAATCCCAGAAGAAGGCAAAGCGCCAATCATGGGAACCTTGTACGTACAGAAATGGTTTGCAGGGAATAGCAAACAACTAGAGATCACCATAGAGAAAAAAGATTAACCTTTTCAGTTTAAGCTCTTAAGTATGGCCTCCTCAGTCAGCACCAAGGCAAATGAAAATAGTATAAAAACGGTAGAAAAACGCACATTAAAATCAAACTCTAAAAGCTGGAAAATACTATCATCTCTGTCTTCGCTCTTAATATGACTTTTACGAGAGGTTTTCCATGATCATCAAACATAGGTTTATGACAAACCTTCCCAAAATAGGGATACTCTTTTCCATCATTTTGGCTCTGACCGCTTGTAGCCACGATCACAATATACCATCACCCCATACTCACAATGGCTCGACACACACGCATACACACAGTGGCTCCAGTTCTGATACTTTCACCAAAGCTCAAATCAATGTCTCTCAATTCAATCGAAACGCGATGGTCGAAGAACCAGAAATAGTCTCTTGTACTTTAGAAAACGGCCAACAGGCAGAATGTGCGAAGCTCGTTGTAAAATATTTACCTGACGATATTGAAATCGGCCCTTTTTGCCCTGAAACATTGAGCGACGAAGGCGGTATTTGGAATTGGGATGGTGATAAAGCAGGTCTTTATCGTGTCGATGAAAGTTTTCTTCGTATGCTTGCCGAACAAGGCTACGTCTTCTACGACGAAGACGGAAAAGTACATATCACAGACAGTGCGACCACGCGCCCAGAATACGACCATTCTTGCATTAACGTTTCCACTGACGAAGCAGTTGTAATCACGGTGCTTATACCGACTCAACCTGTCATGGCAAAGAAAGCGCATAACTTAGGCGTTGTCAGTAAAGTGGGCATATCTCTTTCTGGTGTACCAATATTTTCAGATGCACCCAGTGTTCAACACACAGGCCATATGCCAGCTCTGGATACATGCTCAGGCCACATAGATCCGGGCGGCTGGTATCATTACCATGGCACAGCAAGCGATATAGACACTGTGTATGATCATGAGCACGTTAATGCAGATTGTTATTTATCACAAAACAGCTCTGGCTTATTTGGTTATGCTTTTGATGGCTTTGGCATTTATGGCAGCAAAGACGAAAATGGACAAGTGCCAACAGATTTAGACGCTTGTCATGGTCATGTAGGTTACGTTCCCGGTAAGTCCGAAAAGGTATATCACTATCACGCCTCTGAAGATTTTCCAAACCTTCCAGAGTGTTTATCTGGCATGGTTGCAAAGAATAATTTTTCGACGACCGCAAAAGCAGGAGTAGGCGCAACGGGCTCTGGACGTAACGAACCGCCAGGTGGCGATCAAGGTAACCGCGCTCCAGATGGAAAACAAGGCACACCACCAGGATTTGATGAAGCAGCTGAAACACTAGGCATCAGTACTGATGAGCTTTTTCAAGCAATGCAAAATGCTGGCGGCCCAAGAGCAGATCTCACTGAAGTCGCCCAAGCATTAGGCATCTCAGAAGCAGAGCTAAAAGCCGCCTTACCTGAACGCCCAAAGCGACGATAAGAGGCTCTCGTAAACTCTATTTCTACATTAAAAATGTACTGGATTCACTTTAATCCTGTACATTTTTATATCACTACATTGTAGTTATTTAGATGCTGACTCTAACAGCATAATATTGATAATTTCATTT
>CALLIL010000035.1 GCA_938009755.1 uncultured Marinomonas sp.
ACCTTCAGTAATCTCCGCACTAGTTTAGAGGTAAATATGACAATTAAGGTAGCTATCAACGGTTATGGACGTATTGGACGCAACACTCTTCGAGCTTTATACGAATCAGGTAAGCGCGATCAAATCCAAATCGTTGCAATCAATGATCTTGGCGATTCAAAAACAAATGCTCACCTAACAAAATACGATACTGTTCACGGCCGTTTCAGCGAAGAAGTTACTTTCGATGACGAAGCTTTGTACATCAACCAAGATAAAGTTCGCACTTTCTCTGAACGCAATCCAGCAGACCTTCCTTGGGCTGAACTAGGTGTAGACGTTGTTTACGAATGTACTGGTTTCTTTACAACAAAAGAAAAAGCCAGCGCTCACATCTCTGCTGGTGCAAAAAAAGTAATCATTTCTGCACCTGGTAAAGAAGTTGACGCTACCGTTGTATTCGGTGTTAACCAAGATGTTTTAACATCTGACATGACGGTTATCTCTAACGCTTCTTGCACAACTAACTGCCTAGCACCAGTAGCTAAACCTCTAAGTGACAAACTTGGAATTGAAAGTGGTTTGATGACAACGATTCACGCTTATACAAATGACCAGCGTTTATCTGATGTTTACCACGAAGATCTTTACCGCGCACGCGCTGCTGCAATGAACATGATCCCAAGTAAAACTGGTGCCGCTGCTGCTGTCGGTCTTGTTGTACCTGAGCTTGTTGGTAAATTCGACGGTATGTCTGTTCGTGTACCAACAATCAACGTTTCTTTGGTTGACTTAACATTCCTAGCGCCTCGCGAAACAACCGTTGAGGAAGTCAATACAATCATTGAAGACGCAATCAAAGCCGATCCAGTATTAGCTCAAGTTTTGCATGTAAACCATGATCCTCTAGTGTCTTCTGACTTCAACCACAGCACCTTCACTTCAAACTTTGATGCGACACAAACTCGCGTTCAAGGCAAATTAGTGAAAATCATGGCTTGGTATGACAACGAATGGGGTTTTTCAAACCGCATGCTAGACAATACTATTGCATTAATGAATGCAAAATAAGGAAATACCACACGAAGGCTGCATTGCAGCCTTCGTCGTCTTGAATACATATAATCTCATCTAGCACTTTAATCTTTGGTAACTAAAATGACTCGCAGAACAAAAATTGTTGCAACCTTAGGCCCAGCTTCTACTTCTCCTGAAATGATTGAAAGTTTAATTTTGGCAGGCGCAAACGTCTTCCGTCTTAACTTTTCTCATGGTCAGCCTGAAGACCACATAGAAAGAGCGAATGTTGTTCGCGCGATGGCGGCAAAACACAATCGCCACATAGCTATTCTTGGTGATTTACAAGGACCAAAAATACGTATCGCACGCTTCAAAAACACTAAAGTTGAACTGAAAGATGGCGACCAATTTATTCTAGACGTAGGCTTCGATAAAGACGCAGGTGATGAAAAACGTGTTGGTATTGACTACCCACAACTTGCTTCGGATTCTGAGCCTGGCAACATATTACTTCTTGATGATGGGCGAGTTGTACTTGAAGTGCTTGAAGTAAAAGGTCAAGAAGTTATCACTAAAGTCCTTGTTGGCGGACCACTGTCAAACAACAAAGGGATTAACCGCCAAGGTGGTGGCCTTTCTGCTGCCGCACTAACACCAAAAGATAAAGAAGACATCAAAACAGCCGCTGCTCTAAAAGCGGACTATCTTGCTGTCTCTTTCCCTCGCAGTGCTGAGGACCTTAATGAAGCACGCGCTTTAGCGGAAGCTGCAGGCCTAAAAGCTGGCATCGTATCTAAAGTAGAACGCGCAGAAGCCGTTGCAGACAACGAAACACTGGATGCGATCATCTTAGCCTCTGATGCCGTTATGGTTGCACGTGGCGACTTGGGTGTTGAAATCGGTGACGCTGAACTTATCGGCGTTCAAAAACATATGATCAAACGCTGTCGTCAATTGAATCGCCCTGTTATTACGGCGACTCAAATGATGGAAACTATGATCACAAGCGCGATGCCAACTCGCGCAGAAGTCTTTGACGTAGCTAACGCTGTACTGGACGGAACAGATGCCGTTATGCTTTCAGCGGAAACCGCTGCAGGCGCTTACCCAGTAGAAGTCATTAAGACAATGAACCGCGTTTGTTTAGGTGCTGAAAAGCAACCTGAAATCAATCGTTCTAAACATCGTATTGACGTTACTTTCACTGAAGCCGATGAAGCCATTGCAATGTCTGCTATGTATGCAGCCAACCATCTGGAAGGCGTTAAAGCAATCATCAGCTTAACTGAATCAGGTACAACACCTCTTCTAATGTCTCGTATTAGCTCTAGCTTGCCGATTTATGCGCTTTCCCCTAATCAGGAAACATTGAATAAAGCAAACCTTTATAGAGGTGTAACACCTGTCGCTTTCTCTTCTCAAGAGTTTAACGTTGACACAATTATTTCAGGCTTAGTAAACCACGTTAAATCACTTGGATTAATTGAAGATGGAGACCTTGTAATCGTAACGAAAGGCGATCATTTAGTAAGCTTAGGCACAACTAATATGATGAAAGTTGTTAAAGTGGGTGAAACCAAGGAATAACAGAGTGGCCAATAAGATCTTGCAACAAAAAACGATCACGACCCCAAAGCGTAAAAACATTGCTTTAGTCGCTCATGATAATATGAAGTCAGCTCTGATCAACTGGACTGAAACTCATAAAGAAAAACTTGTTCAGCATAATCTTATGGCAACAGGAACCACAGGCAATCTAATGCAAAAACACTTAGATGTCCCTGTGAAACCTCTAATTAGTGGCCCACTTGGTGGTGACCAACAATTAGGTGGTATGATTGCAGAAGGCAAGATTGATGTTCTGATCTTTTTTTGGGACCCTTTTGAGCCCATGCCTCATGATCCTGACATAAAAGCATTACTGCGTGTCGCTGCTGTGTGGAATATACCTATTGCTTGTAGCGTTTCCTCTGCAAACTTTCTTGTCACTTCTCCTTTATTTGAGAGTGCATTTGAAAGACAGATACCAGATTATGATAAATACCTTGAAGAGCGACTTTAGTCGCTCTTTTTTATTCGTACACCCCACTCACTTTCCTCATTAAGGCTCGCCTCAATACTCGCGATTTACCTTAAAATCCGCTATATTAGCCGCCATAATTTACTAAATATGTGCATTTAGGCTGCACTTACATTAATACAATTTCAACGTTCCCCCTCTTAACATCACGTTGAATAACACCAATAGGAGAAGTGTTTTGCAAGCAGAAGTTGCCCTAATAATGGGATCAAAAAGCGATTGGAGTACTATGGAAGGCGCCGCAGAGATAATGGACATTCTAGGCGTTCAGTATCATGTTGAAGTCGTTTCAGCTCATAGGACACCAGTAAAGCTTGCAGAATTTTCCGAAAGTGCTGCTAGCAAAGGCTTTAAAGTCATCATTGGTGGTGCTGGCGGTGCCGCTCATTTACCAGGAATGGTTGCTGCTCACACTCACCTCCCCGTCCTTGGTGTACCGGTACAAAGCAAAGCTTTAAATGGTATGGATAGTTTACTTTCCATTGCTCAAATGCCTAAAGGTGTAGCGGTAGGAACATTAGCAATAGGCACAGCTGGTGCATTTAATGCGGGATTATTAGCTTGCCAGATTTTGGCTATATCCAACCCGACATTAGCTGAAAAGATTCAGGACTTCAGAATTAATCAAACTGAAACAGTCTTAGCCAACCCAGATCCAAGAGAGGCCTAATCTATGTCCGTTTTATGGGTTCTAGGCGCAGGTCAATTAGGCGCTATGCTAAAACAAGCTGGCACGCCATTAGGTCTAGACGTGCGACCAGTTGATATTGAAACAACTGAAACATTACCTCTTGGTAAAGACGATATTGTCACAGCAGAAAGAGAAGAGTGGCCGGAGACTCATGCCACAAAGCAGCTATCAACACATAATAACTTTGTAAACCTAGCAACATTTCCACAACTTGCTGATCGCCTCACTCAAAAGCAATGGTTAGACCGTTTAGGATTAGCTACCGCGCCATGGTTTCCTGTTGAGATCGGCACAACAGCAAGATACACATATGAAACACTTGGCGACCGAGTCCTGATGAAACGTCGTCGAGGTGGCTATGATGGCAAAGGCCAATATTGGCTAAAACAATCAGAAGAGAGCGAAATTCCTGAAGACTGGAAAGGCTTCGCCATTGCGGAGCAAGCAATCAATTTCGATGAAGAAGTATCATTAATTGGAGTTCGAGGAAAAAATGGTGAAACCCACTTCTATCCTTTAACACTAAATCTTCATATCAACGGCATTCTTTACGCTTCCATATCACCTTTACAGCGGTTAAATACGTTACAAGCTAAAGCAGAATTAATGCTTAGCAAGCTAATGGACGCTTTGGATTATGTTGGTGTTATGGCGATGGAGTGTTTCCGAGTAGGCGATGAACTACTGATCAATGAACTCGCACCTAGAGTACACAATAGTGGCCATTGGACTCAATCTGGAGCAAGCATCGATCAGTTTGAGAATCATGTACGTGCAGTTTCTGGACTCCCCTTGGCTCCAATTGAAATAAAAAGCCAAAGTATGATGGTCAATTTAATTGGAGTAGATTTAGATTACGAATGGCTAAATATAAAAGGTCTAGAGATTTATTGGTATAAAAAAGAAGTGAGACCTGGACGTAAAGTTGGCCACTTAAACTTCAGCTCGAATAACGATGACCTACTGCAAGGCGCACTAACTAAATTAGATTTGCCTACTCCTTATAACGAGGCAATCGATTGGTTAAAAATCAATCTGCCAAAATAACAATCAAAACACACAACGAAAAATGCCGAGATTTTTTTAGCTAATTCTCGGCATTTTTCGTTCATCATAATACAAAAAATATCATGCAAAAAAATGATTAAAAATAAGTAAAAAATGTGCTTTTTTGCTTGTTTAGTTTTTAAAAGACCTTATCCTAAGCATTCCTATATACACACTTAGCTCATATTGAAAGAGCTCTTCTGGTAAGCGCAGGTAAGGAATTTAAAAATGAGTAACATTGAATTAGATAGCTTTGATTGGCAGTTATTAAAAGCCCTTCAGAAGAACGCTAGACTTTCAAATGTTGCATTATCAGAACAAATCAACCTATCGCCATCACAGTGCTCAAGACGCTTAGCACGGCTAGAACAGAGTCATTTAATAGAAGCTTACTGCACACAACTTAATGCTAATGAATTAGGCTACCAAGTTATAGCATTTATAAATGTTATGCTGGACAAAACAAACCACACTTCAGACACAGAGTTTCAAAAAGCCATAGATGGCATGCCAAAAATTTTAGAATGTTACTCAGTAAGTGGAGAAGCGGACTACTGGTTGCGAGTTATAAGCGAAGACCTTCCTTCATTATCTGTATTTCTTAACGAATCTCTTTCTGTTTTACCTAGTGTCCGTGACATAACTTCTACAGTTGTATTGAATCGTATAAAACACGCTCTAGTAATACCATTACCAAATTAATGCAAAAAACCTAAATTTTACATAGAGATATTTTTAAAAAGCTAAAACAGAGAAAAGACTAAATTGACAGAATTTAATGAAGTCGAACTTGGTGTAATGCAGAGATTTTCCGCTGCATCCATGCAGCACTAAATCATCCCAGAAGAGCGACAGAGCCTCCGTCCTGGAGGCTGAGGCAAATCCATTTGCCCTCTGTCTATTAAATACATTACCTACTTAAAAAATATTGTCAAGCATTTACTACATAAAAATGACCGTTAAATAACATTGATTATAAAACCAGATATAAATCATATAGTTAAAAACACATATTTATTATCGCTATACTCTGAATTTCACCCAACCTATCATTATGACCCTCTTGGTGTTTACTCAGACGTACCCAGTCACGAGACAAGCAAGACAGTAAAGTGTCTTGATTCTCATTTATTTAAGTAAAAGGCTCACGAGGAAGTAGAGTGTCTTGACTGCCATTTAATTGTCATCTCTCAACGCTCTCATTTATGCAGAACATAGAGTCACGAGACAAACAAAACAGCAAAGTGTCTTGATTGTCATTTACGCAGACGCGTTGAGTTTACGAAACAGGCGCAAGTAAATGGCAACTAAGACTCTTTCAATCAGCCCCTTCCGCTTCTTACTTTGTATTTACGCTGACGCGTCGAGGTACGCAAGTAAATAGAACGTAAGAAGCCGTATGCTGGAGATCTGAAGCAAGAGTTCCTCATTTCCTTCAGGCATAAAAAAGCCCTGACAGCTTAGCTATCAGGGCTTTCTTAATGAGAAGCTTGACGACGACCTACTCTCACATGGGATCTCCCACACTACCATCGGCGATGGCGCTTTTCACTTCTGAGTTCGGGATGGGATCAGGTGGTTCAACGCCTCTATGATCGTCAAGCAATTC
>CALLIL010000036.1 GCA_938009755.1 uncultured Marinomonas sp.
AAGGAGAGATATTTAATTTTATTGAGATGTTCTACAATCCGATAAAACGGCATTCACATACAGGCGGGGTGTCACCTGTAAAGTTCGAAGAAAAGTATTTTTTAGAAGTTCCTACTGTCTAGCAAACTCTGGGAAGTCCAGAGTTAACCCATACCTTTGGTGAAATTGTTAGAAAGTTCGGGGATGTCGATATTACCGATATGACTTCCAGCTCGTATAAAAATACGCTATTTATGCTTGAAATAATTATAGACAGCATAGACTTTGAAAAAAACGAAGTTAATAAAGCGCGCTCTCAGCTCAACGCTCACTTGGAGCTTTCTGAACAGATTGTAGAGTTAGCTGAACGTCTAGCAGACACTCTTAAACAGCAACAAGAACTTTTTGAATATAGTGAGTTTCAAAAGAGTGATTACCAATCAATAGACGACATGTTTACTGAAGCTGGTAATTGCAATATGGAGTATAAGTATCATACAGCTCCATTATTAAGCAGCCTTATGCACCAATATGAATCGAAGTATTGGCCAACTAGATCTGAATTAGTTAGATCAATTGCTACATTTGAAAAGCTACAGACTCAACCTACCCATAGGTCTCTACCAGATAGCGTTTTGTTAGGTAAAGCATCAATAAAAAAGGATTTTGTCATAGCGTTTGATAAAAAAATTCGCGAATCTAGGCACCTTGCTACATTTAAGTTATCAAATAAAGCGATGGTAGAAATTATAACAGTTATTCAGAATTTAGACCCTGATGATAAAATCACAGAAGATACTATTAGGGTTATTAGAAATCGGAATAAAAACTTATAGCGTCATAGATTTTTATCTTGATTTTTTATTTAATTGGGCATTTTACCTCATTAGAAAATGGAATAATGTAGATGGATTTTGTAAGTTATCAGCAACCTGTAAAGCCTCGAACACCTAAAAAAATTGATGCTCAGGTCAAGGAACTTATTAGGTTGTTAGGCCTTAAACACACCAATGCATCCTTCCTTCCATATACCCATAAGTCAGATACCTATCGTGCAACTTATTGCTACAATAACTGTGAAGATGAAGTAGCTACTTCTGGTGGTGAAATGGTGTTTGGTTGGATAGTTTGGGTAGACAAAAAGGCGAGATTTTGTGAAGCAGAGCATCATTGTGTTGTAAGGCAAGATAATAAGCTTTTTGATATTTCACCTCGTCAACATAGCTCAGATAAGCTGGTTTTATTCGTACCTGACGCTACAAGGGAAGGAGGGAGAATTGGTAGTAACCTTTTGCGTGGATGGTCTAGTTTAAAGATGAGCGAAGGTGAAATTATAGCACACGTTAAAAAGCTAAAAATTGAGGAGATAGACTCTGTACACAGTGCCATTACAGAGGTTGAATAGGGTAAGACTCTTTATGCCTATTCCCCCTGAAAGAGTGCATAGCAAGCAATGAACTCTATCAGGGGGCTTAAGATTAGTAACTTATCGAAGCATATAAGCTAACTTGATTATCAGTAACAACAGGCGTAACAAAAAGATTTCTAGTAGTTAGCCCCATTTCTGTAATAGCGTATTGAACCCCTATTGCTAATACTGCGCCAGCCGCGACATCATGCCAATAATGATAGTCACCATGAACCCTAGAATAACCCACATAAGAAGCAGCAGCGTAAGCAGGTACCCCATATTCCCAGCCATAACGCATTTGTAAAAAGGCCGCGCCTTGGAAAGCCGCAGAAGTATGTCCAGATGGAAAAGAGTTATTATCATTACCATTCGGTCGCTCAGCATCAACCGCAAATTTAAGGCTATGTGTTGCAACGCCTGTCCATAAAGCACCCTCAGCCCATTGAGCAGTTCCTTCATTGTCTCCTTTTACTAGTGAAATCACCCCAGCAATCAGTGGAATCCCAACCTGAAGATTATCTCCAGCACGAACTACACTGTCATTAGCATGAACTACACTCAGATAAGATATACAGAAAGCACCCATAACAATCTGAAACACCCTCTTAAAATTGAAAAAATGAGTATTTTTTCTATTTTTACTAAATTTTGGTCGCAAAAATCCGCCCCAGCTAGCCTTAGCAGGGTTATACAAAGAGAGCATTCTAGTTACCTTATAGAGTTAAGAAATTAAGATTTTGAATATCACTTGGTCAGTGTTGTGAAATCATATATGTGAAATCCTTTCAGATCAATAAAGATCTCACAAAAAGATTTAACAAATTATTCAAAATCATTTTTTACCCCTATAGAAACGGTGTAATAATGACAAAAGAATGGTTTACAGCTGCCGAACTGGCAGGGCAAAAAGGCATGCCAGCACATGCGACAAACGTAACGCGCAAAGCTAAAAGTCAAAACTGGGAATACAGGCAGATGACAGGATTACGAGGTGTAAACTTTGAATATCACGCCAGCAGCCTACCCCAAGAAACACAAGAAGCATTGGGGCTAGAAGGTGTTAAGAAGCCAATACAAGCTGAAAGTAGCGACTCAGGTATGGTTACTATTCAAATTTACTCAGCCAAAGCTAAGACGTGGAGCAAGGCTAAATCAGAAGCTCATATGGTGCTGCCTAAGCGTTATTTGCCTAAATCCTTTTCAGAACAAGAACAAAATCAGCTTTTCGCATTAGAAGCACCTGACAGCACAATGCAACCTACAATAGACATAGGTGAAGTGGTTCTAGTTTCCAAAGTGGCTAATAAGGCAGATATATCAACAGGCGTGTTTGTTCTCGAAACAAATATGGGTATCACTATAAAAAGGCTAAAGCCGAACCTTGCAGGAACAGAGATAAAAGTGTGCTGTGATTCTGACAAATTTGATGATGAGACATTGAAGCGTGAAGACTTTGATAAATCGACTAGGTTAGTAGGAAAAATACTAGGCACCTCCATCAAAGAACTAAGTTAAACATGCAGGCAGAATATGAAGAAAACTCATAATAGAAACCTAATTTCACAACACTTTAACTAATAATATAGAGCATAAGATTAGAAATAAAATCGTTACCCTCTCAGAGGGCTAGCTGATAGTTTTTATACTCGAAGTGCGGACTTGTTTTACTCTTCTTCACCCCCATTTAATTATAAGTAACCATGTATACAGGGGATGAGACATGACATTGCACCGAGATTTCAGATTATTCGTGGATAATCTAAAAATTAAGAACAAAGACAAAATTTCGAGTCGCTATGGAAGCATTACGAAGAATCTAAATGAAAAATTTAGAGATTTACCTAACGACAAGACAAATTATAGCCTTCAAGCAGGATCGTATGGTCGTTACTCAGGTATTCATGGTATCTCAGATCTAGATATGCTTTACATCATCCCACCTTACAAGTGGATTACTTACCGAAATGATCCGTCTAAGGCTCTCGACCATGCCAAGATGGCGATACAAAAGACCTATCCAACCAGTTCTGTACGAAAAGACCGCAATGTAGTGGTTGTTGAGATGCAGGATTTTACCTTTGAAATAGTTCCTGTGTTCGAGTGGAAAGGCATATTCAAATACCCTGATACCCACAATGGTGGAAAATGGCGCACGTGCAATACACGTGCAGAGCTAAAAGCATTCAAAGATTTGAACAGTCAGCGCAATGACAACCTTCGTAAGCTTGCAAAAATGATTCGTGCTTGGAAAGTTAGAAATAACGTAGAAATGAGTGGTTTCCTTATAGACACTCTCTGCTATCGCTTTTTCGAGAAGAATACCGATTACGATCAGGTAAGTTTCGGTGGCTTTGACAAGATGGTGAAAGACTTCTTCGAATTCCTATTTAAAGAACCTAATAGAAGTTTCTACTATGCCTTTGGTAGTAACTCCAAGGTCAGTGTATATCAACCTTTCCAAAAGGCTGCTGAGAGCGCTCTGAAGTCAGCTAAGTCAGCAATTGAAGCGAGAGCTAAGGGACAAGAAGCAAAGTGCAACCAGCACTATAAGTCAATCTTTGGAACAAAGTTCCCTAACCAAGAGGTGAAACAGATAGGGGGATCGCAAGAACAGTTCATTGAAGACCTATTCGACTTGAATTTGACCAATCAGATTGAAATAGATTGTGAGATTAAAAAGGACCTGATGACTCAGCTACTATCAAGATTTGGCAGTGGCCGTATACAGCCTCAACGCGAACTGCATTTCTTTGTGAAGGGCTCGAACATTGTCGGAGACTACAAAGTAAAATGGAAGGTTCGTAATTATGGACATGAAGCGGATAAACGAAAGAACCACCGCGGAGAAATTATGGATGATGATGGTAGCAAAACAAGGAGAGAAACAGCATCTTTCTATGGAGATCATACGGTCGAGTGTTACGCTATTCATAGAAACACGGTGATTGCACGACATAAAATCACCGTACCAATCGAGTAGGAACGATAGTTTATGACGGAACAGGCGATTAAAAAGCAAGTGGCAAGGGAATATTACAATGTACTCTATGGCGCCAAACTTCATCTTGCGTCATACGATATTTGCGAGAAAGTACCTACAGCAATTAGCATGATATCGCTTTCATTTGGTGTACTCGGGTTGTCTTTCTCACAGTTGAACAGTAATTCGCTGGCTTCTTTATTGCTGATTATCGGTATCATCGGCATTATCCTCAAGCCAAGGGAGCTTCAGAAAGAGCAATATAAGGCTATTGGTGGAAGTCTAACTGATATTAGTAAGAAATTAGAGGACGTATATTGCCAAATTGATGAACAGGATATTGATTCCGTTCATCAGGCTCGCACAGACCTAAAAATAATTCGAGGAGATCATAGCTCCGTTGTTATGTTATCTCCTGTTTTTCTGTCGTCATGGTATGCACACTATAAATTGTTTTCTGAGCACAATAGTGACTGGATGTGCTCAGAGTTAGCTTTAGACTGGAAGGATAAAATCCCTTTCAGCTTAAGAATTACTGTTGTAGTGCTATTGGCCGCAGCTGTACTATGGGCAGACCCACTTTGCATGGCTACTAAGAGTTGGGCATGGTTTTCTGAGCCGTGTGTCGGATGCTGGCAAAACATTTCAGATTCTAGTCAGGCAATTACTCCAACAACTGAAGCAATTCCTGATACAAAACCTAATTATGGGGCTACCAAATAACAATAAGATAGCGAGAGAAGAATCTTTTTTTGAATAAAGCTTTCACCCGAACCATATTGGTGGCATAAAAGGTGGCATATTTTTTAATTTTTTTAAAAAATCTATACAATTCAAAAACTTAACAGTTAAATTTGTATTCAGATTCAGAATATTGAGTGATTTCAAATAAGAAGTTTGATTCAAAAATATTGCGGTATACCTTGATGTATTAATATACCTTTGACTACAATCACATCAAATGGATTGGGAGTGCCCGATCGGCGTCTAAACCTCGGTGAGTGCATCGGGGTTTTTCGCTATCTGAGGTCTGATAAATTCCAACGCAGCTTTCTTTTTTAAGAAACCAATGGCTAGCTTTACATACTTCGTCCTAATGAAAGACAAATCAATTGTTTGTTTTTCATTAATTTAACACTGACCTGATTTATCACTATTTACATTTGCTTCTACAAAACCAGCATAATTTCATAAAGTAGCTGCTCAATACTTTGACGGCTATCCATCACTACAATCAACACAACCTTTTCCTCTTGCTCATCCACTCGATAAAAAACAAGGTTATGCTGGCCTACTTGCATTTGTCGATAATTCATA
The DNA here is from genome assembly GCA_938009755.1 of uncultured Marinomonas sp. Taxonomy (GTDB): domain Bacteria; phylum Pseudomonadota; class Gammaproteobacteria; order Pseudomonadales; family Marinomonadaceae; genus Marinomonas. The sequence continues at coordinate 5,688 of CALLIL010000036.1, forward strand.
AAGCCTAGTGCAGATAATCGATCACTAACAGGGGAAGAAAAAGGCTGGTCACTCAAAGCCAAGACTTTTTGCTTAATGAGCCTTTTAGCTTCATCAGCAACAACGGTATTATGCTTTCGGGTTAGGAATGTAGAGAGTTTTTTAAGGGTCGTTTTAAAAGCTGGCGTAGCAACAACTTGGAAGGGTTTAGACATCAAATGCCTCATCCAAGGATAACTCGCCTTTTTGATTCAAACTGCGCTCAGAAAGATTGATTAATTTAAGCAGCGCTATCGTTTCTTGCTGCTCATAATAAGCTTGAGAATCCTGTACTACATACACCTCTTTCCCATTCTGAGTAACATGCAAAGGATCATCTAGCGACAAATTATTGGCATTTGCTTTCAGGTATGACACGGTTTCAACATTCATAAAGCCTCCAGTGGTCCAAATATAAACCAATTATAGACTAACATTTAACCTCTATGCACATTTTTCATTATCTTCGAGACTGGTCAATTTTACTTAATGATTTTTTGCCATTGCTTCACTATAAACAGAGCAACTGACTCAAATTAATCCAACTCTGACATGATTTATTTGAACTCCAAGTATGTAACTAGCACAGGAGAAGTCACAAAAATTTATTGCTCAGCAGCAAACCTTACTTCTGGTAGTGGGTCTGTTTTTGCTTCTTCAATAATTCTCTTCAAATGGAGGTCGCTTTCCTTGTCGTCATCCATTTTCAATAAACCAATAGCTAGCTTTACACACTCTGCTCTAACAAGAGGGATATTTGCGATTTGAATTTCATTTGAAAAGTCTTGACTATAACTCATGCTATCAAAAACTCTTGGAGCACTATCACAAAGGATTAGAGAATCTATTTCTGAAAGATAACCTTTAGATAACATGCTATTAACAGCCCAAAGAAGGCGATACATATTAGACGTTTGATTATAGCTAATCATAGTCACAATCAGGGGAATAAGTCTTTTTACCGCATCACTGTTTTCTAATTCACGCCACTTCAAAATAGCAATTGCAGCTTGACTCACGAAATGATGATCCGAGTCTAACAAACTATTTCTTAAAAGGTTCTCTACAATATAGACCTTCTCTTCTAGAGCTTCCGCGAAATAAGGAAACGCAATCAAGGAAGCAGGCAATTTAGTATCTTTAAAAAAGGAAAAGAGCTCTTCAAAATTATCTTCGTTTAGATCTGTTTGTGCCAATGCAGGCATAACAGAATAAGAAAGCGCTTGAGCAATGTACGAATAATTTGAACGATCATCTCGATGCGAACTCATTGTACTCTGTTCACTAAATGGCTTAGGTCTCCAATTCACTAGAGTACTGAAATAGTGTTTTGCTTCTTTCTCATTAGGTAATTGTCGAATGCTTTTAACTTGTGCTGCACTGATAATATTAACAAGCCTATTTTTATTAAACAGCTGCTTTTGATCCGCTTTAAACAGATAGTCTCTTACAAGTTTTTTAGTATGTTCCTGATTATTTGACGGTAGTAGTAAAAAGACCCAGCTATATAAGTTTCCCATATTAGGTAAAACATTCGGGTGATCATCAGTTCCCCAAATCTTTCTAGTAAGTTGTTCTAACTCCGATTGAGTCAAAAAGCCATGTTCGATCAAAAGCAAAAGACGCTCTAAAGATGAGCCTTTTGATTCAGCATTAGATACGCTTTCAATTAACCAGTTCACTCTTTTATCTAACTCTAAATCAGGCTTCCTTTGGCCTACATGTTTAATTGTTGGATTCGGCCAACCATGAAGTGACCTTCCTTGAAGTTCTGTCACAATCGGAAACTCTAATGTTTTTGACAATAAATTTTGATGGTCTGATGTAGGTATACTTTCCAAAGAATACTCAATCAAATGATCAATAGAGTCCCTTAACCAAAGGTGTTGCATCTCTTTTTGATTACCCATCTCTAAAGCATAAAGATACAGCTGTTTTGCTTTTTCTGGTGCTGCGCGCACCGAGACCCGAGCTAAGACTTCAATAAACAGTCTCAACTTTGTTAATACTGAAGCATTGCGCTTTTCAGGTATCAGCAAGCTTTTACGCCAGTAGGCGACGGCTCTTTCACATTGTAAAATCAAATCATCACTCTCACTCTGTGAAAGAGAAGCAATTCTTAAACGTGAAAATACGTAATCTATTTCGTCTTCTTTTTCAGAATTCACATAACGAGCCAGTAATGGAAAATATTCATCTTTAGAAGTATCGTCTAAGTAGATAAGATCCTGTGCAAGTCCTGTCATGAAACCAGTATAATCCCACCGAACAGGAACCCCTGTAGAAAACAATATTCCATGAAAAATATAAAATGGATGAACTCGATTATAAAAAGTCGTGTTGTCCGAATTATCTCTGTAGGTTCCTGGAGTAAAGAATACTTTGATTCCTTGATCCTTCTTTTTATTGTCTATCAAATCCCGCATTGTTTTTCGTAATTCATCGATTTGATCCCATAATTCGCAGTATTTTTCACTTCCACTCTCAACTGTTTTTTTCTTAAATTCATGAGTGGTTACACGCTGAATTGTCTCCGCCACTTTCAATCGAGATAAAATATATATGGAATTTGGATCTCTACGATGCTGACTCAATAAATCCTTATAAGCTTCAGAAATTAAGATATTTCCTTCGCTAAATAACCCCAGCTCACCAAGTAACGCAGCTTTACGAAGTTTGTTGATAGGCTCATTCGGAGCCATATTTTTCACAAGGCTTTCTAATTTTTCATAGTCAAATTGGTATAGAGCCAACGATGCTTTAAAAAATACAATCTCTTCTAAAGCGTCAGGCCAATATTGGCTATTACTCTCGATAATAGTAATAACCTCTTTTTCTAAAATTTCGCTTTCTTCTTCCCCCAACCATCGAGTATTTTTCAATACATAAACAGCAATCTCCAACTGTTGCTTCTTTGTAAGAATATTGGGTTTCGATGGGTCACATACTTGAAACATCTCTTGAATAAGCCACTTTAGCGAAACTTCATAAGTACGCTCATATTGCCAAACGATTTCGTACAGTATTTCTGCTCGAACTTCCTCGGATAATGCCATTAGCCTTACTTTGTCTACAGAAAACTGTAATTTCGATTGTAAATGTGAAGGGAGGATTAACCATCCGGGATATGTTTCACGGTTCTTCTTAAGTGTTGTTAAGCTCTCTTCCAACGATAATTTTCTATCTAAATTCGAATGTCGCCATTCCCACGGCTTTTTAGGCTCTAACTCTTTTAATGCTGCTAAAAAATATTCAGTTGCCTTTTTATGTTTTAAGTCATGGTCGTAATCCGATACAAGAGGCTCAAGATCAATTGGAGAAATATTAATAGACTCCAAATATTTTCGTTTTGCTACAGTTAAGTCGAGAGCTCCTACCAGATAAATACGCCTTGCATTAGATGCTAAGTGATCCCGTACCCATCCAGTCCATTGTAAAAAATTTGGGTCATCTCCTGAGAACCCCACTAGACAGAGCTCATTCTCTATAAACACTTGGCGGGCGAAATTAACAAATGCGGCATGTTTTTGTGGGTATGTTCGATAGTCCTCTTGAGTAAATATCAGCTCATTAGTTACATTTAAGGTGCCATGTAATTTCACTATCCTAGGGGAATATTCGCTAGATAACTGCTCTTGACGATTTACGACACCATAAAAGCGACCATGTGCTTTTTCCGATGCCTTTTCTAGCAATGTATCCCAATTAGTCGTGAGAACTTCTGACCAAGGCAGCTCTAATAATTGATTATGAAGGTCACTTGGCTCCCAAGCGGCATCATTCACCTCCTTTTTTAAAAGGTCATCAAGCGCTTGCCTTCCGAAATAAGCAGAATATTCTTCTGCAATTCGAAGAGGATCGGAATCACTAGAATTCAGTTCTTTTTTTAAAACCTTCGACAAATCAAACCACAGTGGAAGCTTTTTTGATTTATCTCCTGTCACTCCAGCACATCGACTAAACCCAGCGCCAACCATGACAGCAGCACCGTGATAAGCATTATCTTTCTGCCAGAGCACAGAGGCAAAACGTTCAAGAGTAGGGTAATCAGGAAGTGTTTTTAATGAATTCAGTATTGATTCTGCTGGCATAGTAGTCCCTTATCAGCTTGGTATAGTCATACACATAGTCAGCCATGAACCTCTATAAATCAAATATCAAACTTAGTTTTAGCATTCTTAATGCTTGGAGGGGTTATAGAGTGCCCTTGCGCTCGACCTAACTCGCTTAAGCCCATATTCAATTACAACAAGAGTACCGCCATATTTTGAACGATTTTTGGCGAGCTAGTGGTCTATAAGCCCTATAGTTAATCAATTAAAAAACCAACCTACGCGCAAACCTTTATTGATCGATGGGGCTAGGCAAACAGGTAAAGCGTGTCTGTTACAAGCTCTGTTTGGCAGCACTTTTGCCAACGTCCTTCGTATCGACTTTCTGGAAAACCCTGATTACAAAGTGGCTTTCGATGGTTCACTGTCGCCAGATGAGTTGCTCATAAAACGATACTCGCCAAGCAAGACCTTCAAACTCACAGGTACGCAAGGCTCCTCAGTACTAGAACACACCCATATTGTGATGCCATTATATTTCACACCGTATTTACCACTGAGATGATAAAAACCTCTTTATAAAAACTCTGCATTTCGAGCGGCTGGTTTTCGTCGGGCTTATTGGTTTTGTCGCTTTAACTTCTGAATTATGTGGTTAAATGAGGGAATATACGTACATTTTATGGCTTAATCGGTTAATATCTAGTCACTCAATTTTTCATTCTTCATGGACAGTAATACATGCACTATATTCGATCGGTAATAGTCAGTATTGTGTTTTTATATGCGGCTTTATTATCGAGTCTCGCTTTTTCGAACACGCCAACGATTACTATCCAAGAAGACTTTAGTAAGTTAGAAAATTTTAATTTAGAGTATTACATAGATAAAACACAAGAAATGTCTCTGCAAGCTGTCCAGCAGCAAGACTTTCAAATGTCATCGAACAGAATTTCGCTCGGTGAAAGCGCAAAAACAATATGGATAAAAATCCAGCTTAAAAACGAGAGCGATCAGCCTTTTTCTCTTTATCTTCATCAGCCTGAGATGTATCACAATCATCAAGCGCATCTTTATGAAATAACCAATGGAAATGTCGTTAGTGAGCGCTTAATTGATACCAACAACAAGGACACTCACCACTGGATGTATCGTGGTGCAGCTGTATTTGATATCACTCTGCCAGCGCAAGAATACACAACGCTCTACATAAAAAGTCGTGCGTTTTCTTATCAGTGGCTTTCGCTTTATTTGTACAATGAAGATCAATCTAAAAGAGCTTTATTGGGGCAACAAAGCGACACTATATTACTGGTTGGCATGCTGCTTTCTTTGATTCTTTATAATCTTTTTTTGTTTATCACTTCTCGTTTTATGGAGCACTTATATTATTCGCTCTATTTAACCTTTGGTTGCTTCTGGATTTCCCTGACTTACGGTTTACTGGCCGATGCATTTAATGTCTTTGGATCAATGACTTTAAAGTGGCATATTTCTCTTGGCGCCATGCCTGTGTTTCTCCTCTTGTTTATGGCCACGATTTTTGAGACTAAGAAGAAATATCCCATCGAGCATAAAGCACTACTGGCGGTAATTGTTTTATTAGTCGCTAATGCTTTTTATGCGTTATTCGACATCATCGCTGCGTTACGATATTCATCAACGTTAGCACCTCTGACCATATTAATTAGCCTGATTGTTGCCGTTTCCATGCTCATCCGAAAGCACCCTCTCGCGCTTTTCTTTTTATTGGGTCACGGGTTGTTTGTTGCTTGCAGCGCTCTGTCGGTTTTGTTTTATAAAGGCCACATTTCATACACCTATTTAACCAGTCACGGCGTTGGCATTGGTTTGGTGCTGGAAGCGCTCGCTTTGTCGCTGATCATCGCGTATCGCATACGAATCCTGAGAGAGATAAAAGAGACGCAAGAAGAACTTCAATTACAAGCATCTACCGATCCGTTAACCAAATTACTAAATCGCCGCTATTTGAATATTGCTGCGAACAAGGTATTTGACCGTTCTCATGAGTCTATTTCGGTTGCATTGATTGATATCGATAACTTTAAAAATATAAACGACACTTACGGTCACACAATCGGTGATAAAGCTATTATCCATGCAGCTGAAACCTTAAAATCCAGTTGTCGAGGCAAAGATATATTAGCCAGATACGGCGGAGAGGAATTTATTCTGATCATGCCTGATACGCCAATATACGCGGCGAAAGTCATTACGGAACGTGTTCGTGTCGAGCTAGAGCGCTCTAAAGTGTATGCCGATCAAGACCAACCTATTCACTTCACCATCAGCGCTGGTGTAACAGAAGCTTTTCCAATGGAAACGGGCTTGCTTGACGCAATAGACCAAGCAGACAGAGCGCTTTACCAAGCAAAAAACAGTGGTAAAAACCAAACGCAACTTTATAAAGCAAAGGTATAATGGTGATGTAGAGCGTCTTTTCTGAGAATTAATTCACCAAATTAAGCTGCTCCAGAAGCATTTTCCGTGCATTCGCAACATGTATTTTGCGTAACACACTGGGTGCCCAAACGAGATAATAATGCATTTCACGAATACCAATTGGCGATGGAATTTCGGCTAGCTCGCCTCTGTTAATTTGCTCATTACAGAGAAATTCAGGCATAACGGACCAACCAAAACCTTTTACGAGCAACTTCCGTTGGGCTCGTAAGTCTTGGCTGACTAAAGTAGGCACAAGGTTTTCAACGCTAATATGGTTTTTGATAAGCCAACTGTCAATAAGAGATAACTCAATATTATAGGCGAGCAAAGGTTCGTTTCTTATGGCGCTGGCAAAATCGTCTGCGTTCGCTAACCGCTCAGCCACAGAAGGTGACGCCACTGGCAACACTCGACTGGTAAAGATTTTTTCACTCTGTAAACGACTGTCTATCACTGGCATGGCTGAGACGCCAAGGTCGCAATGGCCTTCTAGCAACATGCTGGAAACCAAATGCCCATTGCCTGTCTGCATTCTTACCTTATTACCCGCGTTCAACAAAGGCAGCAATTTTTCACTTAATATTTCTGCCATAAAGTCTGCATGACCCACAATTTGAAGCACACCTGAAACGTCCATAGAGCGGCCTCGCGCTGAGACCAACGCGGCCTCGGCAGCATCGAGTTTGTCGCCAATGTCGTTAGCCAACTCATCTGCCGCTGATGTTGGTTTAGCGCCACTCGGTGAGCGTTCGAATAATGGGCGTCCAATAGCCACTTCCAAACCTGCGATGTGTTGAGATACTGCAGGTTGTGTGAGGTTTAACGAGCGTGCTGCGGCACTGATTGAACGCTGTCGATACACTTCAATAAAGGTACGCATTCTGGATAAAGACATAAAAGACCATAAATTTATTTATATCCTATAGAAAATAGCATTGTTACCTGCCCTCTTCCAATCAGATCTACTATGGCGAACCCAAAACTCGACCGAAATACTGACATAGTGTATTTCAGTCTCTGAAATGCTTTACAAGGTAAAAAATGAAACGCGATATATACGCTTACATCACCACGTTTGTCTTAATGCTCGCCATTGGGTTTAGTGTGTTTTTAATAATCAGTGACAACCATCTCCCTTTCACCACACAGGCGACAGTAAAAACGTCGACGATTGAAGTGGTGCCAGAAGCACAAGGCTATATTGACGCTATGATGGTAAAAGAAGGCCAACGAGTATCGGCTGGCGCACCTTTGCTGCAAATAGATAAAACGGCCTATGAGATTGCACAACAAAAAGCCATCGCCAATGCACAGCTAGCAAAAAACGAATGGCAACAGAGTCAACGCTATTTGGCCCGAGTCACGTCTCTTCATGAATCTAATTCCATTAGCAGAGAAACCCTAGATGAAACCGTCACAGCCACTGAAAGCGCCCACGCAGAATGGTTGTCTGCACAAGCAGACCTAAAAAGCGCACAACGTAATTTAGACAAAACCTTAGTTGTGGCAAAGCAATCTGGCGTGGTCACGAATTTGGCTTATCGCACAGGCATGTATGTTTCTCAAACCTCTTCGGTGATTCATTTGGTTGATAAAGACAATGTATGGATTGCGGCAGATTTTACGGAAAAGGGATTGTCAGCATTGACTCAAGGCAAAGCCGTCAACATTGTGTTTGATGCGGTGCCAAACAAAGTCTTTAAAGGTCATGTAGTGTCTGTCGATTCGGCCATTACCTCTGGCGTGGCTGACCCCAGTCAGTTAGCTACAATAACGGATGAGAGTCGCTGGATTCGAGCGCAACAAAAAATCCGAGTACGCATTGTGCCTGACACTGCGCCAAGCCAATTAGTCGCTGGCAGCCGCGCCAGCGTCATGGTTCGCGACAGCAGTCATGTGTCAGATGTTTGGATGACTTTGTTGAGCTGGATGAGATATATCTACTAATGTACGAACTTATTCGCAAAACACTCATCATTGTGCTGTGCCTTATGCTTAGCAAAATGCTGAACATGAATGTCAGCGTATATTTGGTGTTGTTTTCTATATTGGTTGCCATGGCAAGCTTTTCTAAGCATTTATCAAGTTCTCTTAAGATCTTATTGCCTTCTGTTTATGCGGCCATTGGGGCAGCGATTGTGAATCAAATATTCGACGCTCACCCTTTTATTATATGGGCTTGTTGTGTCTTGTACTTTGATTATGTCCGTCGTGGCGCCACCAATAATTTTCGCATTCTGATGGCGACGCTGCCTCTGTTTATGGTGATTTTTATCACTACTTATCACAACAGTGGCTATAGTGAATCTATTGTCGATTTTATTCGAGATGTCATTTTAAGCGCCTTTCTTGCCGCTTTGGTTGGCAGTTTGGTAAATCACCTAATGCCGATTAAAGCTAACGTGGGAAAACCTGAAATAATTGTGGTCGAGGTCACAGGCGCCGATCGATTAAAAATGTTGGTGTTAGTCGGCGGTGGTTTATCTTTTATCATGATAAACCAAGTCACCAGTGCGGTTTTTTGCTTAGTACCATTAATTACTTCTGCCATGCAGCCAACTCATGGACACATGAAACAGCATTCTAAAGACAAGATTTTATCTCAAGTGGGCGGTTGCAGTTTGGCGATAATTGCGGCGTTTTTGTATTCAGGGACAGAAGTAAATCTAATCAGCTATTTTATTATTTCTTCCTTGCTAATTTGTCTTTTACTCTTATGGAGTCATCATTCAGAAGAGGCAAAAGACAGAGCAATTCACGCCGATGTTCTAATGGGATTCTTAATTCCGTATCAACTATATATTGCTCGTTACGGTAATGACTTTGGCCTTACATCCATTAGTCTACGAGCAGTGGAACTTGTCATTGCGTTGATGATTATTTATGTGGTGGCACATTGGTTGGATGCATTAGGAAAAGAGTCAAGCACTCAAACCTCGTCATAAGGCTAAGTGCTTAACATGGCGACGATCTAAAATGCTTAGTATTTACCTAGTTCAACGACTGTTGTCTCAAGTACTTCACTGCCTTTTGAGGCTTTAATCGTTACGTAATACGCGTGTTTTTTACCACCTGAACAAGGCGGCATGTAAGCACCCGCTTTGTCCCAACCTGGTCCACGATGCGCAGCAATCATAGTAAATGGCGCTGGCAAATCAAAAGTGTGACCCAAAACCGCTGGGATTTGAACGTCTGTTGCTTCGGACGCCAGTGCGTAACTGATTTGACCATGACCGCCATTATTCATTCCCTTTGAATCACGATCACTGTATTCCATCACAATCGTGTCGGTTCCTGCTGGCAAACCGCTCAATGATAATTGTGGTGAAGCAGGGCTAATGCCACCAAATTTCTGGCATTGCTCCGCCGCAGGCACTTTTTTACCATCCCATGCAGACTCAGTAAGTTTGGCATCAAAAGCCAAAGCGCTCGAGCTAATAAGCGTAACGCCTAGCGATACAACCAACGATGTTAATTTCATAATAATTATTCCTTTCGTTCCTTTATATAGATGTCATTTCAATATACCAAAAAGCCGTGACAATACCATTGCACTCTTTGTATAAATAAAAACAAAAACGCCTTCGTGCTTTATCTTTAGCATTTCACACTTGAACACTCTGTTTCTGATCATTTGTGTTATAGTTGCTAGTTCAAAAAAAGACACTAAACGGCGGTTTAAACGAACTTCATGGACACACAAAAAGGCAACTTATTCATTTTGTCTGCGCCTTCTGGAGCAGGGAAATCGACTTTATACAAAGCACTATTGAAGCAAGATGACCAGGTGCGTATTTCGGTTTCTCATACAACAAGAGCACCAAGAGAAGGCGAAGAAAATGGGCGTGAATATTTTTTCATAGACCCAGATTCTTTCCTCGATATGATTGCTGAAGATGCTTTTTTTGAGCACGCGCAAGTGTTTGATAATTATTACGGCACATCAAAAGCGTCTATCTTTACTATGTTAGAGCAAGGATTAGACGTCATTTTAGAAATTGATTGGCAAGGTGCTCGTCAAGTTCGACATCTCTACCCGGATGCAATCGGAATTTTCATTTTACCGCCATCATTGAGTGCATTAGAAACGCGCCTTAAAGGTCGCGCAACAGACTCAGAAGAGGTCATCCAAAGAAGAATGGCGAAAGCCGTCGATGAAATGTCCCATTACGATGAGTATGATTTTGTCATCGTCAACGATGATTTTGATGACGCACTCTCTCAAATGGCTTCTGTTTTTCAGGCAATGCGAACAAAAACAGCGTTAATACAGCAAAAACATGGCAATCTTATAAATGATCTCTTGTCATTATAAGAGGCCGTTAAGTAGAATTGTCTATTGGATAAATAGTTAACAGAATACAGAGGTCAAAATGGCTCGAGTTACCGTAGAAGATTGTTTAGAAAATGTTGATAACCGCTTTGAATTAGTGATGGTCTCGTCAAAACGTGCCCGTCAACTTGCTACTGGCGGTGAAGATGCAAAAGTACCTTTAGAAGGCGATAAAATGACGGTTGTTGCGCTACGTGAAATCGCAGAAAACCTGATCAACACAGAAAATGTTGATCTGCAAAAAGCGCCAGTTCACGAGTTTTAATTTTTATGGTGTCGTTCACTGCACAATTATCGCACTTCTCTTTTGCCTTTGTGAGGTGAGCGATGTACACCATTGAAGATTTATCACTGGCATTAAGCCAATACTTGCCTTATGAGCAAGTCGCCAAAGTAAAACGCGCCTATTATTACGCGGCCCAAGCACATGACGGTCAAAAGCGTAAAAGTGGCGAACCTTACGTCACCCATCCTCTCGCTGTCGCCGAAATTCTTTCCGAACTTCGTATGGATTGTGATGGATTGACAGCAGCACTTTTACACGACGTAATCGAAGATACTGGCATTAGCCGAGACGCCCTCACCGAACAGTTCGGTGAGAGTGTTGCCTTGTTAGTCGATGGCGTGAGTAAGCTAACCCACCTAGATTTCAATAATCAACTCGAAAAGCAAGCACACAACTTCCAAAAAATGGCCATGGCCATGGCAGATGACATTCGAGTTATCTTGGTGAAGTTGGCCGACCGTTTACACAATATGCGCACCTTAGACGCCATGCCAGCGAATAAGAAACGCCGTATTGCTCGTGAGACGTTGGACATTTATGCGCCGATTGCCAACCGTTTAGGTATGTATAATGTACGCGTAGATTTAGAATCTCTTGCGTTTCAAGCTTACTACCCAATGCGCGCGAGCATGTTGCAAAAAGCCATCCATAAAAAGTATGGCCAACAGCGCATTAAAGACACGCAAAAACTAGAAGACATGATTCGCTCCGAACTTGCTGCTGATTACATTGAAGCCAGCATCAGCGTTCGAGAAAAGCACATCTACAGCATTTATCAAAAGATGGACAAAAAGCGTCGTTCTTTAGATGAAATTATGGATGTCATGGGCGTTCGAATCGTGACAGATCGACATGACAGCTGTTACCGCATTCTTGGCGTGATTCATTCCATTTTCAAACCGATCGAAGGTCGCTTTAAAGATTACATCGCCGTACCAAAATCTAACGGCTATCAATCTCTGCATACTACCGTATTAGGTACAAACGGCATTCCAATGGAAGTGCAAATACGCACAGAAGAAATGGACTTAGTCGCCAACAATGGTATTGCCGCTCATTGGGCATACAAGGCGAACGGTAACGCTGGCGGCTCTTCAAGCAACCATGATCGCGCAACAAAATGGGTGAAAAGCTTATTAGAAATTCAGCAAAAAGCGCATAATCCATTAGAATTTGTGGATAACGTGAAAAGCGATCTATTTCCAGATGAAGTCTATGTTTTCACTCCAAATGGCCAAATCATTGAATTACCTTCTGGTTCCACACCTGTGGATTTTGCCTACGGCGTTCATACTGAAATTGGTAATACTTGTATTTCTTGTCGAATCAACCGTCGCCTTGCACCATTGAGCACCGTCTTAGAAAGCGGTCAAACCGTTGAAATCATTACCGCAAAAAATGCCCAACCTAATGTTGCTTGGTTAAGCTTCGCAATCACTGGCAAAGCTCGTGCAAACATTCGCCATTACCTAAAAGACAAACAGCGTGAAAACGCCATTTCGATTGGTCATCGCTTACTCACACGATCTTTAAATGCCTTTAAAGCGAATATCGACGATTTAACGCCAGAACAAGTTTCTCTTGTCTTAGGAAATCACCAGCTCACGGCCATGGATGATTTACTTGAATCCATTGGTAAAGGCCGCCATGTCGGTTACTTAGTTGCACGTGAACTCTTCCCGAATTTTGATGAAGAGACCTTGGTGACACCAAAATCCTTCAAGGTAAACGGCTCTGAAGGTATGCTGATTTCTTATGCGAAATGTTGCTCCCCTATTCCTGGTGACCCGATTGTTGGCTACGTACAAGTCGACAAAGGTATTATTATTCATCACTTGAGCTGCCCGAACGTACAGGATCATTTATCCAGCCCTGAGCGCTTTATTCGTATGTCTTGGGGCAAAGAAATTGAAGAAGAACTGAACATCAGCCTGATTGTCACTTACATTAATGAACGTGGCGCGGTCGCACAAATCGCCAGCTCTATCAGTGACAGTGATTTCCAAGTGTCGAATTTAGACATTATTGAGCGCGGCAGAGTCAGTCGTTTACGCCTGAACATCACGATTTCTAGCCGAGTGGGTTTAGCCGATGTGATGCGCAGGATTAAAGCCGTTCGCTGTGTGGAAAAAGTTTCTCGTGAAACCATCGTCGGTCGCTAGCATTCAAGCTTTTGCGATCATTAAACTGTCTGTCTTTTAAGGTATTTATATTATGTCAAAACAAGTCATTCATACTGAAAATGCACCTGCTGCTATTGGCCCATATTCACAGGCGGTTCGCGCAGGCAATACGGTTTACCTTTCAGGCCAAATTCCTTTGGTTCCAGCAACTATGGAAATCATCAGTGATGATGTTGTAGAACAAACCACTCAAGTTTTTAAAAACTTACAAGCAGTTTGTGAAGCTGCAGGCGGTTCTTTGCAAGACGTTGTGAAATTCAACATTTTCATGACAGATCTAAGTAACTTCGCAACCGTTAATGAGGTTATGACTCAATTCGTCAAAGAGCCTTACCCTGCGCGAGCAGCGGTTGGTGTGCGCGCATTACCAAAAGACGTTCATGTTGAAATTGAAGGCGTGATGGTATTAGAAGATTAAGTCTCTAATTGCCTGATATGGCGAATAAAAATAGAAACTAAAAAAAGAGGCCAAGCCTCTTTTTTTATGTCTTTAGTTTGCTTTTTGCTGCTGGTATTCCAACAAGAGCGACTGATAACCTGACGCATAGCTTGGAAAGTTTGGTCGCCACCCTTTTGAGAATAAAAACTGGCCTTGAATACGCTTCCCAGAACGTGGAGTGAAGTCATCTATATTATTCATCGCAATGTCTGCTCCCAACTGTGTTGCGAGCCAAAGTTTTACTTCCCACATAGACACTGGCGTTTGATCCGTGACGATCACATGTTCAGGAAAGCATTCATTTTCTAGAGCCAATTCCGTCAACATAACCAAAGCAGACACCACGTCATCACGATGAACACGGTTCGTCCAGCTGTTTTCACCCCACGCTTCTCCACGCTCAATTTTTTCCAGCAGTCGAAAGCGTCCTGAGCCATAAATCCCCGAGCAGCGCACCGCAACACTGGGCAACACACTCGCTAAAACTTGCTCTGTGTCTAGTAGAACGCTTGCCGTAGCAGATGTTGGCTCTGCGGCTGTATTGTCATCTATCCATTCACCTTGGCTTTGACCATACACACTGGTACTGGAAACAAAAAAGACGTGCGGCGGTTTCGCCACGTGTTGATAGCGCTGGATAATAACTTGAGCGGTGTCAAAATACGCAGAGCGATAAGCTGCTTCGTTTCGACCATTAGGCGTCATAATCAAAAACACGACATCAACATCAGGCAGCAGCGAAGGGTTTATGTTAAGTAAATCCCCAGTAATACCTTGAACATCTTTTGGAAAGATGCTCCCTGTACGTCGAATACCGGTCACATTATGATCTTTTGAAACCAGTTCTTCGGCTAAACCCGAGCCTAAATCACCGCAACCAGCAATCAAGATATTGGACATAAACCCTCTCTTATATAGTGTTTTTTAGCCACAATTTAGCTCAATACACGGCCAGCAACAAAAATGAACAAGTATACTTTATTGAATGATGTATTATCATAGAGATTAACAATGAATCGGCCTACTCCTTAAGGTGAATTTATGACATTAACCGAATTGAAATACATTGTAATGCTAGCGGAAGAAAAGCATTTTGGTCGAGCAGCTGAGCGATGCTACGTGTCACAACCGACGCTTAGCGTCGCGGTTAAAAAGCTTGAAGAGGAGCTTGGCATTGCGATTTTTGAACGTAGCAAGAGCTCTGTGTATATTACACCACTTGGCACCCAGCTCATTACACAAGCAAAGCGAGTGTTAGAGCAAGCGAACATGATGAAAGAGCTTGCCTCTTCTGGCCAGAATCAGTTAAAAGGCCCTTTAAAAGTCGGCGCGATTTTTACCATCGCACCGTATTTATTTCCTTATATGATTCCGTCTTTGCATCAGCTGGTATCTGGCATGCCATTGGTTATCGAAGAAGACCTTACTGAGCATTTGCGCCCAAAACTACGCAACGGTGATCTGGACGCTATTATTGTTGCTTTACCTTTTCATGAAGCGGACGTTGTCACTCAACCTATTTATGAAGAGGAATTTGTTGTCTTAATGCCAAAGAATCACCCTTGGACCAAATTAGACAGCATCGAAACAGACCAACTCTCTACTGATAACCTTTTGCTGCTCGGCAAAGGACATTGCTTTAGTGAACAAGTCCTAGAAGCGTGCCCTTTAACCACTGACAATGATGTCGACGATGGCCGCACAGTCGTCAATGGCAGCTCATTAGAAACCATTCGTTACATGGTTGCCTCTGGCTTGGGTGTCACGGTCTTGCCTAAATCAGCCGCAACAAATATTAATCATGACATGCTAGAAGTACGTCCATTTACGGCGCCTGCGCCAAAGCGTACGGTTGCATTGGCTTGGCGGGCCAGCTTTCCACGTCCCAAAGCCATCGAAGCCGTCAGTCAATCTATCCGCGATGCGTGTAAGCAATTGGATTTGTAGAGCCGCGTTATGATGGATGGATTAGACACGCAGGACGTTCGTGAACTCAAAGGTGTAGGTGATGCTATGGCGGAAAAGCTCGCCAAGCTTCACCTAAATACGGTTCAAGATTTACTGTTCCATTTGCCTATTCGTTATCAAGACCGCACTCGCGTGGTGCCTATTGCCCAGTTACGCTTTGGCGACGAAGCCGTCATTGAAGGGCATGTCACAGGCTGTGAAATAAAAATGGGGAAACGCCGCAGCTTGCTGTGTCGAATCAAGGATCACACTGGCACGTTATGCCTGCGCTTTTTCCACTTTTCCGCAGCCCAAAAAAAACAACTAGAAACCGGGAAACGCGTTCGCTGTTTCGGCGAAATCCGTCGCGGCAGCTCTGGCTTTGAAATCTATCACCCTGAATACAAAGTCATTGGCGAAGAAGACACTCAGGAAGAGTCTTCACAACTCACACCCATTTACCCTCTAACCGAAGGGCTAACGCAAACCAAAATTCGCCAATTGTGTGAACAGGCATTAGAGCGTTTAACTCCTTATAATTTACAAGAATGGTTGCCAGAAGACATTCGCACCCAATTCAGTTTACCGCCACTCAGTGACGCCATTCTCTTTCTTCATCACCCGTCACGGGAAGCAGACTTAGAACAATTAAGATCAGGTGCGCACCCAGCGCAATATCGCTTATCTTTTGAAGAATTAATGGCGCATCAGTTGTCATTGATCGGCAAGCGCATAGAAGCGAAAAAAGAGGTGGCAATCCAAGTAGCTAACGCTGGCACGTTGAGTGACAACTTATTAAGCAACTTACCTTTCTCGCCGACTAATGCGCAGCAAAGGGTGTTCCAAGAAATACTGACCGATTTACGTTCTGGTCATCCTATGCTTCGCTTGGTTCAAGGCGACGTTGGCTCAGGAAAAACACTAGTGGCTGCGTTAGCCGCAGCGTCTGTTGTGCAAGCAGGTTATCAAGTCGCGATTATGGCACCAACGGAAATTCTCGCTGAGCAACATTATATTAACTTCACTCAGTGGTTTGAGCCTTTAGGATTAAAAGTCGCATGGATGACGGGGAAGCTAAAAGGTAAAGCACGGGAAAAAGAGCTGGCAGACATTGCTTCTGGCGCCGCCCATATTGTCGTTGGTACGCATGCGCTGTTCCAAGACACTGTTGAGTTTGACCGCTTGGCGCTGGCGATTATCGATGAACAACATCGCTTTGGTGTGCATCAACGCATGGCGCTGCGAGAGAAAGGCATGAAACATGGCTTCCAACCTCATCAATTGATTATGACCGCGACGCCAATTCCTCGAACCTTGGCCATGTCAGCCTACGCAGATTTAGATTGTTCTATTATCGATGAATTGCCTCCGGGACGAACGCCTGTAAACACCATTGTCGTGTCGGATCAACGCCGACAAGAAGTCATTGATCGCGTAAAAAGTGGCTGTGAAGAAGGCAAGCAAGCCTATTGGGTTTGTACACTTATTGAAGAGTCCGAAGCGTTACAATGCCAAGCTGCTGAAGACACCGCACTGTTATTACAAGAGCAACTACAAGGCCTCACTATTGGCTTGGTTCACGGCCGACTAAAAGCCCAAGAAAAAGCCGATATTATGGCGAAATTTAAAGCAGGTGAGATTCAATTATTAGTCGCGACAACCGTGATTGAAGTGGGTGTCGATGTTCCCAATTCCAGCTTAATGGTCATTGAAAACCCTGAACGCCTTGGCTTAGCCCAATTGCATCAATTACGCGGTCGTGTTGGCCGAGGCCAAGCCGCTAGCCATTGTGTCCTTTTGTATAAATCGCCGTTAGGACAACAAGGTAAAGAGCGTTTATCAACAATGCGAGAAACCAGTGATGGTTTTAAAATTGCCGAAAAAGACCTTGAGTTGCGTGGCCCAGGTGAGCTGCTCGGCACGAGACAGACAGGGCTTTGGGAGTTCAAAGTAGCCGATTTACAGCGCGACAAGCAGCTGCTGGACGATGTCCAAATCGCCGCTGGGTTATTGCATTCTCGCCACCCTGAATGCGTGTCTCCACTCTTATCTCGATGGTTACCCAATCACGACCAATATCTCAATGTCTAATCATTAAGCGTGACTCTTTTCCCTTTCGGTAGAATCGATGTAGCAATCGATTCTGGCTTCAAATTTGCTTACATAGATCAAGGAACAACCTCTGTTTCTCTGTTTAAATAAGGTTGTGTATTGGTTTATGGCATTGGCTCATTGAAAGGATCACCTATGACACCTCTCACTCAAGCATCACAGGATTCATTGTTAAGTATTCAAGGTTGTGGCTATAAAATTGACCAAGACCGTGTCACGCTCTCTATTCAACAAATCGCCAACAATAGAGCGAGTGACAACATAAGTGGCACATTACAAATCCAATTGTGCGCTCTTTCGAAGCAATTAGGTAACACCACAGAAGAGGTGTTAGCGACTACAACAATCGGAGAAATTCAAGGGCAGCATTTTATCCCAAATGGCTCCTATGACTTATTATTCCAATCACCTTCTGCTGGCACTTGGCAACTTATATTAACCCTGAGTGAATGGGATGGCGTCGAATACCATGTATGTGATTCCGTGTATTTTGATGTTCTGTACCGCTCTATGAACCAAGGTGTTATTGAGGAGAACCCAGATGTCGAGGTGACACCAGACGCAAATTTGACGTCAATAAACCAACGGCCAACAAAAGACACAATGACAGCCAGTCAATCCATTTTGCCAAGTGGCGGACATTTAATCATCAACCAATATGAAGCAAAAAAATTACTGAAGGTAAAAGTAATTCCCGAAAAAATTCTCAAAAAAATGGTGCTTGAACGCCCTTTCCATTCAGAAAAAGCGGTTTTGAATATCAAAGGAATGGGGCCAAAAATGCTGGTAAAACTCTTAAAGGCGCTCAACGCTTAACAAATCGTTAGGCTACAAGAAGACGACGGTCTTCTTATAGCCACTCTTTTTTTAAGGAATGTTCACTACTGTGGTGCTTTTTACCTCTTCCATCGCAACATACGTACGCGATTCACGCACATGCGGTAAAGTGAGCAGCGTTTCACCAAGCAATAATCGATAAGAATCCATATTAGAAACACGGGCTTTTAATAGGTATTCAAAATCCCCTGCTATCAAATGACATTCTAATATTTCAGGGATCTCTGTCACCGCACTTTTAAACTCATTAAAGCCTTCTGGTGAGGTGGTTTTCAATCGAATTTCCACAAAAACAAGCAAGCCCGCGTCTACTTTCTTAGGGTTAACAAGCGCGCAATAACCTGTGATATAGCCATTTCTTTCCAATCGACGCACACGCTCTAAACAAGGCGTTGCACTTAATCCCACTCGACTCGCCAGCTCAACATTCGATAAACGACCGTTTATCTGTAGCTCACGGAGAATCTTTTTATCTAAGCGATCAAGAGGCTTTGCTGAGTTATCCATCTGACGTGGATCTCCTTACATGTGTTCAGTTGAATGCTAAGTCTATCATGTTGGGGACAAATTATGGACAGCGCTTTCTTTATTATATTAAGTCAGGCGCTTCCTTAAAAAGCACCTTTTGCGTGCAAAAAATGTAGCGCGATACAAAATAGAACATTTCTTTTTGCGTATCGCCCTTTTCTTGTGCAAAAAACACCTATCCTTCCCCCAAAACACATTGATTTATAACGTTCCTAGGGCTTTCTCTATATTTTGAATCTCCTGAAAAAGACAGGTGACAGGCGTCAAGAATATGGAATAAATGCTCAAAACATGCAGATTTTAAGGCGGTATATTCTTGACTAGGGCCAAAAGACATAATTATATGTAAGTGTGTTGGGCGCTTTGCAGAAGAATCTTCTGCATACTTAACGGCAACAAGAATTTAATGTTGGCACCAACTTTGCTTTTAGTTTTCTGTACAGATTACAAATCTGAAATTTCGTTCAGCAAGATGACAACATATAAAAACACGCCTGGGAGGCTTAATATAATGAAATCGAATGTTGGTAAATTACTTTCGACTGCCGCAGTTGCAGCAACTCTTAGCACTGCAGCGTCTGCAGCTACACTAGATGACGTTAAAGCAAAAGGCTTTATTCAATGTGGCGTAAGCCAAGGTGTTCCTGGTTTTTCAAACGCAGACGCGTCAGGTAACTGGACTGGTATCGATGTTGACGCTTGTCGTGCTGTTGCCGCAGCTGTTTTCAACGATGCTCAAGCCGTTAAATTCACACCGCTTTCTGCTAAAGAGCGTTTCACTGCACTACAGTCTGGCGAGATCGATATCCTTTCTCGTAACACAACGTGGACATACACTCGTGATAACTCACTAGGTATCGACTTCACTGCAGTGAACTTCTACGATGGTCAAGGCTTCATGGCGCGTAAAGACCTAGGAATTACATCTGCATTAGAGCTTGACGGTGCAACAGTTTGTACTGAGCAAGGTACAACAACAGAATTGAATATGGCTGACTTCTTCCGTAAACATAACTTGTCTTATGTTCCAGTTGTCGTTCAAAAAGCGGACGAAGCAGTTGCGGCTTACGCTTCTGGCCGTTGTGATGTATTCACAACAGATAAATCAGGTCTAGCTGCACAACGTTCTAAACTTGCTGATCCAAATGATCACATTATTTTAGACGAAACTATTTCTAAAGAGCCTTTAGGGCCTGCTGTTCGTCACGGCGACAACCAGTGGAAAGACATCGTAACTTGGGCAATGTTTGTACAGGTTAACGCTGAAGAAATGGGCATCACATCTAAAAACGTTGCGACAATCAAAAAAGAAACAACGGATCCAGGTATCCTACGCCTATTAGGCGCAGAAGGTGATATGGGGTCTCAACTAGGTCTTTCTTCTGATTGGGCTTACAACATCATTTCTAAAGTAGGTAACTACGGTGAAGTATTTGAAGCTAACGTTGGTCCATCTACTCCAGTAGGTCTTCCACGTGGTATTAACAACTTATGGACTGAAGGCGGTATCATGTACGCGCCACCAGTACGTTAATACTCCCAAAAGCACCTGCTTAGGGTATTCACTCAGCAACGATATGTATCGTTGCTGAGTATCTTCCCCCTTTCCTACCACATCTGACGAGCATCCTATTGCCTGAACCAAGATGACAGATAAATCTAATTCATATAATAAAAGCCTTTTGAATGATGCAGGAACTCGATCCTTAGTCTTTCAAATTGTGCTTCTAGCGATTGTGGTTTTCGTGGGTTATTACTTATTCAGTAACTTACAAGCCAACTTAGCTAATCGAGGGATTTCTACGGGTTTT
Organism: uncultured Marinomonas sp.; assembly: GCA_938009755.1. Lineage (GTDB taxonomy): Bacteria > Pseudomonadota > Gammaproteobacteria > Pseudomonadales > Marinomonadaceae > Marinomonas. Next base: position 26,700 of record CALLIL010000036.1, read on the forward strand.
TCATTTTTAAATGAACCTGCTGGCTTTCCCGTTCTTATTCACCTTATTGAATACACAGAATCCAATAGTTATGGGCGCGCCTTTCTTGTCGCTCTAATTAACACTTTTGTAATTTCATTTCTTGGTATCGCCTTAGCAACGGTTATCGGCGTGATAATGGGCCTAGCACGCTTATCTAATAACTGGTTAGTTGCTCGCTTAGCAACGGTTTATATCGAAACCTTGCGTAACCTACCTTTGCTTTTGCAAATGTTCTTTTGGTATTTCGCTGTTCTGGCGGCCTTACCAGCGCCAAAAAACAGCTTTATCTTTGCTGATTTTTTCTTAAACAAGCGTGGTATTTATTCACCAAACCCCATTGCACAAGATGGCTTTGGCATTGTTGTTACGGGCTTCTTCCTTTCGATTGCCGCCGCTATTGCATTGATCGTGTGGGCAAAAAAGCGCCAAACAAGAACCGGTATGACATTCCCTGCGTATTGGGCGTCTCTTGGCTTGATCATTGTTGTGACATTTTTAGCATTGGCGGTTTCCGGCTTTCCAATAGAGTTCGATTTACCTCAAAAAAGTCGCTTCAACGTCACCGGCGGTATGGTTCTTCCTCCTGAGTTTGTAGCTGTACTGGTAGCTCTTTCTACTTACACGGGTGCTTTCATCGCAGAAATCGTACGTGCAGGCATTTTGTCTGTGAATTGGGGGCAAACTGAAGCTGCTCGCTCTTTAGGCCTAAAAGACAGCCTGACACAGCGTTTGATTGTTTTGCCACAAGCACTACGCGTCATCATTCCACCGCTTACTAGCCAATATCTAAACTTAGCTAAGAACTCTTCTCTTGGTGCGGCAATTGCCTACCCAGAATTAGTGGCTGTGGTAATGGGGACAACGCTTAACCAAACAGGACAAGCGATTGAAACAATCGGTTTATGTATGCTGGTTTATGGAACGTTGAGCTTATCCATTTCAATGTTTATGAACTGGTACAACAAAAAAATGTCATTAATGGAACGCTAGGAGGCTCAACATGGCTATTGAATTTAAACCATCACCAAGCCTTCCACCACCAGTAAAATCGGTTGGTGCTGTGGCGTGGCTTCGTCAAAACCTTTTGTCGTCGCCTTTAAATGTTTTTTTGACCTTTTTTAGTGTCTATATCTTATATTTGCTGATTCCACCTATGATTGAGTGGGGCTTGGTTAATGCCACTTGGTCGGGGTCATCAAAAGCCGCCTGTACTGCTGGCGGTGCTTGTTGGGCCTTTATCGGTGCGCGTTTTGAACAGTTTATGTATGGACTCTATCCACCAGAAGAAACATGGCGTATTAATATTGCTGCCATTCTTCTGATTGTAATGATCGGCGCATTTGCCATCAAAACAGTCAATAAACTGTACCTTTCGATCAGCATTATTGTGGTTTACCCAATCATTGCTTACATCTTATTCGCTGGCGGATCTTTCGGTCTAGAAGCGGTGGATACGTCTTTATGGGGCGGTCTGTTTTTGACCATGTTACTGGGTATTATCGGTATTGTGGCGTCTTTCCCATTAGGTGTTTTACTTGCTTTGGGTCGACGCTCTAACATGCCTGTTGCGAAGTCTGTGTGTGTTGTGTTTATTGAAACCATCCGCGCAGTGCCGTTAATCACGATCTTGTTCATGGCATCTGTAATGATTCCATTGTTTTTGCCAGACGGCTTAAACTTCAATAAGTTATTACGTGTATTAATTGGTATTACTTTGTTTTCTGCTGCTTACATGGCCGAAGTGATTCGAGGTGGTTTACAAGCCATTCCGAAAGGTCAATATGAAGCAGCCGATGCGATGGGATTAACTTACTGGCAATCTATGATTTTGGTCATTTTGCCTCAAGCGTTAAAGCTTGTTATCCCAGGTATCGTAAACACGTTCATCGGTTTATTTAAAGATTCTACGCTTGTTTATATTGTCGGCATGTTTGACCTACTCGGTATCATTCAATTAGCCAACCATGATGCAAACTGGTTAGGAACGACAATTGAAGGTTATGCCTTCGCCGGATTTATTTATTGGGCTATCTGCTTTGGTATGTCGCGTTACAGTATGACAATCGAACGTAAGTTAGAGACCGGACACAAGCGGAATTAGTTAAGAATTTGAGGTCTATATTATGACAAACAGAAATATGGCACTTGCCCAACTAGAAAGGGGCGAACAAGCAATCATCGAGTTTACCGATGTAAACAAATGGTATGGCGACTTTCACGTACTGAAAAACATCAACTTTAGTATTAAAAAAGGCGAACGTATCGTTGTTTGTGGTCCTTCCGGTTCAGGCAAATCGACCATGACTCGATGCATCAACCGTTTAGAAGAGCATCAAAAAGGTTCCATCATCGTTGATGGTATTGAAATGAATGATAACTTGAAAAACATCGAAGCGATCCGTAAAGACGTGGGCATGGTTTTCCAGCACTTTAACCTGTTTCCTCACCTGACTATTTTAGAAAACCTAACACTTGCTCCAATCTGGGTTCGTAAAATGCCTAAGAAAGAAGCGGAAGAAATGGCAATGCATTACTTGGAGCGAGTCAAAATTGCGAACCAAGCAATGAAATTTCCGGGTCAACTTTCAGGTGGACAACAACAGCGTGTAGCGATTGCACGTGGCTTATGTATGCAACCTCGTATCATGCTATTTGATGAGCCAACGTCTGCATTGGACCCTGAAATGATCAAAGAAGTATTGGACGTTATGGTTCAATTGGCAGAAGAAGGTATGACGATGGTGTGTGTAACCCACGAAATGGGCTTCGCAAAAACCGTTGCTGACCGCGTCGTTTTCATGGATGCTGGTGAGATTGTGGAAGCGAACGAACCAAATGAGTTCTTCAATAATCCGCAACATGATCGTACTCAAAACTTCTTGAGTCAAATTTTGAACCACTAATTTATATGGTTATTTAAGACTTGACTCTCTACGAAGCCCCTTTTTTAAAGGGGCTTTTTTGTTTTTACTGGCGATAGATTTGCATAATCTTTAAAACACTGTAACTATGCAGGATCTTATATTTTTACATTTGCTTACACACAGAGACGAACATGGTCAATCCAATAGACCTAGAACCAAGCAAGAAAATACGGGTGGTGCATTTAGCCGACGACACAGGTCGCATACAGGTACTTTTTCCAGAAGACCGAATGCTGGACATTGCCGCCCTTTCACACATAACCAAGCGTCGCTTAGAGCCGGTCATGAACTTTGACGCCTGTGGTGCACCTCTTATCAAGCCAAACAGCGCTATCACCATCTTAGAATCAGACATGCTGATAGGCGGCCCGTTTCATATTCGCACTAAAGTAAGCAAGGAATACGAAACGCTCTCTAGCGAAGCATTACAAAATCTGTTTTCAGGGCCATTAAACCGCTTCGAGCCTATCTCCATTGACGCAAATATGATTAAAGCGCCTGTCAATAACCATGAAGACGATGAAGCCCAGATACTGGAAGCATTAGGTCGGTTTCAATCTGTTCGTTTAAAGCAACGTTTAGAAGAAACCTTAGAAATTCCACCTTTGCCAGCTTCTGCGAACCGTATTATTAAATTGTCATCTGATTCCTCGGCGGGCACCAATGAATTATGTGAAATTATCGCTATTGACCCAAGCCTCACTGCGCAAGTAATTAGCTGGGCGTCTTCGCCATACTATGGTGCACCTGGCGACATAGACTCTGTGGAAGACGCCATTATCCGCGTACTGGGTTTCGATGTGGTGATGAACCTCGCCCTTGGCTTGTCCATGAAAAGTGGCTTTCAAACGCCTAATAAGGGCCCTCGGCATTATGAAGATTTTTGGTTGGATTCCGTCTCTCATGCTGTACTCATCGAATCCTTAGTAAAGGCCATGCCAATACAAAAAAGACCGAAATTAGGTCATGCTTATTTAGCAGGCTTGCTGCATAACTTTGGCTTTTTGGTCATCAATGCCATTTTGCCTCCGCATTTTTCGATCCTTTCTCGCTACCAAGAAGCCAACGCCCACTTGCCGACCGAAGTGGTGGAAATGCAAATATTGCACTTTACCAAAGAACAATTAGGCTCGTGGTTGTTACGTTACTGGAGCTTGCCAGACAACATTTGGACCGCTATTCGATACAGTAGAAAGCCTCATTATTATGGTGAGCACTCTCTGCTCGCCAAACTCCTTTATGTTGCTTACCAATTGAAAAACGATCTGGATATAGAGCCCTCTGTCTTAACAGAATTAGGATTAACAACAGAACAAGCACATACTTGTCAGCAAGAGGTCTACCAATCTTCCGCTGAGCTGCATAAAATAGCGGGACTCATCAACAAAGTCAGCTCGTAGCCAAATTATGACCTTAATGAATGCTTCTGCGACCTTGCAGTTTGATTATCGCTGGGCGCCAATACGCAGAGTACAGAAAACCAAAATACCAGCACATCTTTGGCCTTGGCTAAGCACTCAAGCCTCGCTGACGGCAAAATTGCAGTCTATTGGCTCATTAACAGTAGAAGTCTTGGATGAGTCCTGGGGAACGCCAACAGCTCGTGAAAAGCGCCGCTTATCATTACGACCTCGTGAAGCCGCTCGAATTCGTACAGTGCTGTTAAAAGTCAACGGTGTCGCCGTAATTTATGCTCGTTCAATCATTCCAGCACGATCATTAAAAGGTCATTGGCGACAAGTAAAACATTTAAAAAACAAACCTCTTGGCGGCTATCTTTTTCAAAACAAAGCATTAACACGCAGCGCCGTCGAAATCACTCAACTTCCTAAAAACATGTTCCCCAATCAACAAAATTCAGTCTGGGCGAGACGCTCAATATTTCAACAATTTGGTGCTGGGATTTTAGTCAATGAAGCCTTTTTTGATGACATAAGGCATTTAAAATCACCCTTTGGATTTTTATGAGTAAGTTTACTGATTACCTAGAACTGACCCGGTTCAACCGTCCAATCGGGTCATTACTGCTCATGTGGCCAACCTTGTGGGCCTTATTTTTAGCCGCTGACGGATTACCTGAGTGGCACTTAATACTTATTTTCATATTAGGTGTTTTCAGTATGCGTTCCGCTGGCTGCGTGATCAATGACTTCGCCGATAGGAAGGTAGATGGCCATGTGGAAAGAACCAAAAATCGCCCTTTGCCTTCAGGGCGAGTATCATCAAAAGAAGCGCTAGGATTGTTCGCAGCGCTCTCTATCCTCAGCTTTATCTTGGTGTTATTCACCGATTTAAAAACCATTCTATTATCGTTTGTTGGCTTAGGGTTAGCCGCTTTATACCCTTTTATGAAACGTTATACACATTTACCTCAATTGTTTCTCGGTTTGGCCTTTTCTTGGGCAATTCCAATGGCTTACAGTGCGCAAGGCGGCCCATTAACCGACCCAATTCTATGGGTATTATTTGCGGCGAATTGTTCATGGACCATCGCCTATGACACCTATTACGCCATGAAAGATCGCGAAGATGATCTAAAAATCGGCATCAAATCCACGGCGATTTTATTTGCTCAATACGACCTGCTTATTATTGCTTTACTCCAAGCGCTCACGCTGTGTCTTTTGACGTATGTTGGCGTTTTAGCAAAGTTACCTTGGTTATACTTCGCCTCACTTATTGTTTGTCTCTTTCTTTTTTATCGTCAATACTCACAAGCGAAATACCGTGACGGTGACGCCTGTTTTCAGTCTTTTTTGGATAATAACCGTGTTGGTTATGTTGTCTTTATTGGTTTAGCCATAAGCTATTTTGTGTAATATATGGCAAAGTTATGACAATGTAATCTTATTGTCATATTCGACCGCTTTAATGAATCCTTCCTGATACGAGGGCTGATCCTGTGACCGGTAAAAAAGTACTAATTATTGACGACGAATCTTCTATACGTGAAATGATTGCTATTGCGCTTGAAATGGCAGGATACGAGTACCTAGAAGCGGAAAACATTCAACAAGGTCACGAAATCATCGTTGATCATCGTCCAGATCTCATTTTAGTCGACTGGATGATGCCCGGTGGCAGTGGTATTGAACTGACTCGTCGATTGAAAAAAGACAACACAACATCGGAAATTCCAGTGATTATGTTGACCGCGAAAAGCGAAGAAGACAACAAAATCCAAGGGTTAGAAGTGGGTGCGGACGATTACATTACCAAGCCTTTCTCTCCTCGAGAGCTCGTGGCTAGACTAAAAGCCGTCTTACGACGCGCTACCCCTCAAGGTATTGACGAGCCAATTGAAATTGAAGGTCTTACTTTGGACCCAATAAGCCAGCGTGTCACGATTGGCAGTACGCCTTTAGACATGGGACCAACAGAATACAGATTACTGAAGTTCTTGATGACTCACCAAGAAAGAGCCTATTCAAGAGCGCAACTTTTAGATCAGGTTTGGGGCGGAAATGTCTACGTAGAAGAACGTACAGTAGACGTACATATTCGTCGATTACGTAAAGCAATTGGTAGCTCACACGATTCCCTTATCCAAACGGTACGAGGAACGGGCTACCGCTTTTCAGCAAAAAGGTCTGCATGAAAAATATTTGGCGCAAAACCATTCTGAGTTGGCTAGCTGGCCTCGCGGCTTGTGTCGTCATAGGCCTGATCATTGGTCAATTGCTCGGCGTGTTACTTTTATATGTTCTCGGCTCTTTATACTGGCAGTTGTATCAGCTTTATCAATTCCATAGCTGGCTACGATACTCAGGCAAAGCCGCGCCACCAGAAACCAGTGGTATTTGGGGCGAAGTATTCGACTCTGTTTACCGACTACAAAAAAAGCAGCGTAAATCCAAACGCAAAATGCGCCAAGCGCTCAACCGTATAGAAAATTCCACAACCGCCTTAAAAGAAGGCGTGATTATGGCGGACAACGAAGGAAATTTAGAGTGGTGGAATAATTCAGCTGCGCACTTTTTGGGTTTAATGCGCCCAGTCGATCGCGGCCAAGCCATTACCAATATTGTCCGTAACCCTGATTTTTATCGCTACTTTACTCAAAAGCGCTTTGGCGAGCCTTTAACCATCAAGTCACCTGCTAAAGAAGGCGTTTACCTTGAGGTTCAAACAACACTCTACGATAAAAATGACCATTTGATTTTTGTACGAGACGTCACTCGCTTACATCTGCTAGAACAAATGCGAAAAGACTTTGTGGCCAACGCTTCCCATGAGCTAAAAACGCCTCTCACCGTGATTAAAGGCTATTTAGAAACACTGGAGATGTTTGCGGACAGTTTGCCAAAAAGCATGCAAAAAGGCATTGTGAACATGTCTGAGCAGTCTGAGCGCATGGAACAACTGATTGAAGATCTTTTGTTATTATCTCGACTAGAAAGCGATGAGAAACGAGAGGAAAACCAGTGGCACAAAGTCTCTGATTTATTTGAATCTATTCAGAAAGCGATCGCTCCAATTTTGACGGACAAACACATAGTAACCGCTCATATCCCTGAAAATTCACGTTTATACGGCTCATACAAAGAGCTATACAGCGCTTTTTCAAATCTAATTGTCAATGCTGTTAAGTATTCGCCAGATGGTGGAAACATTGATGTAAGCTGGGAAAGCAGTGATTTGAATGGTGTCTTTTCCGTAAAAGATTCAGGCCTAGGAATAGAGCCAAGATACATTCCCCGATTAACTGAACGCTTCTTTCGAGTCGATAAAGGGCGAGGTTCTAAAACAGGCGGAACAGGTCTAGGGCTCGCCATCGTCAAGCATGTTTTATTGCACCATGACGCTAAACTTCAAATCCGCAGTCAACCTGGTTTTGGCAGTACATTTTCGTGTCACTTCCCTGCGAATAGAACGCGTTCAGGAGACATCCCAGAAACCTTGTTTAAAAGCCGTGATACAAACCCATTAGATTAAACAACGAGATGTCTGAACAAAACACTATAAAAAAAGGAGTCCCTATTTTCATAGAAGCTCCTTTTTTTGCTTTTCTACCGTGAAAAATTTTATAAGCTATTAAACAGTTGTGTAATAAAATCTTCTTTTTCTTTATCTTGATCAATGAGGCTTAACACAACGGTCAAAAATGTCGAATCATGTTTCTTTTCAGTGGTGGCAACAGATTGCACATAATAATTTAAACGGTTTATCGTGCCTTTGTGTTCCAAATCCAATACAGCTTGCCCTAAGACTTGAGGCACCACATCGTCACTTTTTATCAACATTGTGGCTTCTTTCTTCGCAAATTGAATAACCATGCAACGAAACTGCTTATTCTCAAACCTCACACTAGTAGGGATTTTGACGTCTTTCACAGTGACGACAGGCGCATCAGGGTTTGTAAATTTCGTTGCTTCAACGGGTTTTGAAGACTTATTAGCTCCCATCAACACATCGATAGAAGCACTTTGAATACCTCCAGGTGCCGTACTATTACGAGGTGCTTTTGCCGTAAGTCGCTTTTCTAGACCGTGTTTTTTCGCCGCAGACATGATTTTACTGACAAGCTGTTCACCAGAGAATGGTTTACCAAGATAGTCCGTCACGCCCGACTGTGCAGCTTCAACCACATGGCTCTTATCACCTCGACTGGTGATCATTACAAACGGCACATCTTCTTTTTTGTAGGTTGGTTGCTCACGGCACCATTTCAGTAGTTCAAGACCTGTCATTTCAGGCATTTCCCAATCACACAAAATCATATCAAATTTTGTTTTATTGAGTAATTGCTGAGCTTTTCGGCCATTAACTGCATCTTCAATCTCAACCGCAGGAAACTGCTTACGCAAGGTTCTGCTAATTAAATCACGAGTAAAAGAGGCATCATCTACTATTAAAACTTTTAACGACATCACAATATTCCATTAGAGCGATCCAACAAGGCAGAAAAATCCCCATGTTCTGATCTGAAAGTCGAAACCCATAATAATGTTGCTGCAACGACAGCGATAGGCATGACAAATAAGTTAAAGAAAGGAATGGTTAGTCCAACCATTACAATTCCTCCAAACGTCCAGCACAATAAAGGCTTTGAGCGCAGCGCCATTCGCATATCATGAAATGTAATCTTGTTATTATCAAACGCATAATCCATGTACTGAAGCGCCAACATCCAAGTGGAAAACAATAATAATAGAACAGGAGTAACAACATTCACCAGTGGAATAAAGGACAATAGCAACAATAAAATAAAACGAGGCAGAAAATACACGATTTTCTGCAGCTCTCTTTGCAAAGTTCGCCCGATAATCGCCATCACGACGCTCGTTGTTAAACGCTCCTCAAAAGTTTTTCCTGTTTTAATTTCTTCAACTTTCTCTGCTAAAAACGCCATAAAAGGTGCAGCAATGATATTAATGCCAACCGAAAAGCTGTAAAACAGCAGTACACTAATCACCACACCAAAAATAAAATTAAAAAACCAACTCAAAAATGACAACCACTCAGGCAAGTAATCCATCGAGCTATTTAACAAACTATGGAAATAGCTAAATGCGACAATATAAAGCAATCCCATAAGAACAAAATTGGCGAGTAAAGGCACTAATATAAAGAGCCTCAAGGGTTTTGATAATACCAACGGCACCGCACTAAAAAAGGCACTAATCGCCTTAAAAGGGTGTGTAATCACAAAAAGCGTTTCCTTTTCCTAAACGTATGAAAACAGAGAGTATCACGGCAGCTTTGATGGCTCCATAAGGCACTCGGGAAACAAAAAACGAATCCTTTCATTCCTTCACAATAAATACGCTTTTTCTTCTTCAACCTTTATTCCATGCATAAGCTGATACGGAATTTCGATTGTGACCTTTAGCTGGTTGAGGAATTATGAAAGCGTAAGGTGAATACAACGCGATTGCTGTACCACTCAAGTCAATCAAAAGTACTCTCATAAAGCCAATAAACAAAGGAACCTAAGAATGAAAAAAACATTACTTGCCAGCGCTATCATGGCGACGTCTCTTTTCGCACTGCACGCTCAAGCCGCTGACGTTCCAGCAGGCACCCAACTTGCTGCAGTACAAGAAATCGTTCGTGGCGGTGGCTCAGAACCAGCCACATTAGACCCGCAAAAAATTGAAGGCACACCAGGTTCACTTCGTGCAGCGGATCTTTTTGAAGGTTTATACAACCAAGATGGCGATGGCAACCTAGTGCCAGGTGTTGCCAAGAGCTACACAGCGAACGCAGATAACACTGTGTATACTTTCACCTTACGCGAAGACGCAAAATGGTCGAACGGCGACCCAGTAACGGCTCACGATTTTGTTTACGGCTTCACACGTGCCGTTGATCCAGAAACGGCCTCACCTTACGCGTGGTTCATTGAAATCCCTTCTATTGTCAATGCCTCTAAAATCATTGCGGGTGAAGCAGACCCAAGCACATTAGGCGTAAAAGCCATCGACGATTACACTTTCCAAGTGAATCTTGAACGCCCTGTTCCTTACTTTGTAAAAATGACCTCACACCAAACCATGTTCCCTGCGCCAAAAGCCACCATTGAAAAATGGGGAAGCGAATGGACAAAAGCCGAGCACATTGTTTCTAACGGCGCGTACAAAATGGACGAATGGGTTGTAAACGAGAAGATGGTATTTTCTCGCAATGAAAACTATTGGAATAACGACAAAACCGTCATCAATAAAGTGACTATTTTGCCGATCGAATCACCGAACGCAGAATTGAAACGCTTCCAAGCAGGACAAATGGACCTAAGCTACGAGCTACCAAACGATCACTTCAAGCAACTTACTCGCGACATACCAGATCAAGTCGTTGTGACGCCTATGTTGGGCACTTACTACTATCAGTTCAACACAACCAAAGCGCCTTACAACGACGTTCGTGTTCGTAAAGCCTTATCTTATGCCATTGATCGAGATGTCATTACTAAGTTTGTTGCAGGCACAGGTGAGATTCCAGCTTACTCTTTCACACCAGAAGTGGTAAACGGCTTTAATCCAGCAACACCAGATTACGCCACTTGGACACAAAAAGAACGCAACGAAAAAGCCAAAGCCCTAATGGAAGAAGCGGGCTTTTCTAAGAGCAACCCACTGTCCTTCACGCTGCTTTACAACACCAATGAAAACCACAAGAAACTTGCCATTGCCATTTCTTCCATGTGGAAAAAAACCTTGGGCGTTAACGTTACACTGGAAAACCAAGAGTGGAAAACCTACATAGAAACGAAGAAACATCAGCAATTTGATGTGGCTCGCGCCGGATGGATTGGTGATTACAACGAAGCCTCTACCATGTTGGATCTATTGACCTCATCTCATGGTAACAACGACGGTAAATACAGTAACGCAGAGTACGACAAATTGTTGAATGAAGCGAAAACCAGTCACGACCCTTCCGCTAACTACAACAAAGCCGAAGAAATCGCCATTGCTCAAGACATGGCGGTCGCACCTATCTACCAGTACGTGACTAAGCGTTTGGTCAAACCTTATGTAGGCGGTTACTTCCCTAACCCTGAAGATAAGATTTACACCCGCGACATGTACATCATTAAGCACTAAATCACTTTAGTAGCTGACTTGAAGGCAAAAACCAAGGTTCTGTTTCTGTCATTTGGACAGAAGCAGAATCTAGGTTCTTTTTGATCCATCAATAGATCGTCAATATTAGCGCGTATTCGTTACGCCTAGTTCGGTAAGAATCTTATGTTTACATTTGTTTTGAAGCGCGTGCTGGAAGCCATCCCAACGCTGCTCATCTTAATTACAGTATCTTTCTTCTTGATGCACTCTGCACCAGGAAGTCCATTCTCCAGCGAGCGCACTCTTCCACCCGAAGTATTAGCAAACATTAATGCCAAATACCATTTGGATGAACCTGTTATAAACCAATACTTTTATTATTTAGGCGGATTATTACAAGGCGATTTAGGCCCTTCCTTCCGATACAAAGATTTCACTATCAATGAATTGATCGCGCAAAGCTTCCCTGTTTCTGCAGAAATTGGCATCTGGTCATTTATTGTCGCCTTGCTGATTGGTGTCGGTTGCGGCGTGATTGCCGCCTTACGACAAAACTCGTGGATTGACTACAGTGTCATGGGCTTTGCCAACCTTGGCATCGTGCTACCCAACTTTGTATTGGCTCCTTTGTGTATTTTATTTTTCTCTATCTACAATCATTGGCTACCTCCGGGCGGTTGGAATGGCGGCGCTTGGCCTTACTTGGTGATGCCAGTGATCGCCATGTCCACCAGCTACATTGCCCAAATCGCTCGTATCACCCGCGGCAGCATGATTGAAACCATGCATTCCAATTTCATTCGTACGGCGAAGGCAAAAGGCTTACCTAAGCATCGCATTATTCTCCAGCACGCTTTACGCCCAGCTATGTTGCCTGTGATTTCTTATCTTGGGCCTGCGTTTGTCGGCATTGTGACCGGCTCAGTGATCGTGGACGTGTATTTTGGCACAGGTGGCATTGGCCAACATTTCATCAATGGCGCATTAAACCGTGATTATTCCATGGTCATGGGCGTGACAATTCTCGTCGGCACCTTAACCATTCTTTTCAACGCCATTGTCGATGTTTTATACGCCGTCATCGATCCGAAAATCCGTTATTAAGGCCTCATTATGATTACCAACAAAGACAAAGTTCAGGCCGTTGAACAATTCGCCCAACAGGTGGTGGAAGTAGAAGGCCGCAGTTTATGGCAAGACGCCCGTCGTCGCTTTTTCTCTAACCACGCGGCTGTTGTCAGCCTCATCGTGCTTGCCTTGATTACCTCGATTGCACTCTTAGGGCCTTTCCTCAGCCAATGGCATTACGAAGACATCGATTGGGAAGCGCTGTCTGATATTTCCGTATTAGGCCGCCCGAACATAGAAAACGGTCACTATTTTGGTACCGACACATTAGGACGCGATATTTTCGTACGCACCATGCAAGGAGGCCAAATTTCCTTATTGGTGGGTGTTTTAGGCAGTTTTGTTGCCATTGTGATTGGCACGCTTTATGGCGCCACATCAGGTTATCTTGGCGGGCGCGTTGATAGCGTGATGATGCGCTTTCTAGAAATCCTAAACTCATTTCCTTTCATGTTTTTCGTGATTATTTTGATGACGTTATTTGGTCGTCAAATATTCCTTATCTTCGTCGCCATTGGCGCGATTTCTTGGCTCGACATGGCTCGAATCGTTCGTGGGCAAACGTTGAGTTTGAAAAACAAAGAATACATAGAAGCCGCTTACGCTTGTGGTGTGTCGACACCAAAAATCATTTTACGTCACATCGTGCCAAACGTGCTTGGCATTGTCGTGGTGTACGCCACGCTATTGGTACCAAACATGATCTTGCTGGAATCTTTTATCAGCTTCTTAGGCCTTGGCGTACAAGAGCCAATGACGAGCTGGGGCGCATTGATTTCAGAAGGCGCGCAAAACATGGAGATCGCCATCTGGCAACTGGCTTGGCCATTAGGCTTCCTTGTGGTGACCTTGTTTTGCTTTAACTTCCTCGGCGACGGCTTACGAGACGCGCTTGACCCGAAAGACCGCTAAGGAGGATTTATGTCATTAGCCACAGAATTACACACGGCAGAGCCATTACTTGAAGTCGACAATTTACAAGTAAAATTCGCCACGCCAGACGGCTTCGTCACCGCCGTGAACAACTTAAATTTCGCCCTTGCACAAGGAGAAACCTTGGGCATCGTTGGTGAATCCGGCTCAGGCAAAAGCCAAACGGCTTTCGCGTTAATGGGGTTGCTCGCGAACAACGGCATCATAGAAGGCGAAGCGCGTTTCGAAGGCAGGAATATCTTATCTTTGAACGAAAAAGCCATGAATCGCATTCGCTCAAAAGACATCGCGATGATTTTCCAAGACCCAATGACCTCATTGAACCCTTATATGAAGGTCGGCAAACAATTAATGGAAGTCTTGATGCTACACAAAGGCATGAGCAAAGCGGACGCCTTTGAAGCGTCCGTTCACATGCTCGACGCCGTAAAAATGCCAGAAGCGCGCAAACGCATGAACATGTATCCACACGAATTTTCTGGCGGCATGCGTCAGCGTGTCATGATTGCCATGGCGTTATTGTGCCAACCTAAATTGCTGATCGCAGACGAGCCAACCACGGCGTTGGATGTGACGGTTCAGGCGCAAATTCTTACGTTACTGAATGAGCTCAAAGACGACTTCAATACCTCCATCATTATGATTACGCATGATCTTGGTGTCGTCGCTGGTTTGTGTGACAAAGTACTCGTTATGTACGCGGGGCGAACCATGGAATATGGCTCTGCGGAAGACGTGTTTTATCGCCCAACGCACCCGTACACACAAGGCCTCTTAAACGCCATTCCTCGTTTAGACAACGAAGGCAGTGTGTTGGCGACCATTCCAGGAAATCCACCTAACTTGCTGAACTTACCTTCTGGTTGCCCTTTTGAAGCGCGCTGTGAATTTGCCAAAGAGCGCTGTGTAAACATCGCGCCAAGCCTCGAAACTTTTGCCTCAGGGCAAATGAGCGCTTGCCATAAAACAACAGAAGGCTGGGCATAATCATGACAATTGAACACACCGTTGCAGAACAAAACAACAACGTCTTAATGACAGTGAAAGACTTAAAAGTCCATTTCAATATCAAATCAGACAACGCATGGCCATGGGAAAAAGGCCAAGCGCTAAAAGCCGTTGATGGCGTGAATTTAACCATTTACGAAGGGGAAACTCTTGGTGTCGTAGGCGAATCTGGTTGCGGAAAATCCACTCTAGCCCGAGCGCTGCTTCGTCTTGTGCCGATTACAGAAGGCAATGTGGTTTGGCTTGGACAAGACTTAACCGGCCTTGATAAAAAGCAAATGCGCGACAAACGCCAAGAGCTGCAAATGATTTTCCAAGATCCACTGGCGTCACTTGATCCTCGTATGACAGTGGGCGACATCATTGCAGAGCCACTGAAAACCTTTAAACCAGAGTTGTCTAAAGAAGACGTCAAAAACGAAGTACGCCAAATCATGAACCGCGTGGGCTTATTACCTAACGTGATTAACCGTTATCCCCATGAATTTTCTGGCGGTCAATGTCAACGAATTGGGATTGCCCGCGCGTTGATTTTAAAACCCAAGTTGATTGTGTGTGATGAGCCCGTTTCCGCGTTGGATGTGTCTATTCAGGCGCAAGTGGTGAACTTGCTCAAAGAGTTACAAGAAGAGATGAACTTGTCTTTGGTATTCATCGCACACGATTTGAGTGTAGTGAAACACATCTCTGACCGTGTTTTAGTCATGTATTTGGGCAACCCTGTTGAGCTGGCCAGCAAAAAATCTCTCTATGACAACCCTCAACATCCTTACACGAAAGCTTTGATGTCAGCGGTGCCAGTTCCAGACCCAAAAATAGAGAGAGGCAAAACCATTCAGCTACTGGCGGGAGACTTACCCTCTCCTATTAATCCGCCATCTGGTTGTGTATTTCGTACACGTTGCCCTCATGCAAATGAAACCTGCTCTACTGAAAAACCTTTGCTTAGTGCATTTTCTGATGTGCATCAGGTCGCGTGTTCGCGCTTAGCCGACATAAAATGATCTTGAAAGCCAGTCTATTATGACTCAATAGACTGGTTTATAGAGCGCCATGCATAGAAATCAATTACGAATAAAATCAAACTTTTTTACACTCTTCTTGAAATAACCGCCATAATATTAAGGCTTTAGTATTATTTAATATGTCACCTCTTTCGCTTTCTATTTGGAGCTTTTATGCGTTTTCGGTTATTCGCTACTTCTCTATTACTGTGTTCACTGTCAACGCTCTCTTATGCCCTCGAAAAACCAACTGGTCGAACTATACTCAGCGTATCTGGCGCAATCGAAACCACCAACACTAATGACAGTGCAAGCTTTGATTTAAACATGCTAAACGCTTTACCTCAGCATACCGTCGTAACAGAGAACCCGTGGGCCGAAGGCGTACATACTTACCGAGGTTTTTCAGTCGCCAGTTTATTAGAGAAAATAGGCAACAAAGGAAACCTCTTACAAGTCTTTGCTATGAATGGGTATATGACCGAAATACCGATTAATGACTTCCTTGAAAAAGGGGCCATCTTTGCAACTCATCAGGACGGCAAAAACATGAGCATTCGCAACCTTGGTCCGATTATGGTGATTTACCCGTTCGATTCACAACCAGAACTTAGAAACGAAATCTTTTATAGCCGTTCTATTTGGCAAATTAATAAAATTAAATCCATCGTCACCACGGAGTAATAAAGTGAAAATGGTAAAAATGAAGGGCTGGGTATCCAAATTCAAACGCTATTCCTTATACGCTTTTATTTGTCTGGTCATCGCTATTGCCGCGGCGGTATTTGGTATCATTTCCTATACGAGCAATAATGCGCAGAGTGACAGTCGTCGCATCTTTGAAAGCTCTTTATGGAACACTCTGCAATTACAAATACAAATCTATCAATTTTCAAATCACCTATTGTCGTTAGACCAAGACAGCGATTCAGCCAACCATGAAGAAGTGTTTGCCCAATATGAAATACTCATGAGTCGCGTAGATCTATTAAGGGAAGGCGACGTAGGAAACCTCATTCGCGATTATGAAGAAGGTCGAATTACTCGATTATTAAATATTATTAACGGTGAGCTCGAATTACTCAGTTATCATACGTCCAAAGTAAGCCAAGGGGACATGTCTTATGCTCAAGAGCTGATGACACGCCTAAAGAAAATAGAGCTTCAATCTAATGAACTTACGGCTTTGATAAACAAAGGAAGTACAGAATTCATAGAAAGAGAACACGAAACACTGCAAGCACGTTTGTTTTCTATTAAAGCCTTATCCGTTATTTTGCTCATTGGCTTACTGCTTCTTTGTTTCCTAACGTTAAAAAAACTAACGGCGTTACGTAAAGCTAAGAAGCTCAATCGTAGTACGCATGAAAAAATCAAAACTTTCTATGAAGATAGAGCCAATATTATCTCATTCATCCACCAAGAGATTCGCTCTCCCGCACACGCCATTTTAGGAATCGCTAAAAGATTGCAAAAATCAGCCAATATCGATTCACCACACGCCCTTTCTCTTCACCTAGAAGAGTCTGGACAACAACTTTTACAAACCATTGATATGGTGTCTGATTTCTCCCTCGTCGACGCCAATAAGCTCACCCTTAAGCCATCTACAAAAAACTTGCGCAAAGCGATTGAAGGTTTGCTCGAAACCCTCTCTCCTCAAATTTCTAGAAGATCCTTACAAAGCATTCTGTACGTTGATCCTGAGCTGCCAGCTTATGTCACACTTGATTTCGAGCGAGTCAAAGAAGTCATCACAGCCTTTATCCAAAATGCCATTGCTCATACGCCTTCAGGCAGCATTAGTATTCACATTAGACCCACGACCATGAGCGTTCCAATTTCCCCACCATCACACAGCACGGGAGAAATACGAATGCTACAAATTGTCATTAAAGACACAGGAAACGGAATACCTGTTCCTTTGCAAAACAACTTACGCCCTCATGCTTCAACATCAATTGAGAAGGAACCGACGCTATTGAGCAGAGCGGGCTTTAATTTGGCTCTTTGTTACAAGTTGGTGTCGTTAATGAAAGGCGAAATACATTTCTCAAGCGATGCGAAAAATGGCAGTGAATTTTGGATTGATATCCCTTTTCATGTTGCAAATAATAAAGAATCAGCATTAGAAACATCAAACAACCGAATAAAAATAACCGCGAAACAGGCGTTATTAATAGAGGTCGACAACAATATTGCGCATATTATGAAGCATCAACTTGCTGAACTGGATATTGAAACAATACGGCTGACCACGACAAGCCACCAAATACATAAATACGAAAACTACGACTTTATTATTCTGGGCAATATGACGTGGTCTGAATACAATGAAGCAGAAACCATTCAACAATGGAATCAACATAATAAACCGATCATTCGTTATCAGACAGAAGCAAATAACGACCACAAGTCGAACATTGCTTCTATGGCATTTCCGCTAACGCAAAGCCAATTGGAAAAAGTGATATCAAACACTTTTCACTCAAAAAAAGCATAACTTGAAGGTAATGGATATGATGGACCAAACGCATTTAGACGATCTTTGTCGTCAACTAGGGAAATCCGTGATCAATCAGGTACGATCAGTGTATGTCGAAGAAAGTATTAAAAAAATCGCTTTATTACATAACGCTTGGGAAGAAAAGAATTACACTGAAATTCGCTCCATAAGCCATTCAATAAAGTCATCCAGCTTAAATATGGGGCTCTCCACTTTCTCAGATCTATGCAATCAATTAGAAGAGGCGTCATCCGCGCGTGATGGCGCTGTAGTAGAGCATATTATGAAAGGTTTTGAAGACTGTCATAAAGCGTCAATCGCTGCGCTAGAGAAGTATTTTTTAGGGCGCTAAAATGCACTTTCTAGCTAACAGCAGATGAACAATCTAAAAATGCCAAGCAAAGTCTGTCGCTTTAACAAAGACGTTCACTAAGGCTTCTAGACCTTTCTGATCCTTTTCTGTGAAGCGATTAACGTTTGGACTGTCCATGTCGAAAACACCGATTAAGCGGCCTTCTACTAACACTGGAATCACCACTTCAGAGGCCGAATCTGCATCGCAAGCAATGTGCCCTTCAAACGCGTGAACATCTTCAATGCGCTGTGTTTCAAGCGTCTCTGCGGCTTTACCACACACGCCTCGCCCAAAGGGAATTCGAGTGCAAGCGACTTTGCCAACATAAGGCCCAAGAACCAGCTCTTCTTCACGGGCAAAGTAAAAACCTGACCAATTTAAATCTGGCACCATTTGCATGATAAAGGCCGACAGTTGCGCCGCGTTACAAATTAAATCCCGCTCTTCACTCAACAAGCCAGTCAGTTGAGATACAAGTTCTTGATAATACTCATCGGAAGAAACGTCAGTAGAAGCAGTGAAAGAAAACATGGCAGCCTAAATCATTATTTAAAAGAGAGACTAATAATAGGTAAGCTTAATGCTGGAGCCAAACAAATTTTGTTGAACAAACAAGGAAAAGCCATAAAAAAATAGCCGCTCTATAATGCAATAGAAACGGCCATTCGTTGAATCAAAAGACATAATCGGTCGTATTAGTCTTTCTTAGTAATCATATTTGAAAGATCACTTGCTGATACGTGACGCACGTTGACGCCTTTCACCATGAAGATCAAATGTTGACAAGTATGACGCGCATGATCGGCAATACGTTCAAGAGAGCGCAAAACCCAAATCACATTCATAACACGAGAAATACTGCGTGGATCTTCCATCATGTAAGTCACCAAAGAGCGCATAGACGCTTCATATTCTTGGTCTACACGACGGTCTTTTTCAGCCACTTTAATCGCCGCTTCAATGTCCAAGCGCGCGTAAGCATCAAGCGTATCGTGCACCATGCGAGAGACCATTTGACCAATACGGTCGATCTCAACGTAACCTCGTGGAGATTCACCTTCTTCGATCAAGCTCAACGCCATGCGAGCGACTTTCTTCGCTTCGTCACCCATACGCTCTAATTCGCCTACCGCTTTACTGATAGACACGATCATACGTAAATCAGACGCTGCCGGTTGGCGAATCGCTAGAATACGGTTACATTCGTCGTCGATTAAACCGTCTAGCTCGTTCACTATTTTATCTTGTGCTTTTACTTTCTCAGCCAATTCACCATTGCTTTCTAGTAAAGCTTGTAGGGCGTCTTGTACTTGATTTTCAACCACGCCACCCATGGTTAGAAAGTGTTGACGAAGTGCTTCTAGCTCTTTGTTAAACTGCTGAGAAATATGATCCGTTGTAAATTCTTGCATGTTACTCCCCTCCGCCTCTAGCCGTAACGACCAGTAATGTAATCTTCAGTTTGTTGCTTACTTGGGTTAGTAAACAAAGAATTGGTATCGCCAAACTCAATCAAATCACCCATGTACATAAACGCAGTGTAATCAGACACACGCGCCGCCTGTTGCATATTGTGCGTTACGATGGCAATGGTGAAATCTTTCTTCAACTCATGGATCAACTCTTCAATTTTCAATGTCGAGATTGGGTCCAAGGCAGAAGCAGGTTCATCCAACAACAACACTTCAGGCTTCACGGCAACGGTGCGCGCAATTACCAAACGTTGTTGCTGACCACCAGACATACCAAGCGCACTTTCATGAAGACGGTCTTTCACTTCGTCCCACAAAGCCGCTGAACGTAATGCCCACTCAACAGTTTCATCAATCACACGCTTTTTGTTAATGCCTTGGATACGTAAGCCATAAGCCACGTTTTCATAAATGCTTTTTGGGAACGGGTTTGGCTTTTGGAACACCATACCAACGCGACGACGCAATTCTGCAACGTCAGTGCCTTTTGCATAAATATTGCTGTCATGTAGGTTGATTTCGCCCGTAATGCGGCAGCTGTCTACCAAGTCATTCATGCGGTTGAAACAACGTAACAATGTGGATTTACCACAACCAGAAGGCCCGATAAACGCCGTTACTTTCTTCTCAGGGATAACCATGTCCACGCCTTTCAGCGCTTCTTTTTCGCCGTAATAAAGGTGCAAGTCCTTTACAGAAAGGCAAACGGTTTCGTCTTCAATGCGCAAAGCTTGTTGGCTACGCTGCATTGCTGAAATATCAATTGAGTGTGTTTTTTCTTCGCTCATAATCTTTTCTTCTCCGCTTACATTTCTAGCGATTTGTATTTTTCACGTAGGTGATTTCGAATCGTTACTGCTGAGAAATTCAACAAGGCAATAACCATCACAAGTAATAACGCTGTAGCATAAACAAGTGGTCGCGCTGCTTCCACGTTCGGGCTTTGGAAACCCACATCATAGATATGGAAGCCTAAGTGCATGAACTTCTGATCTAAATGAATGAATGGGTAGTTTCCATCAAGAGGCAAGGTCGGAGCCAGTTTTACCACACCAACCAACATCAAAGGAGCCACCTCACCCGCGGCACGAGCCACAGCCAAAATAACGCCCGTCATGATCGCAGGACTCGCCATCGGCAAAACAACACGCCATAGTGTTTCGGCTTTGGTTGCACCTAACGCCAAGCTGCCTTCACGAACGTTACGCGGAATACGAGACAAACCTTCTTCTGTCGCCACGATAACCACAGGCACAGTTAACAATGCCAAAGT
This sequence comes from uncultured Marinomonas sp., assembly GCA_938009755.1. Classification (GTDB taxonomy): domain Bacteria; phylum Pseudomonadota; class Gammaproteobacteria; order Pseudomonadales; family Marinomonadaceae; genus Marinomonas. Next base: position 47,834 of record CALLIL010000036.1, read on the forward strand.
AATCGATGCCCACATCAAACCACCGGTACCAAAGGTTGGTGACGGCAAGGCTTCTGGGAAAAACGCTTCGTCGATTCCTGAACCCAAAAAGTAGATAAAGAAACCCAAGCCGAAGACACCGTAAACAATAGAAGGCACGCCTGCTAAGTTGTTTACCGCGATACGAATGACACGAGTAATAACCCCTTGCTTTGCGTATTCACGAAGGTAAACCGCCGCCACAACACCGAAAGGAGTAACCAACACCGTCATCAACAATACCATCATTACGGTACCGAAGATCGCAGGGAAAACCCCACCTTCTGTGTTCGCTTCACGAGGGTCATCTGTTAGGAATTCCCATACCTTATTGAAGTAGAAACCCAACTTAGCAAAAACGCCCATCGCATTCGGACGGAAAGCGTGAACAATTTTCGATACTTGAATGTCATGTACCGTGCCGTCCATTACCTGAACAGTAAACGAGTCACGATTGATCTGCTGATAAAGCGCCGCCAAAGTTGACTGTAAGCCTTTATATTCTTCATCGTATTGTGAACGTTCAGCCGCAAGGTCAGCTTCTGCTGCTGGCGTTAAATCGCCACTTAGCTCAAGACGACGTTGCTTAAGACGAATACGCTCAAGGGCATGGTTAATTTTACCAATGTCGCCTTTTTCGATGTCTTTGATTTCATCGTGAATTTGAGACGCACGCTCAATACTTGCTTCAAAGGCCGCCCACGTTGCCAAGGCAGAATCCGTCGGCGTTAAATCTGTCGTTTCCGACACAACCTGTCCGTCTTCTTTTACCGACATAAGGTAACCGTAAAGGTTGCCCCATTCATGGCGTTCAGCCGCAAACAGCATCTCAGGTGTTTGAATGTCGCTTAAGTACTTATCCAGAACCCAACCGAAATCCGCACCGTATACATCGCGGTTACCCATTTTCAACAAAGTACGTTGCAAAATCGCATCGCCATCGTCCGGAAGGTTAACACCCGCTTCACGAAGCTGAGCAGAAGTTACGTCAACACTCTCTACACGCTCAGCCGCAACCGTGTACGGTTTTTCACCCGGCAATGAATACGTCGCTTGCATGACATCCGCAGGCCAAAAATGCCCTAAACCACGAACCGCAATCAACAACAATAAACCCACAACCATGATGACCGAAATCGCCACAGCGCCTGCATTTAGCCACACCCATGGATCGCCAGATTTAAACCACTCGGATACGGACTTCTTTTCCATTTTAATTTCGCTACTCATTACAATGACCCGTATTTTTTGCGTAGGTGCTGACGCACGGTTTCAGCGATCGTATTCACTATAAAAGTGAAGATAAACAGAACAAACGCTGCCAAGAATAAGATACGGTAATGTGAACTTCCCACTTCAGATTCTGGTACTTCCACGGCAAGGTTCGCCGCCAAGGTACGCATACCCTCAAAGATATTGAAGTCCATAATTGGTGTGTTACCTGTCGCCATAAGAACGATCATGGTTTCACCTACCGCACGACCCATACCAATCATTACAGCCGAGAAAATACCTGGGCTTGCTGTTGGTAAAACAACGCGAGTCATGGTTTGCCAGTAAGTCGCACCCAAAGCCAACGAACCTTGAGTTAATGCTTTTGGTACACTGAAAATGGCATCTTCCGTGATAGAGAAGATTGTCGGAATAACCGCAAAGCCCATGGCAAACCCAACGACAAGAGCGTTACGCTGGTCGAACGTAATACCAAGATCATGAGTAATCCAGCCACGAATATTGCCGCCAAAGAAGTTCAACTCAATGACAGGGCTCATCGCCAAACAGAACCACGCCAAGAAAATGATCACAGGGATTAAGACCAATGGCTGCCAACCTTCAGGAACCAACCAACGAAGCTTCGTCGGTAAACGAGACCAAAGGTAAGCAAACAACAAAATACCAACTGGTAAGACAACCAAGATACTAAAGGTTGCTGCCAAGTTTTCTTCTAAGAAAGGCGCGAAGAATAAACCCGCTAAGAAACCAAGAATAACCGTTGGTAGCGCTTCCATTAGCTCGATCACAGGCTTGATCTTACGACGCAAGGCTGGTGCCATGAAGTAAGCCGTGTAGATCGCACCACAAATTGCCAAAGGCACCGCCATCAACATGGCGTAGAAAGCGGCTTTTAACGTACCAAATGCCAAAGGCATTAAGCTGTATTTTGGTTCAAAGTCGTTGTTCGCTGCAGAAGACTGCCAAGTGTATGTTGGCTCAGGGTAACTTTCGTACCAAACCTGTCCCCACAAAGACGACCAAGACACTTCTGGGTGTTCGTTATCCACATAGTAAAAGTGCATACCTTTACTATCTTCTAATAACAAACCATTGGCACGAGGCGAGAAGCTGATCAAGCGCGCGGTTTCGTCACTTAATTGCTCATCAATCACTTTACGAGTCGAAGTGGCATTGTAGATGGCCACAACACCGTTATCGTCCAGTGTCGCGAAGCCTTTACGACGCTGTTCCATGGCCACATCAACCAAAGCATTGGGTTGTTGTACATCACGGATAAAATGCAGTTTCTCTTCGTTGGTTTCATCATCTCGAACGTTAAACCATTGGCTCACACGCCCAGAAGAATCTGCGACCATGACAGAAGTCTGACCCACCAAATAGCTCATGGAAACCAGTTCAGCATTCTCAGCCACTAATGACGCGCTGTCTTTTAAGCTGATGTTATCGAAGTCGCGTAGGTCAAATTCACTGAACTCACCTGAATGTGTCGCCACATACAAAGAACGCTGATTTCCGCTAATCAGTAAGCTTTTAATGTCTGCGATAAAAGGAATGGCTTCACGCTGCTCAGTCAACTCAACTTCTTCTGTGATGAAGTTAACATCTTTAGTGACTTGTAAAATGGCGCTTTGAGTCGCACCCGATGCCGCGATGGTTAAACCGTCTTCACTGTCACGAACCGCCAATTTTTCAATCGAAAAATTAGCCACATCAATCGCTTCTTCACCATAAGGGTATTCAACAAAAGGCGTGATTAAACGTGTTCCATCAGGGTAAGAAATTCGGTAACCGTGTTTTTTAATAACCACTTTACCGTCAGCGTAACCAAACGCCAGTAAACGACTTGTGTCCGATTCAACCGCAAAACTCGTCACCGCTTGTGCGCGTGCGTTTTCAACAGTCTCAATGACGGAACCATCTGCAATAGAAAAGAATACGATGCTGCCATTAGAGGCAACGCGCATACCAATTTCAGATTGTTCTTCCGTGGTTAAATAAAGGCTTTCACCTTCACTTTGCGCTGGCAAAGAATAGCTTGCCTTAGGGTCGATAGAAGCACCTGAAAATAATGGTGCAACTTCATAAAGGAGATAGAAACAGATCAGCAGTACAGCAAGAATTACACTACTACCGCCGATAGCAATCCCCATTCCAGCCACTTTGTCTTTCAGGGCTCGAAGTTTGCGATGACGCTTCAAAGCTGGCGTGTTGAAATCCAGCTCAGGCATCTGATGGTCAGTTGGTTTAGTCATCCGAATTCATCTTTTTTGTGTGACAATTTTATGACAACGAGAAAGTAGCAAAAAGCAGGAGAGCGTTATGCTGTCCTGCTTAGGGCTTATTCAATGTCGCTTAGCCTACTTATTTAATACCTAGCGTTTTCAGGTATTTGTCAGCCACTTTCGCTGGTAGAGGTACGTAACCGTCTTTTACAACAACCTCTTGACCCATTTTCGAAAGAACCATTTTAACGAATTCACGTTGTAGTGGTGCTAATGGCTTGTTCGGCGCTTTGTTTACGTAAACGTAAAGGAAGCGAGAAAGTGGGTATTTGCCAGTCGCCGCGTTTGCTGGCGTTGCTTCGATCAACTTGCCACCTTCTTTCTTAGAAAGAGGTAAAGCACGTACAGAAGACGTTTTGTAACCGATACCAGAGTAACCAATACCGTTAAGTGATGTAGAAACAGACTGTACAACAGACGCAGAACCAGGCTGCTCGTTTACAGAGTTTTTGAAGTCACCTTTGAAAAGTGCGTTTGACTTGAAGTAACCATAAGTACCAGATACTGAGTTACGACCAAACAATTGAACATCACGGTTAGTCCAAGCGCCAGTTAAGCCCGCTTTACCCCAGTTAGTGATGTCTTCGCTGTGTCCACCTTTACGAGTAGAAGAGAAGATTGCATCTACTTCAGGAAGAGACAAACCTTTTACTGGGTTATCTTTGTGTACGAAAACCGCTAGCGCGTCGATTGCTACTGGAATAGCAGTAGGCTTGTAGCCGAATTTTTTCTCGAATGCTGCAATTTCTTTGTCTTTCATTGTACGAGACATAGGACCGAAGTTAGATGTGCCTTCAGTCAACGCTGGTGGCGCAGTAGAAGAACCAGCCGCTTGAATTTGGATGTTTACATTTGGGTATAAACGTTTGAAGTCTTCTGCCCACAATGTCATAAGATTGGCTAACGTATCAGAACCAACACTTGAAATGTTTCCAGATACACCACTTGCTTTCGAGTAAGAAATCAAACCTGCGTCTACATCTGCAACAGCGTTAACAGAAACGCCCATTGCTGCAGCTACTGCCAAACTTGCAACTAGTTTTTTCATCACATAAACCCCAATGGTTATAGTCAAAAATTAATGAGCGGCTGCTCATATCTCGTTCGATGGTGAGTACTATAAAAAAGGTGTGTGACAGTAATGTTACACAGTGAAATATTTCGAAATAAAACCGTAAATAATTTCTAAGAAGGAAAGAAGGGCTTGTTTAAAGGAGGTCAAATTCTCTTTACGCTCATTAGTCTAGCGGTAAGCGACACGCCAGTTTCATGACGTTATCGTTTTCTACAGATGTCACGGTGATTCCGCTTTGTCTTCTGGAAAAATAAAATCACCAAACGTTAGGGTTTTGGTATTCAAGAACGTGGTGACATAAGGCTCAATGGTACTGATCGTAATATCGCTGAACGTTGGGTGTGTTTCCGTTCGATATAAAGGCTTTGTTGTTTCTTCGTCAAAGATTTCGCAGCGCATGAGTTCGTGGATTTCAAAATCTCTTGTTAGTAATGCATCAGACACTAATGCCACAGCGGTTTCTTTGGTGACGGCGTACACAAGGCAATTATTATAATATTGCGCATCTTGATACGGCATAGAGCCATTCCAAGAAGGTAAGGCTTTGACATGGGTTTCCACTAACCAAGGTTTCGGTTGTTTTTCAAAATAAGCCGAATCCAGCATGGTGCCAAATGACACTTTTTCAGGGTAATGCCCAACGTAGGTAACGGCATCCATAATGGTATGCTCAAGTGCTTTATTGTCCCTGCTAAAGGTTCTTGGAATAAATATTTCAGCGTGGCGAATATCAAGCAGTTCAAACCCTTTGCTTTCAATATATTCTTCTACTCGTGTGAGCGCTTTTTTCAACGCGTCTTCAGCCACCACAACATCAGAAAGAATCTCTCCTTGAGGCATGCCAGAACCTATTGATACTGGCACAGTACGCATTGTCACTGTGATAACCCACGTTCTTAATGTACTCATTTTCCAACCCATATCCATGATAAAACAGTTGTTAAAAGACCTTTCCCCAAGGCTCAAAGTAACGGCAAAACTCGCTTAGTTTAGAGTATCTAAACCACGTAAGAAAATACGAACCTCCTAAAACCACGCTCCGCATGCCATTCATCTCCCCTTCTTTCCCATAAAAAATGCACGAATACGGCTTTGCAAGCCGCGAAAACATTCACTTGTGTGACGATATCCCCTAGAATAGCGATCCGGTTTTTTGCTCTATTTTTGACCACCTGAGCGTCAAATGAACAAAGAGCAACGGAAAACAATGATAAATAACTCTGTGAGTGCCCTAATGTTAGACAAACTGGTTTGTGTCGCTGAGACAATTTCCCACCATGTAGGACGGTTAGTTGCTTGGCTAACGTTAATAATGATGCTGCTAACTTGCCTGATCGTTTTACTGCGTTATGGCTTTGATATCAGCTCAGTTGCAATGCAAGAATCTGTTCTTTATATGCATGCTTTAGTCTTTATGTTGGGCGCAGCCTATACATTAAAAGACGATGAACACGTTCGTGTTGATGTTTTCTATCGCGGCTTTTCACCAACCAAAAAAGCATGGGTCAATGTTATTGGTGGTGTTTTGTTTTTGCTGCCATTTACTTTTTATACCGCGTATTTAAGCGTGAATTACGTGGCGGCGTCTTGGCGAGTATTGGAAACATCCGCAGATCCGGGTGGTTTGCCTTTTGTGTACTTATTGAAAACGCTGATTCCTATCATGATGGTAAGCCTCATCATTCAAGGATTAGCGGATATTCTGAAAAACATTGGCGTCATTCGCGCTGAGAAGAGGACGTAATCATGGCTGAATTTATCCCTTTATTCCTCTTTGCTGGCGTGTGTATTTGCTTGCTGTTTGGCTACCCTGTGGCGTTTTCGTTGGGTGGCACTGCACTTATTTTTGCCGCAGTAGGTTCTGTATTCGGCTTATTTGACAGTGTGTTTCTTCAAGCTTTACCAAACCGTTTATTTGGCATTGTTGGCAACCAAACGCTGATTGCGGTACCGCTTTTTGTCTTAATGGGCGTGTTACTAGAAAAATCAAAACTGGCGGAAAGGCTCCTTGAGTCAATGGCCATGTTGTTTGGTTCCATGCGCGGTGGCCTAGGCATTTCTGTCATCATCGTTGGCATGTTACTGGCGGCCAGCACAGGTATCGTTGGCGCAACCGTTGTCACTATGGGCATGATTTCCCTTCCAACCATGCTGCGTCGCGGCTACGACCCTGCGTTGGCGTCCGGCACTATTTGTGCGACGGGAACATTAGGGCAAATTATCCCACCTTCCATCGCCTTAGTATTGTTGGGCGATGTCATGTCGAACTCGTTCCAAAAAGCACAGTTGGAAATGGGTATTTTCTCTCCTGATACCATTTCTGTCGGCGATCTATTTGTCGGTGCGTTAATCCCAGGTTTGATGCTGGTTCTGTTGTACATCACGTATGTGATTGTTGTTGCTTGGTTACAACCGCATAAAGCCCCAGCGGTGCCACGAGAAGAATTACGCAACGGTTCAACAGAGCCTTTGGCATTACAACTTATTAAAGGCTTGGTTCCACCATTAGCGTTGATCTTCGCTGTATTGGGTTCGATTCTTTCTGGTATTGCGACACCAACAGAAGCCGCTGGTGTTGGCGCTTTGGGTGCCGCTTTGTTGGCGTTAATTAGCGGTAAATTAAATAAAGCAACCTTAAAAGACGCAGTGTACTCAACAACCAAAGTTACCAGCATGGTGTTCATGATCTTGGTCGGCGCTTCGTTGTTTTCTTTGGTATTCCGCGGTTATGGCGGTGAAGAACTCATCCAAGATTTCTTCTCACAATTGCCAGGTGGCGTCGTTGGCGCAATGATTGTCGTGATGCTACTGATGTTCTTCCTTGGCTTCATCTTAGACTTCATTGAAATCACCTTCGTGGTTGTGCCAATTGTTGCACCGGTTTTATTAGCCATGGGATTAGACCCAATTTGGTTAGGCATCATGATGGCGATCAACTTACAAACGTCATTCTTAACGCCACCGTTTGGCTTCGCTTTGTTCTACTTACGAGGCGTTGCGCCACCTGAGTTGAAAACACAATCCATTTATAAAGGCGTATTACCCTTTATTCTTATTCAACTCTTTGTGTTATTAATGTTGTCTATCTGGCCAGAGCTTGTCACTTGGTTACCAGAACAAGTGTACGGCAGTTAAACACATTCACATGAGGTAACGAATATGAGAGCAATGCAGCTAAACGCATACGGCCCAGCAAGCGATCTTGCACTGGTAGAAGCTGACAAACCAAGAGTTTCTGCGGATCAAGTACTGGTTGAAGTGGGCGCCGCTGGTGTAAACCCTGTTGATACTTATATTCGTTCTGGCACAAACAATTATACGGCTAGCTTTCCTCATACACCGGGTTCTGATGGCTCAGGCACCATTGTTGAAATAGGCAGCGATGTAACGGGTTTAACAATCGGTCAACGCGTCTATTTCAGCCGTAATCTCACAGGCTCTTCTGCCGAATTTACCGTTTGCCCTGCAACCCATGTGTTTCCTTTGGCTGACAGTTTGTCTTTTGAGGAAGGCGCGTGTCTTGGTATTCCTTACACGACGGCGCATCGAGCGTTGTTTGGTCGCGCTCATGCCAAAGCAGGCGACAAAGTCTTAGTACATGGCGCCACTGGTGCCGTAGGTATTGCAGCGATTCAACTGGCACTTGCAGCAGGCATGACCGTCGTCGCAAGCGCAGGCACAGAAGCAGGTGCCGCATTATTACGCGAGCAAGGCGTTGATGCCGTGATTATGCACAACGAAGCCGATCACCTTGCGCCTTATCAGTCTTTGGAAAACGGCTTTGATGTCATCATTGAAATGTTAGCGAACCACAATCTAGACCAAGACTTAAAAGCCTTAGGCTTTGGTGGTTGTGTCGCGGTGGTAGGAAATCGCGGTACGGTTGAGATAAACCCAAGGGATTTGATGGCTCGAGACGCCTCCGTCCTTGGTGTCGCATTGGCAAACGTTAAGCCTCACGAATTAGATTTGATTGCTAAGTCATTACGTCCTTTATTGGAAAACGGTTTGCTGAAACCCGTTGTGCGCAAAACCTACTCTCTTTCTGAACTACCTCAAGCCCACGAAGACGTTCTAAAATCTGGCGCGTTAGGAAACTTAGTCGTCAGCATAAAATGAAGCGATAGATGTAACCAACATCCTGAGTAAATAACTAGAAGTGATAAAAAAAACGCCCGCCTTTTTCAAGGCGGGCGTTTTCGTTTTTGCTTATTACTTGGCGGTTATAACCAATTACGCCGCTGGCGTTTCTTTGTTATAAACCGTTTCATCCAATTCGTTTTCGCTCTTACCAACCAATACAGAAACCATCAAGTCTCCACAAACGTTGACGCTGGTTCTCGCCATATCAAGAATACGGTCAATACCTGCAACGATCGCCAAGCCTTCAATAGGCAAACCAACGGTTGTTAGAACAAGTGACAACATGATCAAGCCTGCGCCTGGAACACCCGCAGTACCGATAGACGCCAAAGTAGACGTTAGGATGATTAGCATGTAATCCGCCATGTCTAAATCAATACCAAACGCTTGTGCGATGAAAAGAGCACAAACACCTTGATACAGAGCTGTACCGTCCATGTTGATCGTCGCACCTAAAGGCAATACAAAACTTGCCACGCCTTTAGAAACACCCAATTCTTCGCGAGACGCTTTGATCGTCGCTGGCAATGTACCAGAACTACTTGTAGTCGTGAAAGCAACCGCAGCTGGGTTTAACAAAGCTTTTAAGTAACGTACAGGGTTCAAACGCGCAATCACGCTCAATAGGCTTGTGTACACAACCAAGACATGAACCACACAACCTAGGTAAACCACACCGATTACCTTGATCAAAGGCAATAACACTTCGATACCGTATTTACCAGAAACCCAAGCCATAAGACCGAATACACCGTATGGCGCCAGTTTCATAACCAATTCTGTTAGCTTGTACATCGCTTCTGCCAAGCTTTCAAAAACAGCAATCGCAGGCTTCGCTTTTTCACCACATAGATTTAGCGCAATACCCAAACCAAGCGCAAACACGATGATTTGCAAGATGTTACCCGCAGCTAATGCATTAACAGGGTTTTTAGGGATTAGGTTAAGCAAAGTTTGTACTAACGTTGGCGCTTCTTTCGCCATCGCGCTGCTTTCATTTGCAACCATGTTTAGGCCTGCACCTGGAGCGAAAACAGAACCAAATGCCAAACCAATGGTGATCGCAACCGCGGTAGTTAGCATATAAAGAACGATGGACTTACCACCAATACGACCCATTTTTCTGCTGTCTTCCATGGATGTCACACCGACAATCAAAGAACAGAAAATAAGCGGTACGATCAGCATTTTGATCGCATTCACAAACAAAGTACCAATTGGCTTAAGGTATTCTGCATTTGGCCCAAGAATGATACCTGCTAGAACACCCAGTCCCATACCGATAAAGATCTTCTGCCACAAAGGCATTTTGCCGAAAAAGCCTGTCGGCTTTTGGCTTGCTGTTTCGTTTTGCATAGAGATTTCCTTTTGTATGTCGTTATCTTTTTTAATAATGAATTATCAAATATCCAACATAGGAAATAGCAAACGATGTGCCACAGCGAAAATATAAAACCTAAATTATTGATTTTAAATGAAAATATAATGTTTATCGCGCGGATTTTGTGTATTTTAGAAGGTATAACTTATGCT